>JAFGJR010000063.1 GCA_016928975.1 Sedimentisphaerales bacterium | reverse complement strand
TCTAACATGTTGTGCAGACGCCCCGGCCCCCGCATGTCATTCCCGCGAAGGTGGGAATCCAGCCACGCATCGAACGATTGTGGACCCCCGCCTTCGCGGGGGTGACATGCCGAGCCCGGTTCCATACGAGGCTCTACAACTTGGCGAGGCGATCCAGCGCCTCGGCCACATTCTGTGGCGTCGCGAACGCCGTCAGGCGGACGTAGCCCTCGCCCGCCGGGCCGAACCCGGCACCCGGCGTGCAGACCACGTTGGCTTTGTTCAGCAACAGGTCGAAGAAATCCCACGAGCCGACGCCCCTGGGCGTCTGTACCCAGATGTACGGGGCGTTCGTACCCCCAAAGACCGTGTAGCCAAGCTCCCCGAGTCTCTGACAGATCAGGCTCGCGTTGCCCATGTAGATGTCGATCGTCTGCTGAATCTGCTTCATGCCCGCCGGAGTGTAGATCGCGGCCGCACCCACCTGCGTGATGTAAGAGACGCCGTTGAACTTGGTCGTATGACGGCGCCGCCAGATGGGATTGACCTCGACCGCCTTGCCGTCTTTCGTGTAAGCCTTGAGTTGCCTCGGAACGACACTGTAGGCGCATCGCACGCCTGTGAATCCAGCAGTCTTCGAGCAACTGCGAAACTCGACGGCGACGTCCTTTGCCCCCTTGATCTCGTAGATCGAGTGAGGGATCGTCGGGTCCTTGACGTAGGCTTCGTACGCCGCGTCGAAGAACAGGACCGCCTTGTGCGAGCGAGCGTAGTCCACCCACTGGGCCAGCGCCTTCTTTGTCGCGACAGCCCCCGTCGGGTTGTTCGGAAAGCACAGATAGATCATATCCGCAGGCGTATCCGGCGGCTCAGGCACGAAGCCATTCTCCGCTGTCGCAGGCATGTAGACGATCCCCGCGTACTGGCCGCCGTCACTGATGGAGCCCGTGCGTCCCGCCATCACGTTCGTATCGACGTACACCGGATAGACCGGGTCGGCCACCGCCACGACGTTGTCGACGCCGAAGACCTCCTGCATGTTGCCGGTGTCGCACTTGGTCCCGTCGCTGACGAAGATTTCATCGAGCTCAATATCCACGCCGCGAGCCTTGAAGTCCCCGTCGATGATCGCCTGCCGCAGGAACTCGTAGCCAACGCCGCTGTCGTCGTAGCCCCGGAACGTCTCCTGCCGGGCCATCTCACCGACTGCCCGGTGCATCGCCTCGATCACCGCCGGCGCCAGCGGCTGCGTGACATCCCCGATCCCCATGCTGATGACCTTGGCCTGGGGATGCTGCTGCTTGAATGCCTTCACTCGTCGCCCGATCTCCGGGAACAGATACCCGGCGCGGAGCTTCAGAAAGTTCTCATTGATCTCAATCATGGGTGAGCATTCTATGCCCCGTCCCCCGCCCTCGTCAAGGCACAAACCACCGTCGCCCCTCGTAGGGGCACCCCCCCGTGGTTGCCCTTCCCGCGACCGACCCAAACCAGGGCAGGCACAGATGATCCTGCGTGCAGACGGTCACGAAATACGCGCCGGATTCGGCATAGTCATATCCATCCAGCCGAATCGACCGCCGACGATGATCGTGATCACAGTTGGCCATGTGAGACGCCCCCCGTGCCCGCCTATCCCCTCCGTGCCGATTGCGTGCGCACAGATCGCAGTCCGCGCGACGACCTACTTCTTTGGATTGCGAGGGACTGGCGACACGAGCCAATCGTAGGTTGGCACGGTGGTCCCATCCTTCAGGAGGATGCCGCCGGCGTTCATGAGCATGCCGTGATCGGTGCCGGTGGATCGTGTGCGGATCGCCTGCACGCCAAAACCAGTGACCGGCTGGACCTCGCCGGGTTCCGAGCGACCATTGTTGTTCTTGTCGAACCAGACGCCGATGCCCCTCAACTCACGGCCTGACAGCGAACCGTCGCGGTTGTCGTCGAGCGTATCCAGCGCCAGGTAGCCATTGGCGAACAGCATCCACCATGTCGCCGTGCCGAACAGTTGCCGGCCGGAGGTGATATCGCCTTTGTTGAGCGGGTCCCAGACCAGCAGGCCGGTGGTCGACTTGATCCACGGCCATCGGACATCTCGGCCCATCCCGTCCAGATCGAAGGTCACGTGAGTGTCCGGTGCCAGCAATTCGAGCACTGACTCATGCTTCCGGACGGAGAAGATGATGGGAGTAATCGGCGGTCTCACTGTCGGCAGACTTTCCAATCTCGCCAGGTCCGCTTTGACCTGAGCGACGGAATTGGCGTCGCCAATCGCCGGTTCTTCCGCAGCGAGTCGCACGTAGGCGCTGCCCGCCTCGTGGCTCACGATGCCGTGGAGATTGGCCCACACCGGCTGAGACTTCAGATTGCGATCGTCCTCGATGGAAAATCGATAGGCGAGGCAATAGGTCACGCGAATCCTGGGTATGGTGACGCTGGCCAGTTGCCGCGGATGCTCGGTGACGTTCACGTCGGCCGTGTAGGATACGTACTCCTCGTACAAGCTTGCCAGGCTCAGGTAATAGAGCCCGTTCTCCGGGTCCAAATCCAAGGCCCTCTCGAGGTTGTCCACCGCCGCGCCGGCATGGGCCAGGACCTTGTCGGTCTCGATGTACTCCGGCCTCCATCCCTGCTGTTCCAGTTCCTGCCGTTTGCGCCAAACCTCGTTGTCGAATTCCAGCAACCTCGACGAGGGCACGTCCGTCCGTGTCGGATAGCCCCACGCCTCCAGAACGAGCTTCTGTGCCTGGTCGCCGCGCACATCGTACAACAGACGGTCAACGGTCAGCCAATGCGGTTGCTCAAGAAGCTGCCAATCGGCCGCGATGTCGGGGGGTAGGCCATCCGGTTTTCGGGTTGGGACAAACGGGATCCGATTCAAGAAGGTGAAGTAGTGCATCCGGCCCAGGGTATAGTACCCCTGCGGATCGTTCGGGTGCTCCCGGATGAAGGCCTCTGTGTTGGCGATGAGCCGGTCGTAAGGCACGTACCACGCGTATGGAAACAGGGAACCGCCACGTGCCAGGCAGACCGCCGGCAGGATGCAGACAGCCGCGATGAACAGAATTCGCCGTTTCATGATGACGACCTCCTTCTCATCGAACGCCCGTACCACCGAGCCTGTGTCATCCAGCCTTGGTTCACTATTATACACGATCCCAAGGACGGGGACAAGACCGCTCTGCGGCACCTTTTGGGCTTGTGCTTCAGATCGGGTCGGGGTATATTCCCGAAGTACTGATGTCATATTCCAAGTCTGTAGAAGGGGACGACACATGATGAATGAGCAGTCCGAGAGACATCCGATGCGAACGACCTGCTGTCCGTGCGGCGAGCACGCATCTGCGACAGCCGGGATCAGCCGCAGAGGCTTTTTGCAGGGGGTCAGCGGCGCGGGCGCGCTGGGCATGGCCCTGACCGGGTTGACGTGGTCGAGCGTGGCAATGGCTGCGGAGTCAGGCAGCCGGGCGGGGCCGCAACGTCGGGCGCTGGTGGTCAAACCCATCCTGGTCTATGAGGTCCCGACGCGACGGCATCAGACGAGTTGGCGCTCCTGGGGCGGCATTGAGACCCAGGCACAGGCGGAGCAGGAGTTAGGCCGCATCCAGGGCGAGCTGAACGAGATGAAACAGCGGGCGGACTTCCCGGTGGAGTTTCTCAAGCCCGTGGGAATCCGTTCGGCGGGAGATGTGGCGAAGATTGACGACCTGGAGAAGGCCGATGTCGCGATCATCTATGCGGCCGGCGGGCCGATGAACGTCTTCGACGAGATCGGCAAGCGAGCGAAGAACTCAATGATCTTCTGCCGCCATAAATCCGGACCGGTCTATCTGTGGTACGAGATCATCAGTCCCCGGTACCTGCGCCAGCACACCGACGCGAGGAAAGTGCAGGGCGTCGATGACGGCGACGTGGTCGTGGACAGCCAGGATGATCTCCTCTGGCGTCTGCGGGCGCTGTGCGGCCTGCAAAATGCCCTCGGCACCCGAATCATTGCCGTCGGCGGTCCGGGGGCCTGGGCTCAACCGCCGGGCGTCGTGCCCGACAAGGTCCGAGAGAAATGGAAGTTCGATATTCGCACGCTCTCCTACGACGATCTGGGCAGACTGATGAAGGAAGCCCGCGCGGACGAAGCCGCCGTGAAACAAGCCCAGCAACGAGCGTCCGCCTATTTGAACGACGCAACGCTCACACTGGAGACGCAGCGGAGCTTCGTCGACAACGCCTTTCTGCTGGACGAGGTGTTTCGCGCCGTGATGAAGAAGGCTGACTGCCAGGCGATCACCATCAATGGGTGCATGGGAACCATCATGCCGATCTCCGAGACGACGGCTTGTCTGCCGTTGTCGCTGCTGAACGATTCGCGGTATGTAGCCTTCTGCGAGTCGGATTTTGTGGTAATCCCGTCCGGCGTGCTGCTGGCGAACATCTCCGGCAACCCGGTCTTCCTGAACGACCCGACATACCCGCACGACGGCATCATTACGCTCGCGCACTGCACCGCCCCGCGCAGGATGAACGGCAAGGACCTCGAGCCCGTCCGCCTCCTGACGCACTTCGAGTCCGACTACGGGGTCGCCCCGAAAGTCGAGATGAGCAAGGGCCAAGTCCTCACGATCATCGTTCCCGACTTCGAGTTGAAACGGTGGGTCGGCCTGAAGGCAGAGATCGTCGATGCGCCGTTCCTGCCGATCTGCCGTTCGCAGATCGACGTCCGCTTCACGTGCGACAGCAAGCACTTGGCGGAGCGCATGCCGGGCTTCCATTGGATGGTCGGCTACGGCGACTACAGAAAAGAGATCGGCTACGCCTGCAAGAAGGTCGGCATCCAATGGGAAGACCTGACGGTGTAGACTTGTGGCGGCGGAATGTGCCGCACAGGGCTTCTTCACGCACCACAAAATGAGTGGAGGTGAGAAATGCGAATCTCGCATCTGACCGCATCACTTGTGCTTGCGCTGATTCTGACTTCTGTTCTGCCGGCAGCCATCATCACGGTTTGCCATGTATCTCCTGATGGCGACGACACGAATGCGGGATCGCCTGCCAAAACCTCCGAACACATGATCAAGGGGGAAGGTCCCGTCGCTACTCTTGAGCGGGCTCGTGACATTGTTCGAGAATGGAGGAAGTCGGCACACACCCAGTATCCCACTGCGAAACCGGGGGACTTCCGCCCGCGGATCGTCGTGGCTGACGGCCACTATACCCTCACCAAGCCCTTCGTTTTGAGCGACATTGACAGCGGCCTGACGATTGAGGCGGCCCAGGGAGCTCGACCGGTCTTCAGCGGCGGGCGAGTCATCCAGGGCTTCAAGCCTACGGAGAATGGGGCATGGGTCGCGCATGTCCCTGATGTAGCGAACGGGTCGTGGTGCTTCGAGCAGTTGTTCGTCAACGGCCGGAGAGCCGTACGGGCGAGAACCCCCAACAGGTTCTATCTCCACATGGGCGACAGCACAGAGACGCCGGTCGAAGGCGAGCCGGGCCAGTTTGTGCGAACAACGAACATGCCAGCGGAGGCTCTGGCTCCGCTGAAAGGCCTCAGCGAAGGCGAGATTCACGACGTCGTGCTCGTGGCGTACCACAAGTGGTGCATGACACGGCGGTACCTTCAGAGCGTGGACTTCGACAAAGGCCAGATCGTCACGACCGGCCAGAAGTTGAAGACCTACTCCGGCTGGCCCGCCGGCACGCGGTTTCACCTGGAGAATCTCAAGGCCGCGATCGATGAGCCCGGCGAGTGGTTCCTCGCTCGCGACGGCATGTTGTACTACAAACCCCGGCCCGGCGAGGACATGAGGAAGGCCGAGGTCATCGCGCCGGCGGCAACGAAGCTGCTCATCCTCGAAGGCCAGAGCGAGGCCGGCAAGTTCGTCGAGCACGTGACCTTCAAGGACCTGACATTCGAGCATCAGCAGTACACGCTGCCCCCGGCAGGCTATGAGCCCTACCAGGCGGCCTATGCCACCGAAGCGGCAGTCGTGATCGACGGCGCCCGTAGCGTGACGATCCAGAATTGTGAAATCGCTCATACCGGCGACTACGCCATCTGGTTCCGCCAGGGCTGCCAGGACTGCCGCATCGAGCGGTCCTTCCTGCACGACCTCGGCGCCGGCGGGATCCGGATCGGCGAGGGCCGGATTCGAGCGGACGAGCCGTCCCGCACACACCACGTCACGGTGGACAACAACATCCTTCGCGGCGGCGGACGCATTCACGCGGAGGCCGTCGGCGTCTGGATCGGCCACAGCGGCGACAATGCCGTGACTCACAACGAAATCGCCGATTTCCTCTACACCGGCATCTCCGTCGGCTGGCGCTGGGGCTACGCGGAGAGTCTCGCCAAACGCAATAACATCACCTTCAACCACGTCCATCACATCGGCTGGGCGGTCCTGAGCGACATGGGCGGCATCTACACCCTGGGACCCTCCGAGGGGACCGTCATCGGCAACAACGTCTTCCACGACATCTACGCCTATTCCTACGGCGGCTGGGGTCTCTACACCGACGAGGGCAGCACCGGCATCGTCCTGGAGAACAATCTCGTCTACAACACCAAGACCGGCAGCTTCCACCAGCATTACGGCAAGGAGAACACCGTCCGCAACAACATCCTCGTCAACAGTCTGCTCCACCAGGTCCAGGCCACGCGAGTGGAAGAGCACCTGTCGTTCACGTTCGAGAAGAACGTCGTGTACTGGGAAACCGGTCCCCTGCTGGCCGGACCGTGGACCAAGGTCCGAATCGCTATGGACGACAATTGCTATTGGAACTCTGCCGGGAAGGACGTGACATTCGCAGGCCTATCGCTGGACCAGTGGCGCCAGCAGTCCAAGCACGATGAGCACTCGATCATCGCCGACCCGGGCTTTGCCGATGTCAAGAAGCTGGATTTCCGTCTCAAGCCCGATTCCCCAGCCCTCCAGATCGGCTTCACGCCATTCGATTACACCCAGGCAGGTGTCTACGGCGACGCCGCGTGGATCAAGAAGGCCAGCGAAGCGACGTATCCGCCGCTGGAGTGGCCGCCGACCGCGCCAAAGGGCGCGGAGTAGACGCAGAGAGTCTTGAGTCTGGGAGTCCGGAGTCTGTAGGATTTCGGGAACGCGACAGCCCGTGGTTGGCTGGCGGACCTCTGAACCACAGACAGAGGATTGTCCCGATGCGCGATCACACAAAACTCCGGGCGTTCGAACTGGCAAATGAGTCGGTCCTGGCGGCCTATCGGGCCACACGGGGATTCCCACGAGAGGAACTGTTCGGGCTGACCTCCCAGTTGCGCCGAGCGGCGATCTCAACAGCGTCGAACATTGTCGAGGGCTGTGCGCGGAATTCGGAAGCGGACTTCCTGCACTTCCTCGACACCGCCTATGGTTCAGCACGTGAAGTGGAATATCACGTCGGCCTTGCGCACCGGCTTGGTTATCTGCCTGACAGAAGCTTCGCACCGTTGGCTGCAAAATGTCAGGAGACGGCAAAGGTGCTCAATGGCCTGATCCGCTCCCTGCACAGGAAGTCGTAGTCTATAGGCTATCCGCATCCGCGTGCAGACCTGCGGGCTGGTCTTCCTCCGGACTCCAGACTCAAGACTCTGGACTACTTGTCGGCGAGCCAGGAGGGGCCGCAGGTGGTGTCGACCTTGATGGGGACGTCGAACCGGATGGCGCCGGCCATCGCCTCGGAGATCCATTTCCCGTGCTGGTCGGCCTCGGCGGCGGGCAGTTCAAAGACCAATTCATCGTGGACCTGGAGGATCATCTTTATCGGCAAGTGCTCCGCCTCGATCCGCCGGTGGATGGCGAGCATGGCCAGCTTGATCAGGTCAGCGGCGGAGCCCTGGATCACCGTATTGACGGCCAGCCGTTCCGCCTGGGCGCGACGGCCGGGATTCTTGCTCTTGATGTCGGCGATTCGGCGTTTGCGGCCGAGGATGGTCTCCGCATGCCCGGTGCGCCGGGCACGCGCGATGCATTCCTCGATGAACGCCCGGATCGAGCCGTAACGGGCAAAGTACTGCTCGATGAAGTGCTTCGCCTCGGTGGGGCTGATGTGGATCGTGCGGGCCAGGCCCTGAGCCCCCTGCCCGTAGATGATTCCGAAGTTGACCGTCTTGCATCGCGACCGCATGTCGCCGGTCACTTGCTCCAGCGGCACGCTGTAGATTTGCGAGGCCACGAAGCGGTGGATGTCCTGATCGGCGGCAAACGCGGCACGCATCGCGGCGTCCTTCGAGAAGTGCGCCAGCAGCCGCAGCTCAATCTGGCTGTAGTCGGCGCTGAGGATGCAGTCGCCCTGCTTTGCGGGCACGAACGCGGCCCGGATCTTGCGGCCGAGCTCCGTGCGCGCGGGGACGTTTTGCAGGTTCGGATTGCTCGAGGACAGCCGGCCGGTGGCGGTCACCGTCTGGTTGAACGAGGCGTGCAACCGGTGCGTCCTCGGGTCGATCAGCGAAGGGAGCTTGTCCACGTACGTGTTCTTCAGTTTCGCCAGCGTGCGGTATTCGAGAACCATGTCTGCAATCGGGTGCTGATCGGTAAGCTGCTCCAAGACCTCGGCATCCGTGCTGCGGGCGCCCTTGCCGAACTTCTTCGATTGGAGTTTGAGCCGGTCAAACAACACTTCGCCAAGCTGCTTGGGCGAGTCGATGTTGAAGACCGTGCCCGCCTGCTCGTAGATCCGCTCGGCGACGTGGTTTAGCGCCTCGTCCAGCTCGCCCGACATCTGCCGCAGCAGAGCCGTGTCGATGGACACGCCGTTGTATTCCATCGCCGCCAGGACTTCCACCAGAGGCATTTCAACCTCGTGGAACAGCTTTTCGAGTTGCGGCTCACACTCCAACTGCTCCTTGAGGCGAAGATACAACTGATACGTAATGTCGGCATCCTCCGCCGAGTATTCGCACGCGGCGGTCAGATCGACCAGGTCAAACGAGAGCTGGTTCTTCCCCTTGCCGATCAGGGCCTCGATGGGCACGCATTCGTACGCCAGGAAATCCATCGCCAGGTTGTCCAGAGAATGGGACATGCGCTCCGGATCGAGGCAATAGGATGCGACCATCGTGTCGAAGTACACGCCGCGAACCGGCATCTGTGCGTTTCTCAGCACGATCAAATCGTACTTGAGGTTCTGGCCGATCTTCCGAACGCTGTCGTCACCAAGGATCGGGGCCAGCGCACGGCGCACCGTCGCCAGGTCCAGGTGCGACGAGCCCAGCGGCCCTTTCACCGGCACATAGAACGCCCGGTGCGGCTCCCAGCAGAGGCTTACGCCAACCAGCTCCGCTCGCACCGCGTTGCGTGAGGTCGTCTCCGTATCGACGGACAGGAGCCTGGGCTTTCGCAGCCCCGCAACAAGGTCCGCGAGCTTCTCCGCCGTATCAACCAGCGTGTATTGATGCGTCGTCGTATGGGCAGAGACCGGCTTTGTGGGATCGCGCGGTGGCAGCGGCGGCGATTCGATTACCGGCGTAGAATCGGCCGGACGACTTGTCGTGCTTTCCGGAGGGTTAAGCCTCCCCAGAAGCCGGTTGAAGCCAAGCTGCGTGAAGACTTCGGTCAGTCGCTCACTATCCGGCTCTTTCACGGCGAATGCTCCGTAATCCATCGCCACTGGGACCGCACAATCGAGGGTGACAAGGCCCCGGCTGACGTATGCCTGGTCCTTGGAGGCACGAAGGTTCTCGCCGCGTTTGCCCTTGATTTCGTCGATGTGGGCGTAGAGGTTGTCGAGATTGCCGTAGGTGCGGATCAGCTCGCGCGCGGTCTTCTCGCCGATCAGCGGCACACCGGGCACGTTATCCACCGCGTCGCCCTCCAGGGCCAGGCAATCGACGATCTGCTCCGGCAGGATGCCCATCTCCTCTTTCATCACGCGGCTGTCAATGGTCTTTCCTGTCTTGATATCGAACGCGCGGATCCGATCGTCGAGCAGTTGCAGGATGTCTTTGTCCCTCGAGCAGATGAACACGTCGATTCCATCGGCGGCGGCCTTCCTCGCCAGCGTTCCGATGATGTCGTCCGCCTCGTATCCGTCCATCCGCAGGACCGGAATCCGCATCGCCTCGAGGATCTGCTCGATCCGCGTCACCTGGCCCGGCATATCGTCGGGCATGGGCGGCCGGTGGGCCTTGTACTCCGCGAAGACCTCGCTTCGAAACGTCGGGGCCGCACTGTCCATCGCCACGACGAGCATATCGGGCTTCTGCTTGTCCAACAAACCGAACAAGGCCGTTGTGAAGATGTACGTCGCCTTGGTCGGCTCGCCGGCCGGGCTGGTCAGCCGCTGCTTCATCGGAGCGTAGTAGGCCGCGTAAATGTGAGCGTGCCCATCAACGATATATAGTGTCTGCGCCATCCATGATACTCTACGAGTCCGGGTTCGCCTCGTCAAGAACGCCGATACCGCTTGCCCGCCTCAGATTTCCAGCTTGCATTTCCGCCGGTCTGCCGTGTACAATGGCGGTTACAGTGTCCGGAGTTCATATCGCCTGATGCAAACATGTTTTCCAAAGGAGGCTGGAGATGGTTGACCGAAATCGATCGTGGTTCTTGGCCGTCCTGTGCATCTTGGCAGCCTGCTGTCAGTCTGTCCTGTTTGCCGACACCTATGAGATTGTCTTCGTTGATGTAGGCGAGGAGTTCACGGTCGCTCTGGCATTGAATCCAAGCACGGGCTATCAATGGATCCTTGCGGAATCCCAGCCGAGCTGGTTGGAATTGGTTGATAGGTCATACGTCGCTACGAACCCAGAGTTGATCGGCGGAGGCGGGACGGAATACTGGACGTTTCGGGCCACAGCAGCGGGAAGCACGACCCTGACGTTCGAGTACATGCCGCCCTCGATGGCTGCGCCTGAGCGGGTGCACGTCGTCCAGGTCACTGCGGAGGCCCCGGCCGACACGGAGCACGTCGATGTGTTGGTGGGCGAGCAGTTCGCGATCCGCCTGGAGTCCAATCCGTCGACGGGTTACCAATGGGTGCTGGCAGGGTCTTTGCCGCCCTGGCTGGAGCTGCTCGGCACGGAATACACGCCGACGAATCCCGGGGTGATCGGCGGCGGAGGCGTGGAGGAGTGGACCTTTCGTGCGACGGGCACGGGCAGTGCTACTGTGATGTTCGAGTACATGCGCTCCTGGGAAGGCATGCCGATCCAGACTCATATTGTCGTTGTCACGGCCCGGCCCGCTTCCGATCGGAGCATTTACGTGCGGACCGCCGATGCGTCAGGTCCTGACCCGGCGGAAGACGGGAGTTTCCGGCATCCCTATGATACGGTCCAGGAAGCCATCAACGCGGCTTCCGATGGGGCTATCATCGAGGTCTTGCCGGGGACTTATCCCGAGACGATTGATCTGGGCGGCAAGAACGTCACGCTCCAGCGCGCCGATCTGGCAGATGCCAAGTACCTGACGATGGACATCAATCGCGATGGGGTGGTCGATGCCCGAGATCAACAGATGCTGGCCGACATGCAGTTGGAGCCCGCCATCCTGGACGGGCAGGGCGCCGGGCCCGTGGTGACCTTCAGTGGTGGCGAAGACGCCGACTGTGTTCTGTCGTATTTCACGATCACCGGTGGCTACGCAGAAGCCGGAGGCGGAATTCTGTGCAACAGGAGCAGCCCCACGATCACTCACTGCCTCATCGTGGGCAACCGCGCCTTCGAGTACGGAGGCGGCGGGATCGACTGTTATCGAAGCGACGCGAAGATCGTTTCCTGCACGATCGCGGGCAATGACGCCCCCATCGGGGGAGGGATCAGCGCCTACCGGAGCCACCTGCAACTGAGCAACTGCATCGTCTGGGGCAACACGCCGGATCAGATCGATGCAGAGTCCACGGCGTCCGTCGCGGTCACCTACAGTGACGTAGCCGGCGGCTGGACGGGTACGGGCAACAAGAAAGAGGATCCTCTGTTCGCCTGGCAAGGGTACTGGAAACGAGACGCCGCACATCCGGACGGCGTCTGGGTCGCCGGCGATTACCACCTGATGTCGAAGACCGGTCGACGGGACCCGCTCACGCGCCGCTGGAAACAGGACACCAAGACCAGTCCCTGCATCAACGCCGGAGATCCGGCGGACGACGTTGGGTCCGAGCCGACGCCGAATGGTGGGCGGATCAACATGGGCGCCTACGGCGGGACCGCCGAGGCCAGCAAGTCGTAGAAGGCCGTCACCGGCTTACCAGAAGAGGGCATAGAGCGTGACGTAGGCGGCGGCGACTGCGGACCACCACAGGATCAGGCTTGTCCAGGGGCGGGAGGCGGTACGCTCCTCGGGTGGCAAACGGAGCAGGTGCGGCCTCCAAATCCACTTGTCTATGACGGCTGCCGGCGGAGCGGGCTTCAGGTATGTGGTCATGACATGAAAAGCAATCACCGGAGCCAGCAACAGGCCGGCCAAGTTGAAGGGGTTGATTTTGCAGTCCAGCGCGTGGAGCACGGCGGGAAGCAGGGTCATCGGGATACATAGTAGCAGCGTGGCGGTGGCGGAGTAGTTGTTCGAGCGAGGCCACAGCAGCGCCGAGACAAAGACGACGACAATCGGTACGGCCATGAAGAACCAGCATTCCTGGAAATAGCCGAACAGGGTCTTCCACTGGCCGACGACCGGCGTCCAGAGTATCCCGACCACCAGCACCGCCAGCGTCGTGATGCGCCCGACCCGGATCATCTGGCGGTCGCTCGCCGACGGGTTCCACAGCCGTTGATAGAAGTCGATCGACAGAATGGTCGCGCACGAGTTCATCAGAGCGTCGAGCGTGGACATGATGGCCCCGAGCAGCCCGGCGAAGACCAAGCCGCGTAGGCCATAGCCGAGCGGGCCGACCAGGTGGCTGACGACCCGCGGATATGCCTCATCCGGGTTCTCCAGGTTCGGGAACAACCGGTATGCGATCAGGCCCGGGAAGCACACGGCCAGCGCCAGGAACAGGCCGAGAAAGCCCGCGAAGATTACTCCCGCGCGGGCGTGCCATTCGTTGCGAGCGCCCAGGACCCGCTGGTTGATGTATTGATTCGTCGCGTAGTACCACAGGTTCGTCGAGACCATCCCCACAAGAATGCCGGTCCAGGGCAGGTCCGGGTCACTTGCGGGAAGCATCAGATGGGCACGGTCCCCGACGCCGCGCATCGCCTCCCAGCCCCCCACCTCGTGCAGCCCGAGAAAGAAGACGAGCAGGCCGGAGCCCAGCAGCAGCGTCGCCTGGATCACGTCGTTCCAGACGACGGCGGGGCAGGCCGCCCATCACCGTGTAGACCGCCGTCACGGCGGACAACGCGAGGATGCCCCACCAGAGATCGACGTCGAAGATCGCGTGCAATGCCAGGCCGCCGGCGTAGAGGACCCCGGCGAGATTGATGAACACGTACGACAGCACCATGATGACCGCCAGGGTCAGCCGGGTGGACGGGCCGAAACGATGCTCCAGCCACTCGGGCATCGTGCTGATCTGCCGGCGGACGTAGAACGGGACAAAGAACAGGATCATCACCGTCATCGCGGGAAAGACACCCCACTCCCAGTTCGCCACGGCCAAGCCGTGCCGATAGGCGAACCCGACTTCGCCGATGAACTGCTCCGTCGAGATGCTCGTGGCGATCAGCGAGAGGCCGATGGCGTACCACGGCAGCCGCCGGCCGGCCAGGAAGTAGTCCTGCGAGGTCTTCTCCCGCCGTGTCACCCACCACCCCACCACCAGCACCGCCACGCCGTAGAGAGCGAACACGGCGTAATCAAGAGCACTCAGTTCCACAATGCAATTCCCCGGTCCAGTCCGTAGTCGGTAAGGTGTGTCCTGCACACTGCCAACCTGAGCGCACATGCTAACCCCACCGTCGCCGAGAAATCACTAAAAAAGGATCAAGCGGTAACAAAACCGTAACACGCGGGATCGACACTATCGTTGTATGAAACCAAGTGGTCGCTGATACATTTTTCCGGAAAGGAGCACGACGATGACACCACGAATGACCGTACTGACCGTTGCGGTGCTGCTGGCGGGCCTGTGGGCGCCGGCGGCATTCGCCAAATCCGCCGCGGAGCTGCTCCGCGAGGGACTCTACGCCGAGGAGGTCGAGGGCAATCTCGATGCCGCCATCGGGATCTACCAGCAGGTGATTCTCGACAGTTCCGCCCCGAGGAACCTCGTGGCCCAGGCCCTGTATCGGCAGGGCTCCTGCTACCTCAAGAAGAGCAACGAGCCGAAGGCCCGAGCCGCCTTCGAGAAGCTCGTGACGGAGTACAGTGACCAGACTGAGCTGGTGGAGAAGGCCGGGCCGATGCTGGAGGAGCTGAGCAGCGCCGACCCGGCGACTCTCATGCCGCCGGAGACGCTGGCGTATGCGGAGATTGGCAGTCCTGGCCGGCAGGTCGAGACGATCCTGAACATGCTCAAGGGCACGCCCCTGGAGAATCCGCTCAACGCGCTGACCATGACAAGGGACCCTGGTCAGACGGGCGGGCGCAATGGGCAGGCCCGGGCGGGCGGCGGCAACAATCCAGTGGACATCATCGGCAAGATTCTGAACCCGGCCATGATGGCGGAGCTCAAGAAGATTCGCAGTCTCGGCGTCGGGGTCACAGATGTCAGCAAGGAGACGCCGGCGGCGACGATCGTGCTGTTCCCCGGCCGCAGCGACGCCGTTCGCGGCCTGCTCCAGATGGGACTCAGCATGCTCGGTCAGACGGGTGCGCCCGTCGAAGGCATGACGACCGTCAAGTTCGGCGACGGCGGCGGCGCCGCGTTCGACGACACCGTCTTCATCGTGACCACCCCTTCGGCCAAGGCGACCGAACAACTGGAGTGGGCGATCAGGCAGTACAAGGGGGCCGCCCGCCAGCCCACGCTGGCCTCGGCCAATGCATCGTTCGCCGGGATCAGCAAGCAGGCGCGCCAGCAGAATGCTCTGACGGTGTGGGTGAACGTCGCCGAGGTGCACCGAAGGCTGCTGAAGACGATGCCCCCCGACCAGATTCCACCGCAGTTGAAGATGGCCAATGAGCTGGTCAATTTCAACAACGTGACAGACCTCATTGCGACGCTGTCGCTGCGCGAGACCGGCGTGGCCCTGGAGGCGAACGTCAACCTCCGGGACGGGAGTCAGTCCACGGCGTACAACCTGATCCGCACGCCGAATCTGAACAGAGCCTTGCTCAAAGCGGTGCCCGCCGAGGCGGTTGCCCTGGTCAGTCTGGCCCTGGGTGACGCCGGGACCGCGCAGGCCCAGGCCGCCAGGGACAAGATCATCAGCGCCACGGGACAGGATCTCGCCGCGCAGATCTTCGGCAACATCGAGCAGATCAGCCTGTTCGCCCTGCCGGGCAAAGGCGCCGCCCCGGCCGAGTGGAGTGGAATCCCGCCGGCGCTCCAGTCGATCGGCCTGGCGGTGACCAGCCGCGAGCCGCAAAAGACGCAGCAATTGCTGCTGACCCTGCTGGCTATGGCGAACCTCGTCTCCGCCGATACACAGCCGCAGTTGCCGGCTTCGGGCCAGTATGAAATCATCCTGGCCAACAACATGAGACTTCTGGGCTACACGGACGAAGCGAGCAAGACCATGGTGCTCTCGCTCGGCGCACCGGTGATCGGCCAGTCTGTGACCGCGATGAGGCAGAACAGCTCCGTCCTCGACGGCGGCAAGATGAAGGACGCCATCACAACGATGTCGCCGAAGACCAGCAAGCTCGTCCTCGTCAGCGTTCCCGGCGTGCTCGCCCTGGCTGCTCAGAACGTGCACCTTCCATCGGAAGAGGCCGCCAAACAGACACAACAGTCCATTGAGGAGCTGATCAAGGCCACCGAGAACACGACGATCCGCCTGCTAACGAGCGAAGAGGCCAACAGCTTCGGCGTCCGCCTGAGCATCAGCGATCTGCCCCGGATGAGTCAGATCGTCGGCGCCGTCACTCAGATCACGCAGATGATTTCCGCCATGAAGCAGAAGGAGACCGCACAGGTCCGGCAGGCTCAGCCAGCGCTGAGCGTCCCGCAGGCCGGCAAGCCGCTCACGATGAAGGGGGACGAGCAGGAGTGGGCCGCCGTGCCGGCGCAGCGGATCGAGCACGTGGCCTACAACGCCTCCGCGTCGCCCGAGGACTTCTCGGCCAGTTTCAAGACGCTCTGGGACAGCCAGGGCCTGTACCTGCTCGTCGATGTCGTGGACGACAAGCCGGTCAACGACTCCGTCGAGTTCTGGCTGGACGACAGCGTCGAGGTCTTCATCGACGCCGACAACAGCAAGTCCGACGTCTACACCCAGAACGACTACCAGTACCACTTCGACTGGGAGGGCTCCCGGTTCACCGCCGCCAGCAGCCAGGGCGAGTCCCGTCACAACAAGATGGAAGGCGTGACACACTCCGCCAGTCCAACCGACAAGGGCTACCGCTTCGAAATCAAGCTTCCGTGGTCTACCCTGGGCGTCACTCCTCGTCCCGGCACCCGGATCGGGCTCGACGTGCACGTGAACGACGACGATGACGGCGGGGATCGTGACACCAAGCTCATGTGGCACACGGAGAACGACATCGCCTGGCAGCAACCGAGCGCCCTGGGCACGATCGAGCTGGCCGGCCTGGTGGCCTGGTGGAAGCTGGACGAGACGAGCGGCGACAAGGCCGCCGACAGCTCCGGCAACGGCCATGCCGCCAACGTCCAGGGCAATGCCAGGTGGCAGCCCGCCGGCGGAAAGGTGGGTGGAGCCATCGCCCTGGACGGCGACGGGGACTGCCTGGAAGTCGTGGATGAGTCCGCCTTTGACTTCACGTCCGGCGTCACTGTGGCCGCATGGATCAAACCGACCGTCTGGAGCAAGCCCTGGCAGGCCATCGTCACCAAGGGCGAAGGGGCCTGGCGAATCCAGAGGAACAACGAGGCCACCACGCTCGAATTCGCCTGCACCGGACTCGAAGTCCCCGGCGGCAACGAATACGGCAGCCTGTTCGGGACCCGGGCCGTCACCGGCGGCGAGTGGCATCATGTCGCCGGCGCCTATGACGGCAGGAAGATGTACCTCTACGTCGACGGGACGCTCGATGCCTCGCAGGAGGCGAAGGGCGCCATCGGCACTGACGACGAGCCGGTGCTGATCGGTGAAAACGCCGCGATGCGCGACCGCTTCTTCTAC
Organism: Sedimentisphaerales bacterium; assembly: GCA_016928975.1. Next base: position 37,251 of record JAFGJR010000063.1, on the reverse strand, counting down.
GGCCTGATTGACGATGTCCGCGTCTACAACTTCGGCCTCACCGAGGCCCAGGTCCGACAACTCTACGAACCGAAATGACCCTCCTTCTATGGACATGCACGTGCGGGAGGCCGGGACTCCATCGGCCTCCCGCACGCGTTTTTACAGGCAAGGATTCCGCGATGCAGTATAATGACCGTTGATCGGTATGAAGACTCTGCTCCACACGAATCCTGGCTTCGGGCAGTTTCGATGGGTTGTGTTGCTGCTGACCGTGGCGGTGATCCTGCCGACCGTTTGCCTGCTCTGGTTCATGAACGAGGTCGTCCGGAGCGAGCGGCTTACTGTCCGCCAAAGACTCACGACTCCCTACAAGAACCAGTTAGCCGAGGCCACGACGAAGATCGAGGAGCAGTGGCTCCAGTATTGCAGACACCTGGACAGGAGACCGTCGGTCCACTTCTACCGGCAGTTCGTCTCGGCCGTCAGCGAAGGCGGCTATGACGGCCTGCTCATCTACGACGACACCGGCCGGCGACTGTTCCCGGCCGTCTCGATGGACGCCGGGACCCGTCCCTCCGAGGACTTCGCCGATGCCTGGGAACTGGAGTTCATCAAAAGAGAATATCAACAGGCGGCGGATCGCTACGAGGAGTACTCTCAGATCAGCGACGATCACGGCCGGCTGGCTGCCTGCATCGGCAAGAGCCGCTCACTTGTGAAACTCGGCGACCTCGACCGCGCCATCGCTGAATGTCGACAGCGGGCCGCTTTCAGTCCGCTGGCCGAGACCAGCGACTCACGCAGTCTCGCTCTGATCGCCAACGCCCGACTATTGCTGCTCGGCTGGATGCAGGACAACCCGGCGTACGCGTCACTCTATGAGGAGACCTTTCGCAAGTTGCTGGCCATGCTGTACAGCGCCAACAGCGCCGACTTCGCGCTGTCGGCCGATGACAACCTCTTCCTTGCCCGCAAGGTCCTGGAGATCGGCGGCGAGACGGGCCTGCTGGCCAGGAACGCCGACTTGCTTCGCGGCGTCTCGCTCGCTGCGCTCATCGAGGCCGAGGAACGCTCCATCCGCTTCGCTGAGCAATTCCCAACGACGGATATGTTCGACGCCTGGGAACCGTACCGGCTCCAGCCGCTCAAAATCGGAGATACCGCTTTCTATGGAGTCCTCCGCAGAACGAGCCGGGGGATGTGCATCGCCCTGCTGTCGCCCGAGGACGTCCTCGGCACGCTCCGCGACTGCGCGCGCAGCTTCCAGGATGCCAACGTCGATTACCTCATCGTCGATGACGGCGGAAGACACGTCGCCGGGCTGATCGAGACCGACCGCGAGCCCTTCGTCGCACACGCCGTCAGTCCGTACTTCCCAAGCTGGACGGTTCAGTTGTTCTTCAAGAACGCCGACATCCTCCGCCGGGCGGCGGATGAGCGGATCGCCATCTACACCTGGACCGGCATGCTCGTCATTCTGTTGATCCTCGTCTCGGGCGCCATGGCCGCCAAGAGCATCGGCAAGCAGGTCAAGCTCAACCGGCTCAAGAACGACTTCATCGCCACGGTCAGCCACGAGCTCAAGACCCCGCTGGCGTCGATGCGCGTCCTGGTGGACACCCTGCTCGAAGGCAACTACCGCAACCCGCAGCAAGTGATGGAGTACCTGCAGCTTGTCTCGCGCGAGAACGAACGGCTCAGTCGGCTCATCGACAATTTCCTGACGTTCTCGCGGATGGAGCGGAACAAACAGGCGTTCCAGATGCGACCGGTCAGCCCGGCCAGCATCGCCCGCACGGCGGCGGAGGCGGTGAAGACGAAATTCAGCCGTGGCACCTGCCGCTTCCAGACGGATATCCCGGAGGACCTGCCCGAAATCAAAGCCGACCACGACGCCCTGGTCACCGTCCTGGTCAACCTGTTGGACAACGCCTACAAATACACCCACGACAACAAGCAGATCGCGTTGCGCGTCATCGGCGACAGCGGCGCTGTGCGCTTCATTGTCTCCGATAACGGCCTCGGTATCCCGCGCCGCGCGATGAAGAGGATCTTCCGCCGTTTCTACCAAGTGGATCGTAGCCTCTCCCGCCGGGCGGAAGGCTGTGGCCTGGGTCTGAGCATCGCCAAATTCATCGTCGATGCCCACCAGGGCGCCATCACCGTTGAGAGCAAACCCACCCAGGGCAGCACCTTCGCCGTCACGATCCCCACCGCCCCATCTACCTGATTGTGCCCCAGCGGTTGACCAAATAAAAGGGTATCTCTCCGGAGTTCTCGCAGAAAAGGAGCAGATTTCTCTTGACAAGCCCCCCCGCCGAGCGGTATGCTGCGCTCGTGCCTATGATAGGCAACGAATAGGCTCTCTGTGCGGGGGAAGACATACCGTTCCGGGTTTCACTCAAACGACCACGGGCGTTGGGCGCGCCGGTAAGGGTGCTGCGCGACGACGGTGGGCAACTTTGAACGTACGTTCTTCGAGCGCTATGGTTTCGCAAGGGTTTGTCCAGGCGGACGGGCCTCATGGTGAGGCTGCGCCTTGACAGAATAGATCGTCTCAGTTCTGTACAGGGAGGTCGGTATGAAAAAGTCTGTATTGTTGTTGTCGATGGTATTGCTGGCATATAGTGGCACCGCACAGGCAGACGGCATCGACATGAGCTTCGCCACTGTGTCCGTCAGCTCGTTCCAGGTCTCGATGAGCACGCCGAGCGGTTTTCCGTCGCCGTGTCCGAGTCTGTGCCTGATCCCGCCCGTGATTTGCATGCCGCACGCAGCCCTCATGCTGTGTCCGACACCCAACCCATGCCTGATCCTGAATCCCTGCGTGGGTCTGATCGGCACCTCCTGCATCCAGCCACATCCCACTGTGGCGATGCTCGGGGCGCAGATGCTGATGGCCACCGCCGGGCACAGTGCCGCGCTGACCATCATCGCGAACATGCATTGACATGACAGATTTGGGGAACAGACACCGGCCTCCACGGCAGCCTGCGCGAACGGCAGCCGTGGCGGGCCGGTCTCTGCACCACGCGGCGGCAGTCTCCCGCAAACTGCCATCTGGCACCACCGGTTCGCCCGCCACGACCTTGTCGCCGAGAAGGAACTCGGCCACTGCGAGGACCATCGCCAGGGAGTGCCGGCGGAGATGACCCCGGCGACCCAGACCGAGACTCTCCTGGCCGAGCGGATCGTCCGTCCCACCTGACGGCTGCCCGGGTGAGCGAAACAAAGCCAGAGTTGGAGCGAACTGTAGACAAATCGCCCCACGGGCTGGCTTCGCGGCCCGGTCTCGTGTACAATGCGGCGGCGCCTGATCCGCAAAGCATTGGAGGCGGTCGGTCTTGGTCGAACAGCTCAAGAAAGCGGTAGAGCAATACTGGGGCTATAAGGAGTTTCGACCTCTGCAAAGAGAGGCGATGGAGCATCTTTGCAGTGGGCGGGACTCCATCGTAGTCCTGCCGACCGGTGGCGGCAAGTCGTTGTGCTTTCAAGCTCCTGCCGTGGTCTCGCCCGGCTTGGCCGTTGTGGTCTCGCCGCTGATCTCGCTGATGAAGGACCAGGTGGACGCCCTGGCGGAGTGCGGCGTGCCGGCGGCTCGCATCGACAGCTCTCTGGACTCGCGGGAGCGAGACGGCGTGATGGAGGAAATCCGCAACGGCCGGCTCAAGCTGCTGTACATCTCGCCCGAGCGATTGGTGTCCGAGACATTCCGCTCGATGCTGCAAACGCTGACGCTGTCGTTCATCGCCGTGGATGAGGCCCATTGCATCAGCACGTGGGGCCACGACTTTCGGCCGGAGTATCGACAATTAGGCTCGTTGCGAACGCTGTTCCCCGGCGTGACCATCGGCGCCTACACCGCCACGGCGACGGAGCAGGTGCGCCGCGATATCGCCGAGCAGTTGTGCCTGAAGGACCCGGCCGTGCTGGTCGGCTCGTTCGACCGGCCGAACCTGATGTACAAGGTCGAGTCACGAGGCCGGATCGTCAAGCAGGTCCGCGAGGTCCTCGACCGTCACCGGGGCGAGTCCGGCATCATCTACTGCATTCGCCGCCGCGACGTCGAAGAAATGTGCAAGACCCTGGTGGCGCAGGGCTATCGAGCGGCGCCCTATCACGCCGGCATGACGGACGCGGATCGCAAGAAGAACCAGGATGACTTCGTCTCTGAGGAAATCGACACGATTGTTGCCACGATTGCCTTCGGGATGGGGATCGACAAGTCGAACGTCCGCTACGTCATCCATGCGGGCATGCCAAAGTCGCTGGAGCACTACCAGCAAGAGAGCGGCCGGGCCGGGCGCGACGGGCTGGAAGCGGAGTGCTGCCTGTTCTATTCCGGCGGCGATTACGGCGTGTGGAAGACCCTGCTGGGCGACATGGAGCCGCAGGCCAAGGAAATCGCCCTGGCCAAGCTCGCACGGATGTACGGCTACTGCACCGAGGGGGTCTGCCGTCGCAAAGCGATCCTTGGGTACTTCGGACAGCCGCTCAGGCAGGCGGACTGCGGCGGCTGCGACGTCTGCCTGGGACACGTCGATTCGATCGATGACGCGCTGATCCCGGCCCAGAAGATTCTCTCCTGCATCCTGCGCCTTGGCCAGCGATTCGGCGGCGCCTACACCGCCGCGGTCCTGACCGGTTCGCGCGACCAGCGTATCATAGAGAACCGCCACGACAATCTGAGCACGCACGGACTGCTCAGCGAGCATGACAGGCACGCCGTCCATAGCTGGATCGAGCAGCTTGTCGGCCAGGGTTTTGTCGAGAAGACCGGCGAGTACAACGTCCTGACGGTCACACCGGAAGGCTACCGCCTGCTCCGGGGAGAGGTGACGCCGCGACTGCTCCAGCCGACGCGAAAGCCCGAGCGGCAACGGGCCGCGAAGGCGAGCGCCGAATCCTGGGAAGGCGTGGACAAAGGGCTGTTCGAAGCCCTACGGACCCTGCGAGCCGCGCTGGCGCGCGATCGCGGCGTCCCCGCTTACGTGGTCTTCGGCGATGCCGCCTTGCGCGACATGGCTCGCCGACGGCCCTCGACACTGGACCGGTTTCTCGACGTCAGGGGCGTCGGTGAAACGAAATGCCGGGAGTACGGCCGCGTCATGATCGAGAAGATCCGAGCCTACTGCGCGGAGCACGCGATCGAGATGGACGTCCGGCCGTAGGCAGACACCCGGGAGGTAATGAGGGAGATGCCATCCGCCCTGGGATCATCCGCGTCGCAGGAAGCACGGATGAATATGAGAGATTGGACCTCAGGGGACTGATTGAGGGAAGCGAGACAGAGATCACAGGTGCAGTCTCAAACCGCAAAGAGGACGTGAAGGCCAAGCGCAAGGAATGGGACAGGAGCAGGCAAGGAGCCTGAATCTGCGCTCGCGGTCAGTTGACGCGCACGGGTCCGCCACGCGGCGCGGCGGGCGCCGCATTAGGCTCACTGGGAGCACCCCGGCGAGGGCCGAATCGACCGCCCGGCCCGGCGGCGCGCCCCGGCCCCCGACCCGGCCCCGGCCCCCCGCCGACATGCAAGGGGCCGCCGCCACGCCGGAATGGACCCGGCAGGCCTTGCATGTACTGTTGCCACAGACGTTGCTGATTCTCGTTGAGCACGGGCTCGATCTCCCCGCTCATCGCCCGTAGTTCCTCGACGATCTGTTCTCGACTGTCCGCCCAGATCCCGTGGAGCCGGGTCATGTGCTTCTGGAGAATCGGCTGCACCTGCCGTACCTGCTCGGGCGACAGGTGCAAACGAGGTGCAACACCGTCGATGATGCGTGTCACGACTTCCTCGACCGGAACCGGCGGCGGTCCTCCCCATTGGCTGCGCCCAATCGTGGCCAGCGTGATAGCGGCGCCGCCGAGCATGCCAGCCAGGAGAATGACCAGCCCGAAGAAGGCCATTCGCCACCGGTGCAGCCGGCGGAGCAAGACCACCGGGCTGTCGGCATTGTCATGTGGGTTCATTTCACTGCCCATGAAATCGCCTCAGCGATGTCGTTCAGCGGTCCTGCGGACCTCGCGTAGAGGGTGAACACGATGGCCGCCGTGGGTACAGCCACGGCGGAAGACACGGCTGCCAGCCACATCCAAAACCGCTCCGCGACGGACAGCGGCTCAACCTGACCCGCCGTGAGCACGTCCAGGACCCGCCGCGAGACATCCACCCTCGGCGGTCTCTCTGCACGCGCCCGCGCCGCCAAACGCTCTATTGTGGGTTCCCAATTCATCGGATCAACTCCGTCCCGGTCCGTCCGACCAACTCTTGTAGCCTCTTCTTCGCGCGCAACGTCTGGACCTTCACCATCGTCTTTGTCCAGCCGGTCCGCTGCGCGGTTTCCGCAACGTCACACTGGTCCAGGTAGCGAAGCGTCAGCACCAGCCTGTCCCGCGGCGACAGTTGCGCGAGCAGGCTGTACAGCAGCGTGGCCGCTTGATCAGGCTCCAGCGCGTCGACGATGCCGTCGTCCTCGGTCGCCTTGTCCCACTGCTCCAGGCTGAACGGCTCCGTCTTTCTCTGACGGGCCCTCTCCTTCCAGTAGCGATACCCGACGCGGGTCGCAATACGAGTGAGCCAGTGCTGAAACGGCGCCTTGGTGCGGTACCTGGCAAGGCTCAGATAGGCTTCCACGAACACGTCCTGCACCAGCTCTTCGTGGTCGCGGCGTTCCCGGCTGAATCGCCAGAGGATCCTGGCAACATGATCCTGATGGCGTTCGACTAATCGGCGATAGGCATCCGGGTCGCCCCCGCGGGCCCGCCGCACATCCTCCACATCGCTGGAGCCTGCATCCACGGCCGCCGCCGGCGCCGGCACAGACGCCGAGTCCGCCACGGCTCTCACCAGCGCGCCAAGGAGAGCCTCCGCGAACGTCACAGCATCCGGCAGTAGAGTATTGGCACCGATCATATACAGGAGAACTAACGGCAACAGCGACTGTCAGCAAGAGAATTTCACCGTCCGGCACACAACGTGCGGCGGCCCCGCCTGATCGATCTCTCTCAGGCGAGGCCGTCGTCAAGGACCTCGATCGTCATCTACAGTTGCTGGCGGAATCGCGGGCCGCCCCTGGCGGTATTGCGAAAGGCCCGCAGCTCCTGCCGCGTCAGTTTGCCATCCTTGTTAGTATCGGCCGCTTTGAACATCTGCTCGGTCGGCACAGGACCGCCGCCGGAACCCTGGCCACGCATGCGAGCCTGCGGGCCCTGGTTCGGACCGACCCAGGGGCAGAACGGACCGGGTCCATGCGGGGCTCGCTGCCCAAGACCAGGCCGCTCGGCTCTCATCTCATCGAACTCCTTTCGCTGCTCCTCTGTCAGCACGGCCTTCACTGCCGCCATGGTCTTGGCATGAAGCGCCGCCTCGTTGCCGATGGCCTCACCGAGAGCGGTCGCCGCGGCACGAATCTTCGCCTCGGCAGCACCGCTTATCACGGCTTCATGCAATGCGTCCCGGGCATCCGCTACGGCATCCCTCGCTGCTTCCGCATCCTTCTTCCCCTTCTCCTGGATTTCGCGAATCTGCGTCTTCTGCTCACGTGTCAGATCCAGCCACGCGCCAATGGCGCCCAGCGCGTTGCCGCGAGGCGGTCTCATCGGCCCGGCTCCGAGCATACACGGCCCCGTGCCTGGACCCATCCCCATTCCCGCTCCCATACCTGGCCCCATGCCCATGCCCATGCCCGGCCCGATGGCCGGCCCGCGAGCATGAGCAGGTCCGCGACCCCATCCACCGCCCGGACCCGCCACGGCGACGCTACCGACCAGAGCAACTACGACGACCACGACCACTGCCATTTTCCATCCCGTCTTCATATCCGGCTCCTTTCGATTCTGCCTGATCCATTCTTCACTCAGTTCGTCACATCAGGGCCCTTCTGACAGGATAGTGAGAACAGGACCACGAAAGGTTACACCGATCGTGCAAAATCGCAGGGTGTGCGATGCACAACCTACTATGGCTGCCGCAGGGGGAAGACGTCGGACTCGGTGCGACCCTCGGTGAGGATCTCCTCGATCCTGGCGACGATATCCGGATGCCGGCCGGCGACATTGTTCTTCTCGCCGACGTCCGTCTTCAGGTCAAAGAGCTGGATCTTCTGATTCGGCTTGAGACGGACCGCCTTCCAGTCTCCCAGACGCACCGCCTGCTGGCCGTTCAATTCCCAGTATAGATACTTGTGCTCTCTCTGTTGCTGAGGCTTCCCCAGCAGCGTGGGCAGGATGGAGAGGCCGTCGAGGCCAACAGGCGGCTGCACGCCAAGCAATTCGGCACACGTCGGCAGAAAATCCCAGAACGCGGTCACGTGATTGCTCTCACTGCCCGGCTGGACCCTGCCAGGCCAGCGTGCGACGAACGGTACACGGGTGCCGCCGTCCCATACGGAGCCCTTCAAGCCGTGTAGGGGTCCGGCACTCTCGAAGAAGCCCGGGTCCGAGCCACCCGCGTAGGTCGGGCCGTTGTCACTCGAGAAGATGACGAGGGTGTTGTCCTCCAGTCCAAGTTCTTTGAGCAAGGCTGTGATCTGCCCGACGTATTTGTCCATGCGGGTGACCATCGCAGCGTAGCAGGCGCGCGGATGCGGATGGGCGACGTAGCCCCTCTTGCCGTCGTAAGCCGGGTCGGGCCACTGGCCCCTGTACTCCGCCAGCGAATCCTCCGGAACTTGCAAGGCCACATGCGGGATCGTGAGCGGCACGTAAAGGAAGAAGGGCTTGTCCTTGTTGGCCTTGACAAACTTGAGGGCCTCACTCGCGATCAGGTCCAGGGAGTACACGCGATCGGCCCCATCCTTGTTCTCCTCGACCCAGAAGATCTCGCCGTCACGCCAGAGGTGGTTCGGGTAGTACGTGTGCGCCTGGCGCTGGCAGATGTAGCCGAAGAAATGATCGAAGCCCTGCTTCTGTGGATCGCCGGTCGTGCCGACCCGCCCGAGCCCCCACTTGCCGAACGCCCCGGTGACGTAACCGGCCCTCTGGAACAGGCGGCCGACCGTGAGAGTGTCCTCCGCCAGCGGCCACTGGCCTCCGATGGTCGAGCCGAGCTTCCAGCCCTCGTCCCCGCCAACCTGCTTGTTGTCGCGGATCTGAGCGTGCCCCGTGTGGTAGCCGGTCATCAGCGTGCACCGGGATGGGGCGCAAACGGGGCTTCCGGAATAGCACTGGGTGAACCGGATGCCACCGGCGGCGATTTTATCGATATTCGGCGTCCGAATCTTCTTCTGGCCGTAACAACCAAGGTCGCCGTAGCCAAGGTCGTCGGCCAGGAGAAAGACGACGTTGGGCCTGCGCTTGGTGGCAAGTTGCGCCATCGCCGTCGAAGCAACACACAGACCCGCGATCTTCAGAAAGTCACGTCTTCGCATCGGGAGCCTCTGCAAAATAGAGTTCGCACATCAGCCACAGCCAGCGGGAGGATGGATGCACCCAGACCTCTTTGTAGTTGTAGCAGTTGTCGGCGGGCCAGTACGGGACATCCCGCTCGAAGTGGGTCTGGATGCCGACGGGCAGCGAGCCGACCATATCGCCCGACATCGCGGTATACTGCGGGGCATAGTCGTGTCCCTCGCCGTACATGGTGCTCTGGCAGAACGGATTGCGACCAAGGACCCATTCGAGCTGCCGGCGGCACAGGTCCAGCAGCTCAACGTCGTTTCGCAGGCGGGCGGCGGCGGCCAGTCCCTTCGTCTGCGACAGGACCGTGCCGTGATTGCCGCGAAAGTCGAACCAGACCGGGAACAGACGCAGATAGTAGCCGTCGCCGAGCCGGATGCCCTTCTCTACCTGCTCGCGGAACGTCGCGCGGTTGGACTCGTCCACGTGATAGATCGACGCCGGCAGCATGGAATATGGGGCCGTGTATCGGACGATGGTCTTATAGTACTGGCAATACAGCGAGATGGCTTCGTCCCATCTCGCCCGGTCCGGATGCTGAGGCAACAGCCGGCACAGCCTCACCAGGCCGACGATGGGCGCCTGCTCGTGACCCCGATGCGAGTAGTGCAGGATGCGCGTCTTCTTCGGGTCCGAGTAGAAGAATCCGGTCAGCGGAATGTCCCACTTCGGCGCATCCTGCCGTTGGCAGTCGAGCACGATCCGTGCGAAAGCAGCCGCTTCATCCGCGTAGCTTCGCTCGCCGGTCGCCTCGTGGAGATCGATCGAGCTTTCCAGGGCAGCCGCCGCAAGCTCCAGGTTTGCGCTCTTGAGCCGCTCGCGTGCGAAACGCCAATCCTCCTTGGCCGCATCCAGGCAGTATCCCGCGCGAACCGGGTCCTGCTGCTTGAGCACTTGCGAGGCCAGCGCCTCCGCCGAGGCTGCCAGGAAGTTCTCAAATGGCTGCGATCTGGCTTCGCATGTGACGTCATCGACTGTGCCCAGGATACCGTCCGTCCAGAAATCCATCGTCGCCCAGGTACAGCGGAAGCCGTCGCCGAAGCGGGTCTTGAGGACCCAATCCAAGCCCCAGCGGGCCTCTTCGATCAGTCGAGCGGCCAGCGCCGGGTCGGCGCCTTGCAGCCGGCGAGCCAGATCGAACATCGCGTACACCGCCTCGGAGCTGTTCACGAGTCCCTGCGAGAGGTCGCCGGCGTCGTGCCAGCCGCCGTTGATCACGATCTCCTTGTCGCCGTGCTTGACCCGCCAATCGCGGTGACAGACATCATGGATGCCCGACACCTCCGCGCCGCATCGCTCGCAGTAGAAGAAGTTGATCGTCTTGATGATAGTGTCACGCCAGATATCTGGACGGACCTCGAACGAGCGTGTCGTCGTTCCACCCAGCCGGAGGACATACTTGCCAGGGCTGCGCAGCTCGGAGAAATCCAACAGCCTGAACGTGCCAATGTGGGTCGTCACTGTCTGCGCCGGCTTCGTCAGAACCGCCTTGCCGGTCGCAGCGTCAATGACGCTGAACTCTCTGTTCCCGGAGTCCGTGACGATCGCCGTCTTGGAAGCGTTAACAGGGTAGCCGGCATGGCAATAGGCGATCCGGCCTGGAGCCACGCTCCAGCCTTCGAAGTGGTCCGGGTCCACCTTTTGCAGTTCAAGGTCGTCGATGTCGTAGCAGACGGTTGCAGCCGCTCCGGGCTCATTGCCCTGGAGACGGTACTGGAATTCCACGCCGGTGACTTTGTCACGGCCAAGATGAGCGATCTCCCACACGATGTGGTTCCACCGGTCGCCCTCGATCAGCACGAAGTTGAGCCCGCTGCGGTTGTACACGTCGGGTACCCTCTCCTGGCCGTCATTGTGGAGAATGACGCACATGGAGATCACGCGGAAGCCGGGCAGGGTCGGATATACCCAGACGGACAGACGGTTGAAATCCGTCCAGTCTTCGCCATTGAAGCGTCGAATTGCGGCTGCGGCGCCAAAGGGCCTGCCCAATGTGCCGCCCGGCTTGTCGCCGACGGTGGGCGAAGTCAGCCGGAGAGATTGCCTGCCACTCTTGGCCCGCTCGCCCGTCAGACTCATATGGCCGAAGCCCTGATGCGACCAGTTGTCCAGGCTCTCCATGTCATCCAACGGCCTGTTCGCCAGGACGGGTTTCTCGAGCCATCGATGCCGGATCGTGTCTTCAAATGGAATCGGCATCGGCATGGATGGAACACCCTGGGAGGCACCGCTCCCAGCCGATGTCATGCAGAGAACCACGCCGACAACGTAGAGGCCACTCATCCAATGTCTCACAATTGCACCTCCATGCACGGCGTCACGCTGACGGTGACTCAAAGCTGAATCGTCGATTGTCCCTTGGGCAGATCGAAGCAGATCATCGTTCCGGCGGCATCCTGGCACCAGGTTCCGCTCCTGAGCGAAAGCGGCCCGGGCACCTGATCCAGTTTCGTCACCGTACCGCCGGCCGTAACGGTCGGCGGCTGTGACGGAGAGGCATTCACCCGGATCGTGAAACGCGGGGCCGCAAACGGCGCATCGAGCGCGACGCGATTGCCTTCCTTCTTGATCCGGGTCAATTCCCTCGCCGCCCAGTAGCGAGCGATCTCCCGCTGCTTCATCCACAGGAGGCTGTCGTAACGCGCATCGAGCCGGCGGACCACCTCTTTGAGAATGCTGAAGCCGACCTCCTCGCCGTTGAAGTAGATGCCGGGCCAGTGACAGACGAGAACGGCCGGCTCGCCTTTTTCGATCACTTCTGGCAACCGTCCGGCCTTCAGATCTTCCGTGATGAACTTGTCGGCGGAGCCACGTTCCAGGCCGTCCCAGCCGCCGAACCAGTCGCCGGTACAGCCGATGATCGAGACGACGCATTTCGGGTCCGGCCCGTCAAGACCTGACGCGTACTCCACGCGAGGAGCGACGCTCCGATCGTCCGTGAACAGGTGGCGGAAGTAGTGAGGGATCTCGGTCTGGAACACGTCCCGGCACGATTGCAGCGTGGCCTGCGCCAATTCCGGCAGGGCCCGGTTGCCGAATCCGCCGGGCGTGGTGATCCCTTCACATTCCAGCCCGATATTCTTGAGGACGCGCAGGGCGTAGCTCATGTAGTCGGCGATCTCATCGGTGGATCGGCCCGTCGTCCACCCCCAGTTCTCCATGTACCGCTCCGTCCGCTCGGGATAGGGCCGGCCGGTCTTCGTGTCGATGACGAAGGTGTGCGAGACCATCTCAGGGTGGATGTCCCAGTCGGGCATCATGAGCTCGCGCACGAGCTTGACGCTCTCGGTGAGTTCCTTCTTCGACCATCCGGGCAGGTGACTGTCGAGCCAGCCGACGCAGGCTGGATAGGGAACGATGCTGTACTTGCCTTTCACGCCGTGCTCGCGGCACCACTGCCCGAACTTGCGGACGAACGAGTCCGGGATCTCTCGCGGCAGCTTCCTCCAATCCTGCTTGTAGCTATCCGGAAACACCTCTGCAAACTGCGGAATGCCGAAGTGGGCCAGGTTCACCAGGCACGTGGAATCGTCGATGATCAGGCTTACTGGAACGCGCCCGCAGGGATTCAGCACTGTAACAGCCTCGTCGCGGACCGGTCGGCCCCCTTTCTCCTGCGCCCGGGCGATGCGCGGGGGGGAGCCCAGGCTGACGGAAGCAGCGGCCAGGGTGGCCCCCTTCAGCAAGCCCCGACGTGTCATGGGCCATTCCACGCACGGACGGCTGCGATTGCCTGTTCTCTGCTGCGGCGAGTGATCGCAATGTGACATATCCTGCCCCTTCTCAAGGTTGTCGGCGTTCTCACAGGCTTCAATGTGCCTACCGTACGAGAGACAGGGACAGGTGTCAATACTCTGACGACCCGGCGGGCGGGCCCTTGGCAGCGTCTACAAAGAAAGGGACCAGGGCGACCCACGAGTACACCCTGGTCCACGGTTGGGGATTACTATCGCGAGAGGTCGCGTCTTACGCAAGGACTCCCCTACGACGTAGCCAGCCAACAAGGGCAGTGCCCATGCCGCTCAGCAAAACAGCGGCCGGCGATGGGATTGCGGGCGTCGTGGTAGTGTCAGGAACCAACAGGTGGGAGCGAATCGAGCCATCGGAGGCCGCCGCTGTAGGATCGGCAATGCCGAGCCCGGCGTTCCAGGCCGCCCCCCCCTTGTTGCCGTCCTTCGCATAGAAGTCGCCCCACGTGGGGTCGCGCGTGCTGTCGAAACTCACCACCGTCATGCCACCGGCGCCGCCGGTGTCGAACTTGATACCCCAGATGCTGGCGGGCATGCTGGGATTCGACGGGCCCTGGCTGTACAAGGCCGGCCCTTCGAACGGGTCGGACGAATTGAAGATGTCAGACTCCGTCAAAGTGCTGCTCACTTCCAGAATCATGTGGCTCAATCCACCCTGCAGATCCAGCTCGTTGAACGTGTACTCATAGTGCCAGAAGGAGCCCTCATTGGTCACCTCCCACCGCAGCACGAGCGGCTGAGCTTGATCGACCCAGCCACCGTCCGTGCCGCGTAGAAGGCCGTCGGCGTCCATGCTGTTTCCGCTGTAGTAGTCACTCGCCAGCGATCCGGAGTACGTAGGCGCCGCCCACGTCTGCGCCCCGGACAAACCCATCAAGGCCATAGTGACCACCACGACTGTTTTCAGCTTCTTCATTGTCATCTCTGCTTTCTCCACCGTCACTTCTATGCGATCCAAGGATGGATGCACGCCATGCCGCCTCGAATCGCCCATTTCTACCGTCCACGACTATGTTCTCTCCACGGGCCAGTATCCATCCCTGCGCTCCGCCCAAACCGCTCATCGTGCGCCGGTCAGCCCTACGCCAACACTCCGCGGCGGCGGAACCACGCCAGGACAGCGATGCCCAGACTGCTCAACAGCATCGCGCCCGGCGCCGGGATGGGATTGCAGACCCGCGCCAATACGTCCTGTCTCGCGCCGGTGAAGTTCGCGTTGTCCCACAGGTTGAGCACGCGGATGTCGCCGATCGTGGTCCAGTCGCAATAGGAATTCGCGTAGAGCACGTACGGATTGGCGGGGTCGTACTGCTCCTGCTCGAAATGCCAGATTGCGTTTTGCAGCTTCCCGGCGTCAGTGGTCGAATCAACCTTCAGCGCCGTCGGGAAGAGGTCGTCCAGGTACTGCGTGTACAACCAGGCCGTTTTGGCCCCCAGGGGGTCCGGCGAAGGGCCGCCCACGCCGCCGGAGACGGCTTCGGTATTGAGCTGCGCGTAGTACTGCCCTCCCCAGGTGATATACTCGTTCTTCTCGATGCAGAACGTCTGGATGACCCCCGGACCGACACTTTCCGTCCCGGCCGCGTTCGTGACAACGTCGAACAGGGTGACCTTGAACGGTCCCCCACTGCCCGACTGGTACGTGCCCCGATCGACCTGCAGATCGGGCGCCGCCAGTACCGGCGAAGCCAAACACACACAGATTGCTACGAGCACTGCCTTCTTCATCAAGCCACCTCCATCCAAACGAATTGTGATACTTCTTTTCTGGCCCACGGTTGACTGTGGATGGACCGGTCCAAGATCGGCCAGTGACCTTGAGACCAGCCCGTATTCGCTAGCGCAACGGCACGCCCGCTGCGGTTTCCGGCTGCCGGGCTCGACAATCCAATCCCTCTGCGGACGTCGAACCTGGCATATGGATGGAGAGAGATGAAACGGCCCGTCGTCGGACCGTCTCCTGCCAATCCACCTGTGGAGAATCCATCTGTATCGCGGCACCCTCCATCGCGGTCTGGCTCTCGCCGGGTTTGACAACCGTACGATCACCAGCCGATTGGCCAACCCGGTCTGGAGCAAGGGGAATGTCGGAAGGGAAAGACGACGTATGCGCGCCCTTGCCGGTGCGCGGCACACGCATCTTCACATGCCCTATGACTGAATCTCTCTTCGACATATCCAGTTATCCGACCCCAGCGAGGAATTGACGCCGCCCATCGACTCGGCGCCGGCCTCCGGACGCGAAACCCGTCGGCGGTCGCCGCCGTTACCAGGTGTGTGCAGGCGCACCGAGGGCGCGGCTCAATTCCAGTAACGTACAGAAGTGCAGTCGCCCAGGCTTCGTCTGACCGTAGACTTTCAGAACCCCTGTTGATTCTGCCTGGAACCCTGTACCCGGTGTATCCGTTCACCCCCAATTCTCGATGATTATATCCAATCGGGGCGGGCAAGTCAAGCGCAAATTGCGCAGGAGTGCATGGCTGGCGTGACTTTGACGAGTTCTCTTCGAGGCTGCGCCGTACGGTCGGCGACGGCGTCTCTATTCGCGATTCTCCGCCGCGTCCTGCGACCCGACGGCGGGCACGTCCAGCTCGGACAGGTGCAGTTTGGCCGCCTGACGAAGCAGTTCCACGACATTACTGGCCTTCAGCTTCTGCATCAGATGGCGACGATGGACTTCCACGGTCCGATGCGAACGACTCAACACGTCGGCAATCTCCCGATTGTTCTTGCCCTTCAGAATCTGGTAGAGGACTTTCAGCTCCATCCTCGTGAGCGTCTGATCGCGCAGCACCTTCAGAACGGGGTCGCGCGCGAGCAGCGTCTGGACGGCCGCCAGGAAGGTGTCCCTGTCCAGAGGCTTCTCGATGAAGTCCGCGGCTCCCATCTTGAAGGCCTTCACGGCCATCGGCACATCGCCAAAACCAGTCACCACGAGCACGGGCAGCCAGGGCAGTATCTTCCTGACCTTCGCCACCAGCTCGATGCCGTCTCCCTCCGGCATTCGGACATCCGTGACCAGGAGATCACACTTTCCACTGTCGAGATACGTAAGACAATCGTCCGCACTGGCGAAGCAACTGACGGTGAAGCCGGCGCGTTCGAGCGTCTTGCGCAGCACCGCCCGGACTTTCGGCTCATCGTCCACGACGCACACGTGCTCTGAGGCATGGCCTTGCATTCTGTGCTTCCTCGATCCAACCGTTCCTGCTCTCAGCCAACGTTCCAGGCAGCGCCGCCACATCCGTGCACCACCTGGGGCGCTTCCATCCTACGCCATGCGCGGGAAACAATCAAGCCTGTGTCCTGTTTGTCAGGGTGGTTTCCAGATGCACGTCGGCCGGCTGGGGCATGGCGTCGGCCGGCGCCTTGGGCGCCAAGGGCAGCAGGACGGTGAATGTCGTCCCTTTGTCGATCTCGCTCTCGACCTCGATCCGGCCATCGTGACCGGCGACAAGCCGGCTGACGATGGCCAGGCCGAGCCCGGTTCCCTTGATCTCCTTGCCGGGCCTATGCACCCGGTAGAACTGGGTGAACAGCCTGGGCAGCGCCTCTTTCGGAATCCCCATGCCGGTGTCGGCGACTCGCAGGGCCAGAAACTCGCCCTGACGGGCGGCGCGGATCCACACACGTCCTCCCTCCGGCGTGAACTTGATCGCGTTGCTCAGCAGATTGGTCAACACTTGAATGATCCGGTCGCGATCGCAGAGCATGGGCGGCAGCCCGGACTCCATCTCGACCGACAACTGAACGTGCTTCTGCTGCGCCTGGGGCAGCATGGTGTGGTACGCTTCGTCAATCGCCTTGTCGATGTGGTGAGACTCCATGTGGAATTTCATCTTGCCGGCACTGAGCTTCTGGAAATCGAGCACGTCGTCGATCAGCCGGCCCAGGCGTTCGATGTTCCGCTTGGCGATGTCGAGGAAACGCGCCTGGTCCTTGCTGAGTTTCCCGGCCAGGCCGTCAGCGACGATGACGACGGCCTCCCGCATGGCCGTCAACGGCGTGCGCAGCTCGTGCGAGACCGTCGAGATGAACTGCGACTTCAACTCCATCGTCTCGCGCAACTGCTCTTCCGCCTCTTTGCGACGGGAGATGTCATGAAGCGCGACGAGGACATGTTTGTCGCCGTTGACGTCGACCGGCTCCAGGCTCAGGGAGAACCAGGGTCGGACTTGTTTGTCCTTGCGAAGGAGCGTCGGTTGAATCTCACTGCCGCGAGTCGGCGAGCCGGACTGGAACGCCGTGTCCAGCAGACTCTGGAGTGAGCACGTTTCACAGGAGCGGCAACAGATGTCTTCCACGGACTCGGATGTCGCGTGGGTGCACGCCAGGACCTGGCAGGGATGCCGATTCAGGATCTCGCAGTATTCCTTTCCGGACATCTGTCGGATGGTATCATTGGCGCGCGCCACCCGGCGACGCTCGTTCACCAGCAGCATGCCCAGCGGCGCCGCATCGAAAATCGCCTCCAGGTTCTTCTGCTTGTAATCCAGGATCTCGTGGAGGCGAGTGCTCTCGGTGATGTCCACCAGCGACGCCATCAACGCCACGGGTTTGCCGTGCTTGTCTTTGACGAGACTGATGGACGCCTGCACGATGAATGTGGAGCCGTTCTTCCTTCGCCCCACCAGTTCTCCCCGCCAGGTGCCCGTTCGGAGGGCCGACTGAACCGCCGCAGCCCCTTCCTCCGTCGATCGCAGATGCAACCCGATGGGCGTGCCCAGAACCTCCTGCTCGTGGTCGAACCCCCACATCGTCAGACTGGCCGGATTGGCATAGGTCAACCTGCCCTCCAGGTCCGTCAAGACAATGCCGTTGGTCGCGCTGTTGAGAGCGCTGTCTTTCACCAGCAGCGCCTCCTCGGCGCGTGCCAGGTCGGTGGTGTCCACCGCGACCCCGACAATTCCTCCGATGCCTCCCTCCGCATTCTGGAACGTGGCCTTGCGAAAGAACACAGGGTGACGGACTCCGTCCGCCGACTCCACCACGCCTTCATAGGTCTGGAAACCGGGGTGCGTGAGCAATTCCAGGTCTGCCGCCTGGTAACGGTCGGCGAGATCCGCGGATGCAATGTCGTGGATCGTCTTTCCGATGATCCGATCCTCGGATACCCCCAACAGCTTCGCGAAGCTCCGGTTGCAGCCGAGGTACCGCAGTCCGGTGTCCTTGTAGTACACCCCGTCGGGGATCGCGTCCATGAGGGTCTGCAGAAGCTGGAGTTGGCTCTGGACACATTTCTGAAGCTGCCTGCGCTCGCCGATATCCCGGATGATGCCGACGGCACACCAGCCGTCCGCCTGCCAGATGGAGGAAAGCGATAGTTCCACCGGGAACTCGTGACCATCCTTGTGTCTGGCGTCGATCTCCAACGTCCTGCCGACCGCCGCTCCCTGACCGGTGGCCTGGAATGAGCGAAATCCCTTGGCGTGGGCATCGAGGAAACGCTCGGGGGCAAGCAGTCGGTGCACGGGTCTTCCCATCGCCTCTTCGGCTGTCCAGCCAAACATCGCTTCGGCGCCAGGACTCCAGAGACTGACCTCTCCCGCCGGGCCCATCATCACGATGGCGTCCCTTGCCGCCGCAATGACCGTACGGAGTCTCTCCTCACTCCGTTGCAGTGCCTCCTCCGCCCGCATGCGCTCGGTAATATCAACGAACGCGGTCTGCATACAGACGGTGTCCCCGGCGGCGATGGGCGTAACATTGAGTTGCAGTCTCCGAATCGCCCCATCCTTGCGCACGATGTCATGCTCGAAGACGTACGGCACGTCCTCGCCGCGTCTCCAGCACTCAGACCACTCCTGGATATAGGTCCGCGAGGCAGGCGTCAGATAGTCCAGGAAAGACCTGGAGGCGAACTCCGCGAGGTCATCGTATCCATACATGGCCAGGAGCGATCGATTGGCATAGACGATCCGATCTCCTTGCGATATGCCGATGCCCACCAGGGAGTTGTCGACGAGACTGCGATACTTCGCCTCGCTTTCCCGCAGCGACTGCTGGACCCGCTCCATCGCCGCTCGGGCCTCGTTGGCGTCCTCCGCGAGGCTCAGAGCCGCTTCCCTCTGCCGTTGCGCGGACTCATTGGCGACGTTCAGCTCTTCCGCTTGTCGCACAAGATTCGCCTCATACTCCCGGGCCTGGATTCGCTCCAGTCCCATCTCGGCCAACAGCCGCGCGCAGGTGGTCAGGTAGTTCAGAATCGCGGGCAGCTCCTGCTGGGACACGATCGGCACGTGAGCAAGCGCCTCCAGGTAGGCGGCCTCCTCGAAGCTGAATTCCTTCGCCTGGTTCCGGAAGAATTCCTCGTCAGCGGGCTCCAGCAGAAACTGGCCGACGAACACATTCGCCACGTGCCGGCCGTCGATGATGATGGGCGAAGCCGCATCCGTCAGTCCGTTGCGGCACCGGTACAGGGAGAACGCCTCGCCTTCCTTCAACTGGCCGGCCAGGATGGTGTCGCTCTCGATGCACCGGGCGCCGGTCTGCGGATGTACGCGGTGGAAATCCGTGCACAGTCGTCGCCATCGAGCCCCCACAAAGACCTTGCCATCCGGATCGATGATCGCCGATGAGATGCCGACCGCGTCACAGTAGCTGTCCAGCAGTTGCTGCATCTGGTCCTGGTCCAACAGGTCTTCGATACGGTGGTCCGCACGTGGCGCTGCGGTCGCCAGCGGATGCGAGGTCTCCGCGACAAAAGGCTCGGCTTGCGGGTCGGACATGTCGCCCTCCTGGACAGACTCGTAGGGCGGGGATTGACCGGCGGCGACGGACAGCTCGTTGATCCGCCGCTTCAACCCCACCACGCGTGTTTCCCGTCCCTCCATCAAACGGTTGATCCGCTCCGTCCGCGCCAACACCTCGCGCAGTTGCTCTTCCGCTCGTTTGCGCTCGGTGATATCCTGGACCAGGGCCAGGACATGCGTCTGAGAGAGGTTCGAGACCAGAAGAGAGGAAGAAACCAGCAGTGTTCTTTCCTGACCGTCCCGTCGAACAATCGTCCACTCCTGGTTGCGCACTTCCTCGCCCTGTCGCATTCGACGCAGCCGCCCCGCCGCTTGCGCCCGCGATCGTCCGTCTGCCGGGAATAGCTGATGCCAGGCGAGATCGTTGATCTGCTCCACGGTATAGCCGGTGATCTCCGCCATCCGGTCATTCCAGACCGTGAAGCGCCAGAACGGAGCGTTCGGAATCTCGTGGCAGACACATAGTCCTTCGGCGGCATTGGTGATGATCGCCTTGCGAAACAGACTCTCTTCCCGCAGGGCCTCCTCCGTCCGCTTGCGATCGCTGACGTCTCGGGCGCAGACCACAAGCCCTGTCACCTCTCCATCGCAGAGAACCGGGCCCACGCTGGACTCGAGGAACGCTATCCGGCCATCGGGCAGAGGAAGCTCGCCGACATACCCGGCCGGCTTTCCCGTCCTCAGCACCTGGTCGAAGCACGCCGTGGCCGAATGACGGGACTCCACCGGCAGGAAGTCCAGAATGGATCCGCCGCAGAGCGGCTCCAGGCCCAGATCGGGCAACGTTCGATTGATGAACAGGATCTCCAGGTTCGAGCTCAGCAGCATGATGCAGTCAGCGGAACTCTCCGTGATCGACCGCCACTTCGCCTCCGACTCGCGCAGAGCCAGCGCCCGGGCCTCGATCCCCTGGTCCGTCTTCTTCAGGACGACGTAGAACAAACCGAACAGCAAGGCAAGCAACAGCACACAGCCCGCCCCGGTGATGCAGAGCAATCGCGCGAACATCCTGCAGTCGTTGGAGGTATCGTAGAAGACGATGAAGTGTCCTACCTCGCTTTCCGAGACATCCACAAGGGGCAGGAACGCAATTCGCCGGGATCTGCCATCGACAGGCACGTCCACTTTCGCTCCGACATCCGTGGGACTTCTCTCATTCAGGCAGGGATCGAACGCGACCGGCCACTGAGGCAGCGAACTGTAGATCAGCACGTCGTCGGGGAAACGGTCCCAGTTGGCATCGCGTCTGAGCGACGTCATACTCGTCTCCCAGGCCCGCCGGTCCAGCAGGTCCTTGCGGACGATCACGGCAATATCAATCGCGCTCTTGCTCCCCAACCCCGCCAGGACGCCCTCGATTTCCTTGCCCAGCTCCACAAAGCCGATGAGTCCGTCCTCGTCGAACACCGGCGCCACTACCCGCAGACAGAACATTCCCAACGGTCCCAGCTCAATCCCGGCGACGGTCCTGCCGGTGCGTTGCGCCTCGCACGTCGTGAACCGGTCGATCACATCCCCATACAGGTCCGGCTCGTGGACGCGCAGAACACCGACCCGGTCCGGACCGTGAAAATACAAGTGGGTGATCCCGTGCTCCCGGCGGAGTGTGTCGAACAGCGCACGGTGTTGCAGCAGCAGGCGCTGCCGGTCCCGCACCTTCAGCGCGGCACGCATCTCCGGCACGTCGGTGAGGAATCGCAAGGCCACACGCAACGTGTCGGCCTCCAGGGTCAGAACTCGCGAGAAATCTTCGGGAATCGCGGCGATATTGGATGATATCGCCGCATCGAGATGGCGCTTCTCATGCCACAGCATTGCGGTGCCAAAGCCGCAGACCAACAGAGCCGACGCGCCCGCCAGAGGCAGCATCAGCCGACGGAGCACAGGTCTGTCAGCACATGGCAATGCGGCGCGTCGGGCCGCCAGGAAGACGCTGCCCAAGGCGATGAGCAGGGCGAGCGTCAGAGCCGCTGGTATGGCCGAGCCCGCGGCAAGCCCCATCGCCCAATCGCGAGCATCAACGTCCATGCCCAGGACTACCGGAGTGTCTGGACGTTGCGGATCAGGCAGAGGAACGAATGCGGAGACCCATGTGCCCCACCGATCTCGTATCGGACCTTCGACCATCTCCTGGCTCGTGGAGAAGACATGCTGGACACCGTCGGAGGCTTCATCATAGTGCTGGCCGGGCGGTGATTCGTCGATGGAGCCGGGTGGCTCGGAGTCCGCGTAGAAGAAGATCGTGCCATCCGACTTGCGCCCCATCAGGTAAACGAAGCGGCATTGGCGAGTGGCATGACGTGCGCGTGCCAGTTCGTCCTTCAGGTGCAGATAATCGGGCAGTTCCTTGTCCACTGCGCTGCCGAGCAAGGATAGCACATGTCCCGCATCGACCATTCGCGCCGCCGCCCACGCCCCGTCGAGAAGCTCCCGGCGCATCTTCCGGTCAGCATTCGTCGCCGTCCACCAGGTCACAAAGGCCCCGACCGCGAGAATCACCAGCACGATGAGAGGCAGCGTGACCTTCCTTTTGACCGCCCTGCCTGTTTGCATTTGGCTCATACGGCACAACCTTGAGAAGTCCGTCTTGCTCCTTGTGACGGATCGGGGAATCAGGGTTTCGTATTGGCGATCGCGGCCCGCACTTTGTCCATGAGCTGGGTGAAATCGAACGGCTTGGTGACATAATCCGATATGCCCAGCGCAGAGGCGGCGGCAATGTCCTGCGGCTCGCACTGGGCAGTGAGCATGATCACCGGAATCCTCTTCAAGCTCGGGTCTGCGCGCAGGCGCTCGAGCATCTCCTGACCATTCATGATCGGCATGTTCATGTCGAGCAGGATCAGATCAGGTTTCTCCAAGGCCGCCTTGGCCAGCCCTTCCTGGCCATTCGAGGCGGTTACCACATCGCAGCCGGCGAATCTCAGCCGGTACTCCACCGTGCTGAGCAGGTCCGGCTGGTCGTCCACGACCAGGATCTTCGTTTGGGTGGCTTGTTTCTTGGATTGGAACAGCTTCAACATGGGGTCACTCCTTGTTCCTCGACTCGGTCGTGATTCGTGTTTTCAGGGCACTGCGGGATCGCACGGCGTCCACTCTCGTTGTGATTTCCGCGGGGATGGGTCCTCCGCGATGAATATGCGGCGACAACAGCACGACCAGCTCGGAGCGAGAGATCACCGTACTGACGCTTCTGAACAGGAGCCCGATCAACGGGACATCGCCGAGAATGGGGACCTGGTTCACCTGCTTGGTTTTCTCTTCTCGTCGCAGGCCGCCGAGGATGACAGTCTGGCTGTCCTGCAGCAGCAGCGACGTGTTCGCCTGTCTCGTGTCGACCACCGGCACGCCCTTCTCGCTTTCGCCGGTCCGGACGTTCTGCCGGGCGTCGATGGTGACGAAGATGTTGTTTCCGTCCGTGACGATCGCCTCTACCTGGAGCGTGACGCCGACCTCCTTGAATTTCGTGGACGTCAGAGCGTTCGCGCCTCCGGTGGCGGTATCGATCACCTCCTCATACGGGATTTCCTCGACCGCCTTGATCGTAGCGGTTTGGCCGCTGACGACCAGCGCCCTGGGGCTGGCGAGAATCTCCACATTGCGCTTCTGTTGGATCGCGTGCAGGATGCCCCGGACCGAGTTGGCGATCACGCTGAACTCGGCGCCCAGTCCGACGGTGTTGTACGCCGTCGCGCTGCCGAGGGTCGCCACCGAGGGGGCGACGGCGGCGAGTCGGGAGCCCGTGACGCTCTGCCGGTACGTGACGTCTTCCAGATCGGCGGAGAGGAAATCCCAGTTGACGCCGATCTCTGCGTCGTCCCGCAGTTGCACGTCCAGGATCACGACCTCGACCATGACCTGGGACGGCGTCCGGTCAGCCCTCTTGATCTCCACCAAAATCTTCGCCAGGTTCTCCACCGTGTCGCAGACGATCACGGAGTTGGTCTTCGTGTTGACCGCGACCGTGCCGTAAGGGGAGACCATCTTGTCCAAAGCCCCCTTGAGGCTGGTGGCGTCGAGGAATTTGAGCACGATCGTTTCCAGCCGCATGTCCGGCGGCACCACGGGAGCCGGCGAAGTCGGTGCGTCCTGGGCCTGCGGCTCGCTCTGGCCAAGAAAGGCGGCGAAAGGGTTTCCGCCCGTTGCCGCCGCCGTGTCGGCCTGCTGGCCGTTGACGGCAGCCGAGCTCGCCAATGCGAGGAATCCGCAGAACAGCACAAAGACGTGGTACAATCCACTACTCATCCGCGTGGCCCTCCTCATCATGAACGGCGTGTAGAGCGAGGACGAGCCGACATTCGAGTCGCCCCGTGCGCACGTCGGAAAGCTTCAGGCTACAGGACTCCACCCAGATCTTCGGGCGATTCGTCTGCAACCGGTCCAGCAATGCGATCGTTTGATCGTACGAGCCGACCACCGTCACGGCGACGCGAGACGTCGTCACTGCGGCGGCTTCCTTTCCTTTGGAGGAGGACCCCGTCTGCCCCTCACCGGAGAAGTCGGCGGCGATCACCTTGCAGCCGCTCTGCTCGACAAACGGTTGCAGGCTGCCCAGGAACCCCTTGGCCTGGGCCGACGTGAACAGGCTGTCACGCGCCTCCGCCAACTCTTGTTGCAGGTAGCGCAGTCGCCGGCGCTTCTTGTCCAGCGTCGCGCCGACCCTTTCGGTCCGCTCGGCTATCTCATTCACGACCGGCTCATAGCGCTGCACGGCACGCAGATAGCCGACCTGAGGCGAGAGGATCCAGTTGTACATCGCCGCCGCGCCGATCGCCACGAGGGCGATGGACAATGCGTTCCGCTTCGATCCCTTCATCATGAGGATTCGGTCTGCCGCCACGGTCAGTTCTCCTCCCTGGCTGGTTTCATGGAGCAATCGATCTGATACTCCACGATGCTCCTGGCATCCTGCTGCCTCGTGGTGATTCTGGCCACCGAGGCGGAGGCGAAAGGCTCTCCGGCGTCGAGGCCGCGAGCAAACGACTGTGCCGCGTCGCAGGAGAGAGCAAGGCCTTTGAGAGAAAGGGATTCGCTATTGCCGCTGGAAAGCTCGGTGATACACACGCTGGCCGGTGTGACCCGTCGGACCGCGGTCAGCACGGCCGACCAGTCGACCTCACTCTTGCCCTGGAGGAGCTTTTGCAGCGGGTCCAGCTCACGCCGAACCCGGGCGATCTCCTGATCGAGGAACTTGTCCTGCGCGATCAGCGCCCGCGTGGTGTAGAGCTGTTCGTCGATCTTGGTCTGCTCCACCCGCGTGCGTGTCGTGTCGGCGGTGCGAGTCAGGAGCACGGTGGCCACGAGCACCCCGAGGAATGTGAACGCGGCGGCAATTGCGGTCAGTAGAGCATGCCTGGCGAACGACCGGGCGTGCGTCACCTGGCCTGGCAACAGGTTGATCTTCATGTCATCGCTATCGGCATTCAGCATCTTCAGGGCGGCGCCGACGGCCATCCTTGACGCCATCAAGGCCGGGGCCTCGCCCTGGCCGATCGGCGAATCCGGCACGGCCTCGTCGGCATGTGTGACGACCAGGGACTCGATCCCCGTCCTCGCACGCAGCACCGGTTCCAGCTCCTTCGCGGAGCGCTGAGGGTTTTGAACGATCAACCTGGCATGCAATGCGCCGGATTCTGCGCCGGCATTGGCGCCATGATAACGTGTTACGGTCTTCAGTTCGTTCGCCAGCCACTGGAAAAGCGACTCCTGCTCCCGCATGTCGGAGGGGACGTCCCGGACTCTCACGAAATCGAGCGTGCCGTTGCAGAACAGCGACACGGTGAGGCTGCCGCCGAGAATGGCAATCAGGACATTGCGGCCGTGTATGGGTGCCGTGCCACCGGCGTGGAAAGCGCGGGCATAGGCCAGCAGCGAAGGCTCGACCGCTTCGACGGTCACGCCCGCCCGGGTGCAGGAGTTGACCGCCGCCAGGATCTGGTCCATCCCTGCCGCCACGGTGAGCATGCGCCGTCGCCCTTCCGCCACAGGACCGATGCCGCAGAAGTCGGACAGAGTATGCGTACCGGACAACGCCACGTACTGTTTTAGCTCCCCTTCGACGAATTCACGGACATTCGCCGGCATGTGCCTGGGCATGTCCAGGATCTGGATGACCAGAGGATTCGCGGAAAGCGAGAGGGCGGCCTTCATGTGAGCCAACCGGGCGCGCCGGCCAAGCTTGCGGACCGTCCGCGACAGGGCCTTGGTCTGCTCCGCCGAGCCCGGCTGTGCCGCTGAATCCGGGAGCTCGTCCGAGGCCGCCGCAACGACCCTGTACGCCTGCCCGACCCGCTCCACCAGGGCCGCGCTCACCTGGTGCGGATTGACGTCGATGCCCAACGCGATTTTGCTGTGCGATGTCATTCGTTGATCTGCAAACTGTCGATCCGGATCACGTACGGAGGCCCATCCGATGCCAACGTCACCTGGGCCTCCATGGTGGCGGTGAAACCGCGGGAGGTGGCCCCCGTCGAGTGGATGGTGGAGCCATTCACCACGACCGTATACGATCCGCCGTTGAAGGGCTTATCGACGAATCCGTCGTCCCAGGCGCAATCCGCCCGGAGCTGAGCCAGCGCATCGTTCAATCCCGCCTCGCAGGTCGCCAGGGCCTCGGCGCCGCCGATGTGGTTCTCCATCAACTGGATCTCCTCGGCGTTGATCTGGAGGTGACCGGCCACGGTCGCCGCCAGCAGCGCCACGAGCAGCACGATCACAAGCAACACGGAACCGGAATTCTTCTGGCTTCTCTTCACCGAGCCCTCTCATGGCAATGTGCCGCCCGATGACGAGGCGGCGACGTCCAGACGGACGTAATCCGTGTACAGTTGATCATTGAGCCCGCCTGTCTTCTTGTCATTCGAGACGACAAGCAGCACGATGATTCCCAGACCCCAGGGATCCACGTACCGCGAAGGCGCGTCGGTCCGGGTCCCGCTCAGCGTGACCAAGGCTTCCGTGCTCGCGGAGGCCTGGAGCAGCTCGTAGGCGCCGGAGGCGTAGTCCCAGATGTAGAAGCTGGCGCCGTCCGTGCGCGAGTGATGCGCATTGACCCCTTTGCCTCTCCACATAGCGTCGATCCGGCCAACCTCGTCCCTGTCCTGGTCGATCTGGAAGAGGAAGCGGACCTGGGCGTAGTTCGAGTTTGCCGACACGCTGACCACGTAGAAGCTGTCGTCCTGCACCTCGATGGCGTCATACTGCCAGGGCATGAGCCAGCCGTTGGGGGTGAAGAACCCGGTCGGCACCTGGGGTTTGTCTTCGCCAGAGAATGCAAAGCAGTCGACGTACTGCTGGCCCGTCGCGAAATCGTAGGTTGTGCTTGTATCGTCACCGGCCGCATTTCCATTGACTCGCAGGTAACAAGCTCCCGTGATGGTCTTGTCCCCGGTGATCGCCCCGGCACTATCCAGCCGGCCCTCCCACGTCACCAAACGAACATGCGAAGGCACATCCGTCTGGACCGCGGAGTCGTTGCCGTCGTAGCAAACGAATGTCAAGTGCTCCATGGGGCCGGCCAGCTCGGACAGATCGCCGGAAGGGCCACATTCCACGTAGCCGCCGGACCCAAGCTGACAGCGCCACGCGGCACCGTCGCTGGTTTCAAGCTCGATGTACCCATCGGCGTCGGCGCTGTCGCTCACGGCCGTGATTCGCCTGGCCTGTGCAAGATGGCGGTACAACTGCTCGTTGAGGACTCTGGCGTTCTGGACCATCTCCGAGTTCGCCCCTGCGGCATCCGCATGATTCCGGATCGCGCCAAACACCGGCATGATGGCGGCGAAGACCACGGCCAAGACCGCCGTGGCAACCATCAGCTCCACCATGGTTGTTCCACGCTGCAAGTGCCATTCACTCCTTAACTGACCACACTCCTGGCGCATACGATGACACGCATCGGGTATATCTTCGGCATGGCGGACGACCGGCATTACCGACCTTTGAAATCCACGAAAAGGGAAAAGACTCCCCCGGCCTCGGCCGTTCAGAAGCCGCTTTTCGAGCGCTCCCGCCACGCTCTTATGGGCTCCTGCAACAGCCGGGAAGACGCTATCGGATTCGAACACAAAACTGTCCGATAACGCCGCCTTCCACATGGAACGCGGCGACAGGAAAGGAGCGTGTCCTGCTGTCAGTCCGATCCCGGCCAGCGACGGGCCAGGCACGTGCACAAGCTCACTTCGATCTCATCCGAGGACAGACTGCCGTTCTCGTCGCCATCCAATCCGACGGACACCGTCACGGTTCGCAGGTTGGAGCCCTGGTCGTCCACCACTGTGCAGAGGTAACCCCCGTCGAGGGGGACGGATGTCGTGTTGAAGTTGTGATCATAGTCGTGCACGCTTTGGGCACGGATGCGATCGAGCTCCGCTTGGGCCAGCATGAGACTCCAGCTCCGGCGCTCGATCACCCGGTCCATCACCTGAGCGACGGTCAATGCCTTGAGAAGCGGGATCAGGGAGAGCACGAGCAGGGTGGACGCCACAACGGTCTCCGTGAGAGTCACGCCCTGGCGGCATGTATGGATTGGGGGCTGCGGATTGCGGATTGCGGATTTGCATCGGCGTCCGGCAGAAACCCGCGATCCGGAACCGGCAATCCGAAATCCGCAAGCGCCAGTCTGGATCATTCTTCTGGAAACCATCTGACCGTTCCCGTCGCCGGCGTGATCTGAAGCTGGTAGGCTCTCCGCTCGGACGAGATACGCAGTTGCGTGTCGCTGCCCTCCTTCAGGTTGCCGAGCGGCCCGAACTCGAATCGTTGGCCGCCGGTGCATTGGACGTCGGGCGCGATGTCACGGTCGGCCACCGCGGCGGAGTCCTCCAGATCGACGATCTGGTAGCTGCGGTAGGGGCTGGCACCGGTCATCACGAGAGCAAAGCCCGCCGGTTTCCCGACGGCTTCGGCGATCGCCTGCATGCGCGTGCGCCGCAGGTCCGTCGCAAGCTGACGGATCGTCGCGTCCGTCCGGGCTCCCCACACCGCGCCGAGGGGAAGCCTCGGAACGGCCACGAGCGCCAGGATCGAGAGGATCAGCACGACCGTGATGCACTCCACCAGGGTATGTCCCACGCGTATCATGGACGCAGGTCCCCACACATAATACGAGGGATGGCCGCCCTCGCAGGCGACCATCCCTGCCTGATTCCCTGCCAACCCTCCGGGCGCACCGATGCCCGGGGGCTATGATATCTCACGTCAGTGACTGTGATCAGGCACTCGATGGGTCGTGGTGTTGTACGAGTAGTCGGTCCCCAGCGGGCACGCGGGCGCCCCCTCCGGGAAGTAGTTTGGATCGTTGGTGACGTCCGTCAAAGCCGTCGGCCACGTCGCCTCGTTCGCGTAGTACAACTCAATCTGCGAATTGATCAGGTCCACGTTGGTCTTGCAGGCGTTGATCTTGGCGTTCGTGGCGCCGCTGAGCATCCGCGGGATCGCGATCATCGCCAACGCCCCCAGGATCATCACCACCACCAACAGCTCTACCAGAGTGAAAGCTCTCTTGTTGCGCATGTTGTTCTCCTCTACAGACGATTGCTGAAATGTAACGCCGACAGTCTCTTCCATCGGCGCGCCAGCCAGCCGACTTTACCTGAAAAGACCGCCGGCCAGCCACGAAGGTCACTTGATTCGTGCCATGTAATCGAACATCGGCAGATAGACACCCATGAGGATCAGACCGATAACGGCGCCCATGGCCACCGTCAACAGCGGCTCGAGCTTCACGAGCAGTGACGCCGCCATGCGGTCGGCCTCTTTGTCGAGCAGGTCCGCCGCTTTGGCCAGCATGTCCGGCAGGACGCCCGCCTCCTCGCCGGAGGCGACAAGCTGCACGACCATGGAGGGGAACAGCGCATGCGCCTGGAGCGATTCGGCGACCGGATGGCCGACACGGACCGCCTGCTGGAGGTCCGCCGCAATCCGTGACAGCTCGGCATTGCGCACCACGCGGCCCGCGGACTCGATCGCCTCCATGATCGGCACCCCCACCGAGATCAGCATCCCGAACGTGCGAACGAACTGCCCTACCAGGACAAAGCGATTCAGCGGTCCCAGCAACGGCACACGCATCTTCCACCGGTCCCAGCGAAGCTTGACTCGCGGATGGCCGATCAGGCGCCGCACACCCAGTACGAGCGCCACCACCGACGGAGCCAGAGCCCACCACCAACTCCGCAACGCGATGCTCAGGAAGACCAGAATCCGTGTCGGGGCGGGTAGATCCACGTGGAGCCGCCCGTAGACTCGCGAGAACATCGGCACCACGAAGATCAGCATGGCGAGCACGACGATGAAGCAGATCGCCCCGACGACCGTCGGATAAACGAAGGCCGCCCGGACCTTCTGGCGCACTTCCAGACGCTTTTCGAGATACCGCGCGCTCATGTCGAGGGCCTTGGCCAGCTCGCCGGAGGACTCGCCGGCCTCAATCATGCCGAGAAAGAAATCTCCGAACACTCTTCGGTACGGCTCGAACGCGCCTTTCAGATTCGAGCCTGTCTCCACGTGGTGACGGACGTCCGCGAGAATGCTCCTGAGGACCGGGCTGCCCGCCTGCTCCTCCAATGCCTCCAGGCACCGCACCAGCGACAGGCCGGCAGAGTACATGCAGGCGAACTTGAACGCGAAGGAGGCAACGTCCTTCTGCGGCACGCGGCGGGACCTCCGGGCCGATCTCGCTTCCCGCTGTGCGTGGACCAGGACATACCCGAGCTTCCCCAGCTCCGCCCGAAGCATCTCCACGCTATCCACATTGGCATAGACCCCGCTCAGCTCGTTGCCGACGGTGTCCTTCGCCGTGTATTCAAAGGCCGCCATCATTCGCTCCTGAGATCGACCACGCGCATGATCTCGTTCACCGTCGTTGCGCCGCCTCGCACTTCGTCCAGAGCGCTCGTGCGCAGGGTCCGCATCCCCTCTTGGACCGCTTGCTTCTTGATGACGGTATCGCTCTTGCCGTCCACGATCATGCGCTGAATGGTCGGCGAGACCGACAGGATCTCGTACACGCTCTTTCGGCTCTGATACCCACTTCCGTAGCAGTTGTGACATCCTTTGCCGTGACAGAGCCGGTCCACTTTCACGGTCTCGTCGTCGAGCAGCGCACGCTCCTCCTCGCCGGGTGTGTACGGCTCCTTGCACTTGGGACAGACGGTGCGCACGAGCCGCTGGGCGACCGCTCCTAGCAGCGAGGAAGCCACCAGGAACGGCGGTATCCCGATGCTGACCAGTCGGGAGACGGCGCCCGCCGCGTCGTTCGTGTGCAGAGTACTCAACACGAGGTGGCCCGTCAAAGCGGCGCTCACGGCGATCTCCGCCGTCTCCAGATCGCGGATCTCGCCGACCAGGATGATATTCGGGTCCTGACGCAGGATGCTGCGCAGCGTCGTGGCAAATGTCACCCCGGCGACCGGCTTGACCTGGACCTGGGTAATCCCCGGCAAGCGATACTCGACAGGGTCTTCGACCGTGACGATGTTCCGCTCGGGCGTGTTCACCAATTGAAGCACGGAATAGAGCGTCGTGGTCTTGCCGCTGCCGGTCGGGCCCGTCAGAAGGATCATGCCATAGGGATTGGCGACCAGGTCCCGAATCCGCCGGTTGTCCTGCGGCGAGGTGACGACACGATCCAGGGACCATCGGCCCGCGTTCTTGTCGAGGATGCGCAGGACGATCTTCTCGCCTCCGACCGCCGGCAGAGAAGAGACACGCAGGTCATATTCCCTGTCCTCGTGGCGAATCGTGATGTGCCCATCCTGCGGGATTCTGCGCTCGGAAATGTCCATGTCCGCAAGGACTTTGAGGTGGGAAATCACCTCCCGCTGAGCGGAGGCGGGGACATCGATGGCCTTCCGCAGCAGGCCGTCCACGCGATACCGCACGCGCAGATCGGACTCCTGGGGCTCGATATGGATATCGCTCGCCCGCACGTCAATGCCGCCACGAATGATGGAGGCGACGAGCTTCGTGATGGGATCGCTGTCGGCGTCGAACAGCCGGTCGCTCTTGTCCGCGACCGACTTGCCGTCCTCCGCGAGGTCGCCCTTGAGCCGCATGGAGGCGATCGTCTGCTTCGTCAGGCTGGCGACGTCGAAATGGAAGCGGATGGCCTGATGAATCGCGTGCGGCGTGGCCGCTACAGGGACCACCGTGTAGCCCGTCTTCAACTCGATCTCGTCCCGAGCACGCAGATTCAGCGGAGAGCTCATCGCCACGGTCAACTCGCGCCCTTGGCGTTTGATCGGGATCACACTATACCGGTTGGCCACCTCCTGCGAGATCAGGTGCGCGACGATGGGATCGATCATGTCGGGCGAGAGGTTGACGAACGTGATGTTGTGTGCGACGGCGGTGACCCTTGCGGCCTGCTCCTCGTCCAGCGACACTTCTCGCTGGATAATGGAGAACAGACTCTCTCCACTGGCCTTTTGACGGTCCTCCAGCACCTGCGCCTGGCTTTCGTCCAGCACGTTTTCACTCAAGAGGGCCGCGATTATCGGATCGTGTTCCTTCATGTCAGGGAGTTCCTGAAATCATCCGTCTCTCTATCGACATATCCGACGCGGCACCTTAGTGCCTCAAATCCGTCGCGTCTTCAAAACCGTTGAGGCGGGTCTGCCGATACGCTATAATCGGCATAGGGCAGGAGTCGCCAGATGGGTCGTGCAATCCCACCGTGTCAACACCTCCTCCTACTTCGATGTCGATGAATTCAGACTGGACGGCCTGGGGCTGAAATGACATGACGGATGCTCTCAAGAGGATCAACAAGGGGCTCATCCCTCTCCATCAGTGGTTGCCGCACGACCGTATTCCGTGCGTGATTGCCGGCCCATGCAGCGCGGAATCGGTTGAGCAGACGCTCTCGACGGGCCGGGAGCTGGCGAAGTCGCCGTATGTGAAGGCGTTTCGAGCGGGAATCTGGAAGCCGCGTACCCGGCCGGGCACGTTTGAAGGCGTCGGGGAGACCGGCCTGGAGTGGCTCCGGCAGGTGAAGGCCGAGACCGGCCTGCTCACCGCCACGGAGGTAGCCAACAAGGAGCATGTGGAGCTGTGTCTCAAGTACGGCGTGGACATCCTCTGGGTCGGCGCCAGGACGACCGTGAGCCCGTTTGCCGTCCAGGAGATCGCCGATGCCCTCACCGGCAGCGACATCCCGGTCCTCGTCAAGAATCCCATCAACGCCGAACTGGGTCTGTGGATCGGTGCGATCGAGCGTCTGCACGACGCCGGCGTGTGCAAGCTCGCCGCAATCCACCGTGGCTTCTCCACCTACGTCCAGATGCAGTTCCGCAACGATCCCAAGTGGCAGATCCCCATCGAACTCAAGCGCCTGCTTCCCGACCTGCCACTGATCTGCGATCCCAGCCACATCGCCGGCAACCGCCAGTACATCGAGCCGCTCTCCCAGATGGCCCTGGACCTGGGCATCGGCGGCCTGATGATCGAGTCGCACATCGATCCGGACCACGCCCTCAGTGACGCCAGGCAGCAGTTGACTCCACGGGACCTGTCTTCGCTGCTCGACAGGCTGCACGCCAGGGACGCGGGTCTGACCGACAGGGACGTGAAAAGGCAGATGGCTCGTATGCGAGCGGAGATCAGCCAGATCGACGCCAAGATCATCCAGGACTTGGCCGAGCGCATGAAGTGGGTCGAGGAGATCGGCCGGCTCAAGCAGGAGCACAGCATCCCGGTCCTCCAGATCAACCGGTGGGAGACCCTCCTCGAAGACCACATCGCCAAGGCAAAGAAGCTCGGCCTCGACACGGATTTCATCAAGGCCCTGTTCGAGCTCATCCACGCCCAGGCCGTCAAGCGACAACTGTAGACACGTCGCCCGGCCACCTGGCCCCTGCCGGTGCCACCTCTCAAATCCAGACATGCTGCTTCACGCACTCAAGCACTACATGCGATCCCTGATCTCGTGAATGCCTTGCCATCTTAGATCGGCTTGTCAAGAAGGCCGCCGGCCCTTGACTTCTGACCAAGTAGACACCGCGTCCTACGGCGTGACCTCGCGGTTGTAGATCCGCACATCGTCGATCAGGCCGGCCCAGAAGGTGTCGGGGCGGCAGCGCGTTTGGCCTGCCGCCGCCCCGGACCCTCTGTGGGCCACGTTTGAGACTACCTTTGCGTGCGAAGCTCGTAGGCACCGAGGTCCACAATGGCTGTGTAGTCGGGCGGATCGGACACCCCCATACTTGCCACGGTCAAGCCATTCAGGAACCGTGGGTTACCCGCGAGGTCAAGGGGAACCCGCTCGGCCGTATCGCCGTCAGCATCCATGTCGCTGATATCGAGCGAGACTAGCGTATCGTCACCCGCATCGACGCACGGCGAACTGGCCAACAAATCCAACCGATCGTCCAGAGTACCCGCGAGGTCGTCGGCCCCGTCCGCATCGGCAAAAGACGGATTGCTCGTCAGGTTACCTGCGCCCCACAGCAGCGTACTCCTGCCGACCGCCACGTCTGCTCGTCCACCCTGCACGTCACAGAATGCGACCGTCAGCACGGCACTGTCGCCGAGCGTAATCTGCGAACCCTGCAGAGCCACATTGCCCCACAGGATGCTGTTGGCCAGGACAGCCGAGACGCTTGTGCTGGCATAGACTGCGCCGCCCGTGGTCGCCGCGTTGCCACTGAAGGTGCAGTTGACCAGGAAGACCGGCTGGGCGCAATCCCAGATTCCGACGGCGCCGCCCACCAGCTCGGCCGTATTGCCCGTGAACACGCAGTTGGTGAACTCGACTTCGGAGGATTGGCAGCAGACGCCGGCGGCGCTCGCGGCAACATTGCCGGTGAAGGTGCAGTTGACCACCGAGAGGGTACTCGAGGTGATCTGTAGCCCGGCACCGCAGCCCAGGCTGCCGCTGGCATTGCCGCAGGCGATAGTCAGACCGTCGAGGATCGTCCCGTTGCTGCAGTCAACAGCCATGACGACGTGACAACTGTTGTCCGTGATGCTGCCTAGTAGACCGATATCCCCACTGAGGATGGTCTGATGGCGGTCTGGATTGCGCTGCTGCGGGGTGCCGCCGCCGGCGGGGAAGCCGCCAACGATCGCCACACCGCTCACCAGCATGAAGGAGATCTCGCGGTCACCCAGGGTGCAGGTGCAGCCTGTGCCGCGGTCCGGCGCGTAGACACCCTCGGCCATCCAGATGGTCTGGCCTGCCTGGACGACCGCCAGCGCTTCTTGCAGGTAGTTGAACGCATCGACCCAGCTTGAGCCGTCGCCCCTGCCCCGCGCGCCGGCATCTACATAGCAGTCCCCTCCCATGCCCGAACGGGCCTTCTCAAACTCCGGGCACAAGCTCCCGTCGGCATTGGCCGTCATGGTCGTGCTGGCGGCGGTGGAACTCGCCACGCTCACTCCGCCGGTGATAGACCAGCGCACGAACTGATAGCCGGACGCCGGCGCCGCCGAGATCGGGACCGACGAGCCGCCGTTGTAGCTGTGAACGCCAGGAGTCGGCGAGACCGTGCCGTTCGTCGGCGTGCAGACGGTGACTGTGTAGGAAGTGGGACGGACCAAATCGAACACCGGGCATACGCTCCCATCGTTGTTGACTGTCATGGTCGTGCTGGCGGCGGCGAAGCTCGCCACGCTCACTCCACCGGTGGTGGACCAGCGCACGAAGTGATAGCCGGATGCCGGCGTTGCAGAGATCGAGGTCGACGAGCCGCAGTCGTAGGTGTAGTAGCCAGGACTCGGGGAGGCCGTGCCGTTCGTCGGTGTGCAGATCGTGACCGCACAGGGGGCCTTCTCGAACTGTGGGCACAAGCTCCCATCGCCACTGACCGTCATAGTTGTGGTGGCCCAGGTGGAATTGACCACGCTTACCCCACCCCCGCAGTTCCAGCGCACGAACCGATCGCACGAGCCTGGCGTCGCCGAGATCGGGATCGACGAGTTGCAGTCGTAGACGTGGGTGCCGGGACTCGGGGAGACTGTGCCATTCGCTGGCGTACAGACCGTGACCGTGTACGAAGTGGGAGGAACCGACTCGAACTCTGGGCACACGCTGCCATCGCCGTTGACTGTCATGGTCGTGCTCGCGACAGTGGAACTCGCCACGCTCACTCCACCGGTGGTGGACCAGCGCACGAACTGATAGCCGGACGCCGGCGTCGCCGAGATCGGGACCGACGAGTTGCAATCGTAGACGTGGGCGCCGGGACTCGGGGAGACTATGCCATTCGCTGGCGTGCAGACCGTGACCGTACATGGCATCTCCTCAAACTGCGGGCACAGGCTCCCATAGCCGTTGATAGTCATGGTCGTGCTCTGCTCAGTCGCGTTGGCTACACTCACCCCGCCGGTGTGATTCCAGCACACGAACGTATACCTCGAAGCCGGCGTCGCTTTGATCGTGACCACCTCGCCAATGTAGCAGCGGCGAATGCCCGGATGCGGGGAGACCTCGCCTCCTGTCGGCGTGCAGATCGTGACTGTAACAATTTGCCCAAATTGTGGGCACAGAGTCCCGTGGCCGCTAACCGTCATGGAGGTGGTAGGAGCACTCGCATCGGCTACACTCACCCCGCCGCTGTAGTCCCAGTGCAGGAACTTATACCCCGCATGCGCCGTCGCCGAGATCGACCTCTCACCGCCCTGTGGCGCAGGAAACATGAGCGTACCTGGATATGGATCAACCGAACCCCCCGTTGGCGTGCAGATCGTGACAAAATAAAAGTCCAGTATTTGCGCTGTCGCAACGTTCGGAATCCACGCCATGTACGCGATGGCAGCCAGGAGCCAGACCAGTCGATTCTGCCGGGCATGGCCGTAGGCCGGCGTGACTGGGCTCGGCGCCGATGTCCCCGCTGCTGCACTTCTTCTCGCGTGCATGTTTTGCCCCTTTCAATAGTAGTTGAGACACGGAACAAGTCCTTGCGTGCACCCACAGGTGCTCTGGTGACTGTGCAAGTCGGGACGTGGTCTTCCACCGTTCTTGCGCTGTCTTGCCAGAGAAGGTTCCTGTCGTTCTCACAGGCTTCTTGGCAAAGAACTCTCCGGTCTTGCTCGTGCTCTCAAGGTTTGACCTCGCGGTTGCAGACTCGCACATCATCGATCAGGGCGATCGCGATGTGACCGTAGCCGAGAGCAAGAGAGGCAAACCCACGGGCTTGCCTCTCCGCGAGAACGGTTCTCAGGTTAGTCTTTGTCCAGCGAGATCTCCAGAGCTTGTAGCCGGCTTCTTAGCGAGTCATTCTCTGCCTTCAGTTCTTTCACGGCCTGGATGAGGACGGCGGTCAGCTTGGTGTAATCGACGGATTTGTAGCCGGCCGGGGACGAGGCGACGATCTCGGGGAAGACGTTTTCCACTTCCTGTGCGACGACACCGATCTGCTTCTGTCCGGCCT
>JAFGJR010000320.1 GCA_016928975.1 Sedimentisphaerales bacterium | reverse complement strand
TCGAATAGAAAAGCCCGCCAGCCGGGTGGCGGGCGGGCTTTGGGGGGGCTTGTCTTCGATATTGAAAACAAGTCGAAGGCGGCGTCAGGAGACCTGTTCCACCGTTTCGATATCAGCCGGCGCATTCGGATCGCGCTCGCGAAGAGCGACGTACTCATAGCACTTCTGCGAGACAAGCCCGAGCCGAGGCAAATCCTCAGCGAAGAAGAAGTTGGTTTCGGACCAACTCCGGGTGTCGGCGTCGTACTGGCTCTTGTAGATACGAATGCTGAACGTCGAGAAGGTACGGCCGTTCTTCGTTGACTCATGGCGCCAGATCGCCCCTACGACCGGGCCACAGCGGAACTCCTTCTCGGGCCTCCGAGGAGGTAGATTGGACATAGCGATTCTCCTTATGTTGGTGGACTACTTTTCACGCAAACCGTTTCCTGATTCAGCCTGGATTGTGTTCTGGTTCAGGGGGCTCTCGTCTGCCGGCATGTTGCCAGCTGCGCCAACCATGTGTTGTCTTCCGGTCCCGGGAACCCTGTCGACGCCTGAACCCGCCCGTCCGCGATGATCTCGACGGTCGGGCTGCCGGCAGGATGCCGGCGGACGGCATCGGCCAGGCGATCCGTGAGGACGTGGACGCTCTGATTCCGGCTGGCCTGCCACATGGTCCCATCGGTTTTCAGGGCTTGGACGTAGGGACCGGCAACGAGCAGATCGACGGCCCTGAGCAGGCGCTGGATATCCGGCTGGCCCGATGAGCGAAGCAGCTCATAGGGATATCCCGTGAAGACCATCACTGAGCGATCGGCGGCTCGAACAGTCTCGGCGAGAAGGGCGCAGGCACCGGCCTGCTCGAAGGGCTCACCGCCGGAAAGGGTAAGACCGCCGATGCTCGGGATAGAGGCAAGTTGCCGCCCCAGAAGCTCAGGGTCAAACAGATGCCTTTTCTCATGGGTGTGGGTGTGCGGGTTGAAGCAGCCGGGGCAGCCGATGGTACAGCCCTGCACCCAGACCACGGAGCGCACACCTGGGCCGTTGACCGTCGAACGATCCTGGATAGCGTTCACATTGAGCAGCAGCTTTGCCATGAGTCAGCCCTCCTGGAGATCGAAAGTCACCTGTCCGGCGACCAGGTCGGCGTGGATGACGCGCCCGCGGCGGAGCTGGTGAGTGTGGTCGAAGAGAAACCGTGCCAGTGGATTGAGCAGGTCGCGCTCCAGGGCGTTGACCACGCCGCGGCCGCCGTGTTCGGAGCGGGCACATCGGACGTAGTGGTCCGCCAGTGCCTCGGCAATGCTCAGGCCGACGCCGAAGCGATCCTGCAGGTAGGCTCGCAGGGGCTGGATCTTGCGCTCCACGATGGCCCGGCGGAATCCGGCGTCGGTGATCGGGTTGAAGACCACGATGTTGTCGCCCAGCCTGTTGAGCAGTTCCGGCCGGCCCAGCTGGTGAACGAAGTGACGCTCGACCGCGCTGACGAAGTGGTTTCGGATCACCACAGGATCGGTGCTGTCCGGCATGTCGGAGGCGCCGATGTTGCTGGTCAGGATGATGACCGCCTCCGAAAAGTAGGCGGTCTCGCCCCGGCCGTCAGTGAGGCGGCCGTCGTCGAAGATCTGAAGGCCCTTGTCCAGGATCCTTCCGTGTGCCTTCTCGATCTCGTCCAACAGCACGATGGAGAATGGCCGTTCGCGGATGGCGTTGGTAAGCTGGCCACCCTCCTCGAAGCCGACGTAGCCCGGAGGTGCTCCCACCAGGCGCTGGTCGGAGTGTTCGTGGTTGTACTCGGACATGTCGAACCGGATACACGCAGCTTCGTCACCGAAAAGGAATTCGGCCAGCGCCTTGGCCAGTTCGGTCTTGCCCACCCCTGTCGGGCCGCAGAAGAACAGAATCCCCTTGGGCTTACTGCGGCGACTGGAATGATGCAGGCCGGCCAGTCCCATGTAGGCGCGGATGATCATGGTGGCCACCTGGCGTACGGCGGCATCCTGTCCGACGACTCTGCGTCTCAGCGTCTCCTCGGCATGTCGAATCTTCTCCTCGCCGAGTTCTTCCCACGGTGAACGCTGCTCCCCGAACCGGTACAGGTTCATCAGCCGCTCCGGCGGAAGCGGGTTGTCTGTCTGCAACGAGAGACTGAGGATCTGCTGCAGGTCCACACGAGCGGACTGATCGGTGAGATCCGCCAATGTGTCGGCCAGCGCTTCGCGGGTGTCGGTTGCGGAGACGGATGACGTACGCGGCCGCTCGCATCGCAGGTCGTCCATGTGACGGAGGAAGAACGCACGCCGCTCGGTTCGGGCAGGAGGAGGAACGGTGATCAGGGTGACCCGCGGTTCCTGCTGGTAGAAGAGCGGATCGATCTTGGCCAGGGTCGTGGTCAGCAGGATGACCAGGCCGTCGGTCCGGCGCAGGTGGTCGCTGTCCATCGGAACGATCGGCTGGCCGCGGAGGGCCTTGCCCAGATGGAGCATGCACTCCCGCTCATCAGTGCCCAGGTGGGCGGGCTCACTGAGGAAGTACTGGCTCCAGCTCAGAACGAACAGCGGCCGCTCGCTGGGAGCCGAGAGGACTTTGCGGATGCCCGGGAAGAGCTCGCCGGCGCCGATGGGCAGGCTGGCCGCAGCCTCGGGCTGGCGGGCAACGGCTTCGCCGGCGTCATACGCACGACCTTCTGTCTGGACCTGCCTGCCCTCACCTTGCCGCATTGCTTCCTGCCAGCGCACCAGCATGCGGCTGTCTGCGAAACGCAGGTTCTCGACCGGGTCCCACTGG
The DNA here is from genome assembly GCA_016928975.1 of Sedimentisphaerales bacterium. The sequence continues at coordinate 17,088 of JAFGJR010000320.1, read as the reverse complement.
GCGGCGATGGTGAAGCCCTGAGGGGCCAGGTGCCGAAGAAGCAGCGTCGGCAGATCGACATAGTCGCGCTGCTGAGGATCATAGAAGATATCTCGGACGTGTCCGTCCAGGATCAGGCCTTTGCGGAAGGCGGCGTTCCTGACCACGGCCCGCAGCCAGTCCGGCAGTTGGTTGTTGTTCTGGTTCATGGCTCGATTTCCTTTCAGCGAGACCTTCGGCGAGCGGGACTGGCGGGCAGTTCCCGTGCGCCTTTCGCGATCTTCATGGGTTCGGGTTCTTTCCAGGTCACCTGCGGCGGGCCCAGCTTCACGCCGAAACGGTCGTGCAGAACCTCCTCAATACGTTCCACCTCCTTGGCGCAGGTTCTTCCCTCGTAGCCGTCAAGGTCGTAGCGCATGGTGCCGTCGATCTGAATCTCGAAACGGGCGGTCCTGCCCGACGGAAGCGTTCCGGTCAGGGTGACGACGCCGGCGGCATGCTCGGTGTCAACCACCCGAGGATGCTCGACGACGAATCCCTGGCTGGTGAGCGTGGCGATCACGCTCCGTACGGCCTCACGGCGCACGGTTTCGTCAAAGCCGGCCTTGCTGGCCTGCTGCGCCAGCTTGTCAGCCTGGTTACAGGCCCCTTCAGATTCCCGGTGGCGGCCGCTGGCCTGGAGCGACTCGGCCTGGGCAATCTGCTGTTCGGCCTTGGTGAACAGCCCGGTCTGTGCCGGGCCGGCAGCTTCCTTCGCCGCCGCCAGTCGTTCTTTCGCCTCGTCAAGGCGCGCCTGGGCAGCGGCCTGCTCCCGGCTCCACTTGCGAGCCTGAGCCCGGGCGTTGGCCAGCACGGTGTGCAACTGACGCTGGGTGGCCTGGATCCGGGCCAGAGCCCGGTCGGGATCAACGGTGACGAGTGAGGAGGCCTGCTTGAGTTCCGGCATGATCTTCCGCAGGCCTTCGGCGGCAAGCTGCTGGACCGCCGGTTCCTTGATGGCAGTGATGGTCTTCTGGCAGGCAGCGCACAGGCTCGTGGCCTGCTGCCGCACATTCTTGAGGCGCAGCTGTTCACGTCGCACCCGTTCCAGTTCAATCGATCGGTATGCACTCTGGCTCATTGCTTTCTCCTTTGATTTGTGTGTGAATTGTTTGCTTGCCGGGCTGGCACCGACTTGGTGTCAGATCCTTGGACCCGGGCAAGGTCTTTGTCGGGAAGGCCGAGCTCTTTCCAGATTCCACGAAGCTCTCTCAGGACTCCGTTATCCAGAGAGCTTTGTGCGTGCAGTTGGTTGCCCAGCCTGTAAAGCTGCTGACGAGCTGCGGCTTCGAAATCGCGGCCGAGATGAGCCCGCAGCGAGGCGTGACTGTCGAGCCAGGCTGCAAGGCTGAGCAGATCGTGAGGGGCTGGGATGGCCCGCGAGAGCACTTGCAGCCAGGTCGCTCCGTTCTCTTCGAACCGCGGGTGCCTCTCGATAGTCCTGACTACCCGCTGAATCAGTGGTCGGTATTCAACCTGCTCTCCGGCAAAGCAGGCGCGGATGCGGTGCATGAATGCCGGGCAACGGGTGACCGGTTCGCCGTCGGGCCAGCGCCGATGGACATCACCGGCCCTGATGATCAGCTCGCAGAACTCATCGGTGTTCTCCTCCAGCGATGCCGGGGTGATCCGCTCGACCAGGCGACTCAGAACCTCGCTGGAGAGAATGGTCCGAGGAGCAACCTCCAGGAGCGGTACGTACTCGCCGTCAATTCCCTGGATGGCGATATTCAGGATGGCCCACCAGGCCCGCTCGGCCCGCGACAGCCAACCACCGGGCGGTGCATTGTCGTGGGCAATCTGCCCAGCCCACTCACCCAGCCGGCGCAACTGGACAAGACGCTCGCTTCCGGAGAACTGGTTCTCGGCCGTGTCGGCGGCCTGTTCCCAGTAGATGGCATCACTGGTCAGGCAGAACGCGGCGAAGAGCCGCTGGCTGTCCTGGGTGCGGAGGTCCTCGACGACACCGGTCAGCAGTTTCGCTCGCAAGCCGACGAGTGCCGCAGCTTTGATGCACGAAGCCGCCTCGATGGTGATTTCCTGAGCGGAGACAGTGCGGACGCAGACGTGATCGACGCTCATCCCGCGGGCACGATCGACAACAATCGCCAGCGGCCGAGGCTCTGTGCCACCGCCTCCGCTGGCCATGAAGCCCGGAGGTCGCCCGTTTGCAGCCGACCACTGCCTCAGCCCGGGTTCTGCACTGCAGATGAAACATCGAACGCCCCGGCCGGTGCTTCGGATCAGGGCCGCTTCAAAGCCTGGAGCGTCAAGCCAGCCGGCATGAACGACCACCTCATCGCGAGCATCATCAACCAGTCGGGTGGCCTCGGAGACAGTCACCTGCGGCGCGACGGCGCGGTCGATGTTGTCCAGCCAACCAGAGGCAGCAATGGATGGCATGCGGACACGGCAGCGTCCGTTGGCCCATCGGCCCGTGGTGGCGGCACCCAGCGACTGCAGCCGACCCAGGCCCCAGCCATGCTCGTTGAACCAGGTCTGCCGTGATTCGCCGTCACGCAGAGTGGCGTGGAGTACCCCTTCAGGGTCGATGCTCAGGGAGATCGCAACCGGCGTCCACAGGTGGCAGCCCTGATCGAGGTGCACCGACACACCCACGATGCGGGATTCGCCCTGGTGGAACGGCTCTCCCTGGCAGATGGAGAGCTCGCGGATGCGATCCAGGCCGATGTTCTGAAGCCGTGGCGGCAGGTCATCCGGGTCTACAATCGCCTGGTCGGGGCTGTGTCGCGTTTTCCGGGGCTGCCTGACAAGGTGCTCGCCGGTCAGACTGTCGAAGTGCAGATGCAGACCGTGCCGCTCGATGACCCCGGGAATGCGGCCTTCGCGTAACAGCTGGCGACCGGCGGCGGTCAGCCGGACATGGCGAAGGTCCGCTTCCTCGGCAGCCTCACGGCGTTCGATGGCCCCGACGTTCTCAAGGGCTTGCAGGGCTTCCTTGAGCAGGACGGGATCCTCAAGGCCGAGCTGGACTGATGCCTCTTCCAGGCTGGCCGGCTGGTCCTCGAAAACCTCACTGATGGCCATCACCGCCCACTCCAGGATATTGGGTTCCCTGGGGGCAGTGACTTCCACCTCCGCTTCGATTCTTTCGAGCGGCCAGTCGGCGTCGAGTGTACACCAGTCCACGCTGCCCCTGGGCGCGGTGCCGTTTTCAAGCAAGGATCTGCTTGGCATATCGCCTTCCTCCGAAGCGGGTCACGAGGTCGTAGATACGGCGGTAAACCGGGATCTTCTTGGGGGCGCCCCCGCTCATCGGAGGCAGGTCGATTTCCACGTTCCGGAAGGTGCGCTCCGAGCCGATGATCACCAGCAGCTCCTGAGCACGGGAGAGGGCGACATTGATTCGCTGGTACTGCTTGACGTGCTGGCCGCCGTGGTAGTTGCTGCGGGCCCGGACCAGGCTGACCAGAACAATCGGACACTCCATCCCCTGGAAGCGGTCCACGGTGTTGGTGTTCAGGTCGATGGCTGACAGGGCCCGGGGATCCTGCTCGCGGATCTGTCGGATGCGCGATCGAATCTCGCGCAATTGCGCGCCGTAGAAAGTGATGACGCCGACCTGTTTGCGGGCGTCGATTTCCAGTGCATCGCCGGCACGCACGATATCGCCGGGCCGGGCAGCGCGGCCATTGAGAGTAACACGGTTGTGGAGCAGAAGGTCATCGATGGTTGCAGCGGGCGCTTGGGGAAGCTCTCGCTCCACCCAGGCTCGACAGGCCAAACCCTGCTCGGCCTGGCTGGCTGTGAGCTGGTGGTGCACGCCGTAGCCGAGATCGGTAAGGCCCTGGTCTATCCGACGCAGTGATGCCTCGATGAGATCGACTTCAAGCAGGTTGAACTTCGATGTGCCGCTTTGCCTCTCGAAAAACGGACGGCCGCGGGCATCGGTCGTCGAGTCGATCCACAGAACGTGATGGTGCGGCTCCAAAAACCATCCGCCACGGCGGTCCCGGATCTGCAGGTGGTGTTGGCGCAGGCGGTCGAGGGTCTGCTCATCCGGGCCGGCCACCAGCAGCCCGTCGTAGAAGAGATTGATGACCGCCATGATCTGGGGGTGCATCCGGTACTGAATGACCAGCATCTGCCGAAGAGATTCCGGGGCCTTCTCGTAAAGTTGCTGAAACAGGCTCGAGGTGACCATTTGTCGGTAGCGCAGGACCTCGGCTGAATCGAGCTGTCCGTCCTCGGCGGCCTCCTCGAACGTGAAATCCTGCTCCTTCCAGTGGGGCGGAAGCTGGCGGTGATCGCCCACCAGGATGAGCTTGCGGCCCAGAAGCGCCGCTTCGAGGAGTTCGGGCGGCGTGACCTTGCTCACCTCATCGATGATGACCAGATCGAAAGGCCTGAAGTCCGGCCGGTTATAGAAATCACGCTGGCCGGCCTCGTAGCAGGTGATTCCCACGACATTGGCGTGTTTCTCATATAGAGCCCGAAGATCGGGCCGCCGGGCTTCCTCGGGCCTGGCCAGCCGGTCAACCCATTGATCGAGGAGTGGAGCCCAGCGGTGCCGGCGGTCATGCTCCTCAGCGTGGGCCTGCTGATATGCCTCAAACGCCGTCCGCCGGCCGTCAAGTGCTTCGGCGCTCGGCGCGGGTGGATCACCGGGCGGCTGTTCCAGGTGCGTGTCCGGCCACAGTTCCCGCCATCGCTGGTCCAGCTCTCGGAGATGGGTGTCTGTCTGCTCGTGCTGCCCCTGAATCTCGTCGATCTGGTATTCGATCTCATCGATGTGTCCCTGCTGCGCTTGCGTGCCTTGCTGTTCGATTTCGATTCTTTGGACCAGCTCGCTGATGACTGCCCGGCACTGATCCTGAAGAGGTGCAAGGTACCGCTGCAGCACCTGGCGGATTTGGTCACGGACCTGTCCGGCGAAGACCTGCAGCCCCTGCAAAACGTTAACCTGGGCGGTTTCCGGGGCCAGAGATGAGATCAGTTCCTCGAGCTCGGCAGGCAGACCGACTTGGAAGAGCTGTCGAAGCGGCCTTTGCAGCCCCCGGCAGACTCCACTCCACTGCTCGCCACGCAGCGCCCTGAGCTCCTGGTTGATGCGGGCTACACGCAGCATGTCCTCGTCGCGTTCGGAATCCAGCAGCCGGGCCCTTTCGGCCTCGAGCTCTCTGACGCGCACGGAAGAATCCGATCTGTTCACGTCGGCAGCGCCGCGACATACTGCCAGAGCCTCCATCACCGGTGCTTCCAGTTCCTCGATCGTGCCCAGGACACGGCGGGCCTGATGGATCAACCGCAGGCAGGCATCAGCCGATGAGGGAGCAACCGCGGGCAGCCAGGCGAGAGGCCAACGAAGGTCGATCAGCCCGACCTGGAGCTGCCCGGCACAGGCGGCCAAGGATTGCGTGATTGGAGTCGGCCGGAGGACTTCCACTACCGGGGGATCACCGGCACCTTCCCCGAGCCAGTCGACCAGTTCGGCCAGGGTCTGGCGCTGCTGTGTGAGCGATCTCAGCTGTCCCTGCGCTGAAGAGAGGGAATTGATATGTTCCTGCCTGGTCTGGCGAAGCTGCTCGTGTTGCTGCTCCAACTTCGCGATCTGCTGACGGTTCTCTTCGATCCGGGCCAGAATGCCGCGGAGCGAGCTCAGGGCCTGCTCCACGACTTTGATTCTCTGTGCCTGCTCCTGATATTCCCGCAGCCTCCGGCGGCAGTCGCGGACGACCTTCCGGAGAAGAACGCCGGGCGCGTTGTCCGCCAGGAACTGTCGGGTTTCGGCCTCGACCCGGTCCTCCTGGGCGACTCGCAGGGGGCGCACACTGATCTGGTCTTCGAGCCGGGCCAGTACGTTGTCGACTGCGGTGTTGGTCTGCGAGGAGAGCAGAACACGCTGGCCCCTGGCGATCGCGAGCAGGCAGATCCAGGCGATGGCCTCGGTCTTCCCGGTGCCCGGCGGACCCAGGATAAAAAACACATCAAGCGCGGCGGCGGCTTTGTTGACCGCGTCTCGCTGAGCCTTATTCAACCGGCAGTGAAGGTACCTTGAGATGACATCGTCAATTGTCTCTGGCCGGGCCGCGTTGCCGATGTCAAACAGCCACTCCGCGAGATACGGGTTGTGCCCCCAGTCGTTGAGCAGGCGCTTGACCGCCTGACGCTCATTGTGGATGGGTTTCAGGTCGCCGCCGATATGGGACAGGACAAAACCCTTGGCGGGGATGTCTTCCGGTTCGGTGCCACTATTAAGCCGGCAGGTGATCGCGACGGGCACAGGCTCCTCAGCTGCCGCCTCTCGATTGCGATCCCGGCCGTTCGCCCGTTTCCCTGCGTTCAAAGCCTCGATCCGAGCCGTGTCTCCCACCCGGATGAAGCCCGGTCGGGCCTTGGGGTCCGGGTCCCACGTCTCGGGTGAGCGGGAAGCCCCCGGCGGTACCACCACCAGGGAGGCTCTGCTCAGCCGTTTTCGAAGCGTGGTCAGTGGGTGCCTGCCGCAGATGATGAACCGGACAAGGTCATCGCCGACCACCTCGATCCGGTCGTACCGCAGGGCGACCTGGCCCCGCTTGACCAGCCCTTCTTTCCAGGTCATGTAGTCATTCCAGGGGCCGACCTTGCCGGCCGTCTCCTGTCGCCGGCGAGGCAGAGCCTCCAGCACTTCCAGATCGCGCGAGGTCATGGTCTCCAGCGTCGGCGTCAGGTGCAGCAGGCCCGAGATCTGGATCTCCGAGGGCCGGGGCGGGACGTGCGGGACTATCTCGAAACCGGTGACCACCAGGCAGCCCGACCGCCAGTATGACCGGAACGCAGGGGCGCGATGACCGGCGCCGAAAGAGGCGGCCAATGGGCCTTCAGTCGAAGGCCGGATCAGCCACAGGCTTTGCGGGCCCATGGTGATGTTCGACACGATCAACGTGGTGGGCAGGTTGTCCGCAAAGGCCCGATCCAGGTAGGCGCCATGGAGGTCCTCGATACCCTCGAAGCCCAGGGCACGTCGGTTCTCTTCCAGGAAACGGTTGAAGGCGTCTACGTAGCGCCCCTGTCTCGACCGGAAGTCCAGACAGATGTGCTCCATGGCATGAACAGCCGGCGAGGTTCGATCATTGGATGCCATTGTTTGTGGACCTCCCGAAAACGTCAGCAGGGTGAACAGGGAAAAAGCAATCGTTAGGTAATCGAGCTTTGTCATTTCGTTCGGGCCTCTCCGCTGTTGTCCGGAGTGATTGTTCTCCTCCGTATCCGCTGACTGATGGGCGGACATCAGTCGCGGTCCGTGCGACGAAACACGCGAAGAATGCCCACGATCGCAACCACTGCGAAACCGAAATAAGCCAATCGCGTGTATTCCGCTCTGTGACGCACGTGCAGGGCCGACATCAGTTCATCCCATGTGCCGCGTGGCTCTACCGACGACAGAAACCACCAGGTGATCAGTGCCGCGAGCGGCACAAGTACCCATGCCCATCGAAAATTCATGGCTCTCACCTCTTTCGCAAGCAGCGAGCCGCGATGGCCACATCGCTTCGCTGCTCCGTTCCTGATCTGCTCCATTCTTGCATAGGTTTTCGTGAGAATGCCGACGCCAGAGTTGCGCAGCGATGACGAGCCGATGTTTGGCAGACCTGCAGTTCACAGGTCACAGGCAGGCCGCGCCGAGCTGTCATCCCTGAGTAATCAGTGCATCACTTCTCCGCGACAAGCCATGCTTACCATCGAGTAGAAGGGGCCGTCTGGTCTTACAGCAAAGGAGGACAACGCATGGGACGCCCATGGGAAGAAACTGTCGAGGGCTGGCCGGAGCCCGAGATTGACCGGCTCTACCAGAGTCGCATCGGCAAGCCCGAGCGATGCAAGGACGTGAGAGGTATCTCCGTCCCGTTCGAGTTTATGGACGAGGAGCAGGCCGGGCGGATTCATCAGCAGTTTCTGCCGCTTCCGATCCGGCCGCAGGGGTTGACCACGTCTTTTTTCGCAGCCTGCGGAATAAATGTTTCGGTAGGGTCCAGAGTCCGCCCCAAGGACACGGAGGGAATGATCGTCGGGGCACGATTTGCCTGGGATGCGGGCCGGAATGAGTGGCAGATCGTCGGGTTCGAGCGCTGGCCTGTTGTTCCGGACACAGAGGTGAGGTCTGGCTCAGACACTGACAACGATGAGCAGGCCTGAGACGTGTGCGGGCCGAGCCAGAATCACCGAGGGCCACCGGTTCACCGCCTGCGGAGATGGCGGACATGCCGTTGAACGGCAGGGTGGGCCCTTTTTTCATGTGGCAATCGATACAAGGAGACCCAGTCATGAGTGCCCCCAAGAAGAACACGACCATACGCACGGTGACCAGCAGCCGGATTGTGGATGCAGACGGCCAGGTGCGATCCACAGTCACTTCCGAGGAGACAAGGACCATTGACGGCGACGGCAACACCGAGATTGAGCGCGTCTACGTGGACTCCGAACTGGCCGATGGCGCGGTCTACAACCGAACGATGAGCGCAGGCAAGGATCCCGTTGTTCTGACCGCCATATGCGGGATCTGCCGGCGGGAGTTCAGCAAGGCTACTGCCGTGTGGTGCAAGCGCTGCGGCGCGTGTCTGTGCACAAGGGACGCTGTCCAGTGCGATGACGGGCACCGGTGCAGGCTGCACGCTAGGCGCTACAAGGTCGCGAAGCTGGCCAAGGTGGTGGGGATGTTTCTGTTCTTCAAGAAGGAGAAGTGAATCATGGGACCCAAGGCACAACGATTTCTCGAACTGGTCCGCTACTGGCATCTTGCCGACCGGCATGCTCATATCCGGCGGCTGTGCGAACTGGCGGAGTACGGCCTGCTCACCGAGGAGGTCGCCGAGGCCCAGCTGTACGCCATTCGGCCGCGGATCGAGGAGCAGATGCGGCGGCCGAATTTCCTGCATCGCGCGCCTGAATTCGAGGAGCTCTATCCTCACGGCCCGCCGGACATCGTGATCGGCAAACTCGAGGAGAACGAGGAGGTACCGGTTGGCCTGTCTCTCAAGGGCCCGTGCCACTGCATTTTTGCAGGGCAGACAGGCTACGGCAAGACGACGGCGATCAGGGTCTTGATTCTGAAGGTTGTGGAATACAACCGGCTGCACCCGGACAGGCCGGTTTATCTCGTCATCATCGAGAATAAGGCCGGAGACTTCTCCGATATCCGTGAGTTAATCGGCGACAGGTGTGTTCATTACGACCTCCATGAACAAGCGCTGATGGGTCTCAATCCGCCGCGTACGGTGTCTCCGAGCATCTTCGTTAACGACCTGTTTCTTTGCTTCTGCTCAAGGACAGGTCTCAGGTTCAGCTCGGTGACGTTGATAGAAGAGTTCATGTTTCTGCTTTCTGAGATGAACCGGGGGCGCGCGGGCGATCTAATCTGTCCGGACTTCAACAACCTCCTGGATCTTTCCATGCTTGCGCCCCCCGGCACATTCTCCTCCAAGACGGAATACGACCTGTCCCAGCAGCAGATTCTTCACGGGCTGCGCCAGGCTTCGGGACGACTGTACTGCTGCAGCAATGGTCTTGATCTGGAGCGCGATGTGTTCCAGAAGGGCAAGTGGGCCGTTGTGTTGTCCATGGTCCAGATCTCGCCGCCTTGGCTGCGAAGCTTTGTTCAGGACAGTCTCAAACTTCAATTGCTCCATGGCCGGATGGCCCGCGGGTATCGACCCGGCCGTACGGATTGCCTGTTCATCGGCGACGAAAATGATCCCTATGTCTCGAAGAAGGCAGAAGAAGCCTTCCCGTCGGACATGGGCATCTGCTCACGGATGTTTCGCATGGGCAGGCAATTTGGCCTTGGCGATGTCTTGGGTCTCGGCCAGATGGGATTGGCGGCCCCCCACGTGCTCGGTTCGGCAGCCTACTATTTCATCTTTCATCTTCAGCATTCAACCGATGTCGCGCAAGCAGCCGCCACGCTCGCGTTGACTCGTGGTGCTGAGAGCATTCTGACCTCACTCGACAGAGGAGAGTACGTTGCACGGCTGCCGGGCACCTGGTCACACGCTGTTCTCTGTCAGGGAGAATACGTTGAATCGTCTGCAGTGGTTGCCCCTGAACCCGATCCGTCTCCGGCCTCCCCCAGTCGGTCTTTCGAGGAGTTTCCAGACATGATGCAAACCCTTGGAAAGCGCGTCGCCGAGCAGGAAAAGAACAGACTCCGACAGCGGAAGATGAAGAAATTCAGGCGGTCGAAGACAGCCGGCCAGATACTGCGCGTCCTGGCCGATCATCCGAACAGGACCGTGGCGGAGTTATCGCGCCTGATCACGCCGCCTCCCTCCCGTGAGGCCCTGGAAAAGGCGCTGTCCGAGCTTGAAGAGGAAGAACTGGTCGAGATCGAGCCCGTGCGGGTCAGCCGTACGACGCAGCGTTTCATCGAGCTGACGGCTAAGGGGTATGAAGCCGTCGGTGCATCGCCGCCGAAAAAGCACGGGCGTGGCGGTGTCGCTCACCGCTGCGTGAGCCACCGTGTTGCGGAATGGGCCTCTCGGCACGGTTACCGCAGCTGCCTTGAGTGGCTTGTTCCGGGTACATCTCATCACGCTGACGCGATGTGGAGCATAGATAGTCAAAACTGGGCCGCAGAGGTAGCGATAGACTGCCTGGACAACCTCGTCCATCACGTGCGCTGCTGCCTGGTCTCATCAGACAAGGTGCACAGGATGGTAATCGTCGCTCCGCAGAAGCAGACGCTGAGCGAGCTCCGCGGGAGGATCGAGTCAGAGGAGTCTTTGTCCGGATGCCTGGACCGGCTGCTTTACGAAACAATCGATACTTACATGGGGGATCGTTGAGATGAAAGCGGCACTCTGTATTGTAATCCTGATTCTGGTTTATGCTGTCATGCAATGGCTGGGCGATCAGCCGCTGTCGATTCTTCCCTCTGCCCTGCCGGGACTCGGGGGAAGAGGCCGGCCAGCGATCTACGAGTGGGGCGCGCTGGCCCTTTGTTTTCTCGCGGTCTGGGGGATTGGCAGGGCGATGAGGGGCGGGGAGTGAGTCGGGCAAAAGAAGGCCCGTGCACGACCTGACGGGTGGCCATACCGTGCACGGGCATTTGGTTGCCTGGTTCAGTTGAATCGCCTCGCCTGGGAGGCGTGTTCGCGACGTTCCATCTCCCGCAGAGCAAGGAACACCTCGAGATCCCGGTGGGCCAATTCAAGCAATTTCGACGAATCCTCCTTTGAGACATGCAGGATCATCGCAATCTGACTGCATATCCCTTCGATAATGGGGGTGTCCTGTCGTGCCTCATTCAGTAGCCTCTCGTAGCCCTCCGGTTCGGAAAGCTGATGCAGGACCTTTCTAAGGCAACTGAAAAACACGTCGGTACTTATCCGCGATACGGTCATTATGTTGTCTCCTTATTCAAGGATGGACTGCTTACGTATTCTCTTCCCTTTCGAGTTCGGCTTGATGAAGTATTCTCGGCCGCAGCATGTTCGATGCGCCTATTCCGGAAGCGGTTCAATGACCCGCCACGTACGCTCGGGATTCCAGCGAGCTCGCCACGGATGAGACAGCACGCCGAAATACCGACCCGTACCCGCGTCTTCATGAAACGCGATCCGGAGGCGACGCACGGCCTGAGCACGTGCTGGCGGGCCTTCCAGACTGCTGAGCCCAGGGTTCTTGGTCAGATACCTCACAGTCAGAAGCCTTCCCGGTGCCCGCATCAGTTCATCAAGAAGCGCTCGTCCCTGGGGTCCAAGCCGCGGAATCCCTCCGTCGGGCGTCAGGTAACTGCTGTCGGCCAAGCGGATACTAACACGCCCGAAAGCCTCGTCGATGTGACAGTCGACGCTCTTGGGATCAAGGCTCAGTACCTGGCTTGCCGTGCCTACGAACTCGGTGACGGAGCGGCCATCGTACTCGCTGACCAGGAACAGGGGTTCTCCGGGCGAGTCAGCCCCTGTTGCGATAATACAGCCTCCGGTCTTCTTTCCGGATCCGCCCGCGGCGACCGCTGCCTCGACCGTGGGCTGGGGCGCCTTTGCGTTGGGTTTGCTCTCGTTTACTATACTCATGGGACATCCTCCTCTGTTAAGGGTTAAGGTGATGTCCAGGCCTGAACAGAATGGACCTATCATGCGTCCACAACTACGTTCTGAGTCAGCGCTGTCTCAAAGGGCAGGAGTGACGCTGCGTCACCCGAATCTGCCTGAGGTGTTCTTGGCGAGTCACCGCCATGAGACTGACATGCAATTGTCTTTTTTTCGTGGGAAAACTTGTGGGGTATGCGTTGCCCCTGTCGACAATCCGCCACCCAGGTCCCTCCTGAGCGGCGGGGTTTCTGGTTGCAGGAGATCCGATCATGAGTGAAAAGACCCGTTCCTCACTGCTGAAGCGCCTTCTGGATCCTGCGGACTCCGAGGCATGGAACCTATTCGATGAGAGATACCGTCCCATAATCCTCAGCTTTGCCCACCGCCTCGGCCTCCAAGAAGCAGACGCGGAAGATGCTGCCCAGAAAACGTTGATTGGCGTCCGGAAGACCATTGCCAGCTATGACCGCCCAACTGGTCGCTTCAGGAACTGGCTGCTCACCATCGTGAGGCGGAGCATCGGTCACACCCGAAAAGAGTTGAATCCAAAGCGTATGCGGCAGCCTGTCGACGGATCGGGCACCAGGGTACTCGAACGTGTCCCGGACCACCGTGAGAGCGCGCTTGAGCAGCTGTGGCAGGAGGAATGGAAGCGCCATATCTGGCAGGAATGCAGACGCAGGCTGGCACGAGACTTTCCGGAAAAGCACATCGTCGCTTTTGAGTTGTGCAAGCAGAAAGAGCTGACAGCCAAAGAGGCCGGTCTTCGGGTGGGTTTAAGTGAGGCAGCGGTCCATAAGGCGGTCTCCCGCATGCTGCGCAGGCTGCGTATTTGGAGCGAGGAGTGGGACTTGTGGTGACTTGAGTCGAAGGGGTATTCAGAACTTCCATGACGCCAGAGGACAGTTGCCCATCGTCCGAACTCCTGAAGGCTTACCTGCAGAGTAGTTGCTCAGAGCCAGATGGACATGCTGTTGCCTCCCATCTGGCCCGTTGCATAGCCTGCCAGCACAGATTTGATTCTGTTCGACTTGACCTTGAGTTTGAGAAGCAGTATCTGCCCATTATTAAGGAACACGGTCTCAGGGCAGAATCTCATGAGGTTGGTGACACAAACCTCAACGACCCGCCTCTGCCAGAGGGAGACGAGCGCATACCTGGATACTTGTTTATTGAGCCACTCCCTGAGGGCCGAATGGCGGAGGTGTGGCGCGCTTTCAGTCTCAGCACGAAGCAGTATGTCGCGGTCAAGCTACTTCCACAGGTTCGTCTTAGCGATCCCAAAGCTCGAGCGCGTTTCGAGAGGGAGGTGCGACTTGCCGCTGATCTGAAGCATCCTAACATCGCTCACGTTCACGTGTCGGGTCTTCATCGTGGAGGCTATTACTATGTCATGGACTTCATCGAGGGCCTCTGCCTCGACAAGTACGTGGAGAAGAAGAGGCCGTCGCGCAAGGCTATCGTTGAGCTGTTCGGCCCGATCTGCGAGGCTGTCGCCCACGCTCACGCGAAGGGCTTTATCCACCGAGACCTCAAGCCCAGTAACATCATTGTAAACTCCCAAGGCAGTCCCGTGGTTGTTGATTGGGGCTTGGCCAAAGCCTTGGAGCCCGATCCTGCAGGTGGCGATGTCTCTGCGTTCTTTGAGGTTGGCGGAAGCCCTGCATTCATGTCACCTGAGCAGATGAAGGGTGATAAGCAAGATATACGAATGGATATCTATGCGCTTGGCGTAACCCTCTTCAAACTCCTTACGGGCGCGTATCCTCATGACCTGCCCGACTCATTTTCCGAGGCAACGCGCGTCAAGATGGAGACACCTCCCCGCCTGGACCTCGTTGAGGATCGAGAACTCAGGAAACTCCTTGCGAAGGTCCTTGCTCGTGATCCCGATGATCGCTATCAGAATACAGGTGACCTGCACAATGATTTGTGCAGTTACTTGAGAGGGGACACATTGAGAGCAGGTAGATACTCTTTAGCCGAGTATGTCATGAGGAAAGCGAGGGTCCACCGCAAGAAGGTGCTCACTGCAGCCTTCATGGCTTTGTTCGTTCTCAGCGTTGCTTCCTATGCTTACGTCCGTGTGCGATCGGAGAGGGATGACGCTGTAGCCGCCCGAGCATCTGAGGCCCAGCAGCACATGCTGGCGCGTCGGCATGCGTATGCTTCGGATATGAACCGTGCGCAAGCACTCTGGGATCACGGAAGCACTATTGAACTTGACGCGCTTCTAAGCAATCTTAAGCTTCCCCGGAACCATGAAGACTGGCGGTCCTTTGACTGGTTCTATCTGTGGGGTTTGTGCCACCAGGCGTATGCAGTCTTTCCTGTCCAGCGGTGCTATGCGGTATGCTTTTCTCCCGATGGTCATTTGCTGGCGGCCTCAACCAATGGCCGAGGTATTACGTTGTGGGATGCTTCAACTGGGAAGGCAGTCACAACCCTAAGAGCAGGAAAGAAAGGCATTGTTGTCGACCTTGAGTTTAGCAGGGACGGCAGCACTCTGGCGGTCCTAGTATCTAGTTCCTCCGCCTCAGGTGCTGATGTGGAGTTGTGGTCAGTCGAATCAGGCACCGAAGCAGTCGCTGCCGGCAGACTCCTCGGATCAGCAGCCGCAATCGCATGGGGGGCGGATGAAGGATTATTAGGGACAGTCACGCGGAAAGGACTCATTCGCCTGTGGGATTCTCATACCGGTCGTTGCCGAAAGGAAACCCAATTGGAGCTCCTGGACGACGTCGTGTGCCTTGAATCCAGTGGCTCTCATGGACTGTTCTGCTGCGCCGATCGTCTAACAGCAGTCATCTGGAACTCCTCGACTTCAAAGGTAACTCAGTGTGTGAGGCGGGTGTCTTCTGAAGTGTGCGTTACTGCAATTTCCAATGACGGGTCATTGCTTGCGGTTGGCTTAGGGTCAGGGAGGGCCGAACTCGTTGACATAGCCTCGTCGCAGGTGCGAAGTGTTTTGGAGCCTGATGACAGACCCACCGCTGCAATGGATCTGGTGTTCTCATCCGATGGTACGTATCTTGCGGCCGCGCAAGGAGGGGAGGCTGTAACCATATGGCAAACGCTGTCCGGTACGCCAGTAAAGCGGATTCACGGGCATCTGGGCAACGTGTACAGACTAGCCATGACTGATGATGCGAGCCGTCTGGCCACGATAGGCACAGATGGCTCGCTTCGCCTCTGGTGTGTTGATATGGTAGATGACTACGAGACAATAGGGACCTCGGGACACAGTTGCTTTGTCAGATTTTCTCAGGATGATACGTCGCTCGTCGTCGGCGCCGACTCCCGGACCGGCTCGCTGTGGTCTAGGACTCCCGTAGTTGATGATTCGCGGAATCCTGTAAGCGGACGCTGGTTATCTATTAGCGACCTTTCACTGTGCCGCGCTGGCTCGGCAGGGCGTTGGGAGGAAGTGCACCACCTCGGCGCGCCTGATTGGAAACATATGGTGGCCCTGTCTGATCGTGGGCACCTTATTGCGATGAGCCGTAGCGGAGTCATTACCGTCTATGATGTTGCCACCTTCGGCCTACATGGCACACAATCGCTTCCAGTCAAATCGCCCGTAGCGCTTGCAGCATGTCCTCATGGCAATATCGCAGCGTGTACAGATTCGCATGAGGGTGTACTTATTTGGGATTTGACAAGGAAGGAGGTGATACGCCGACTAGGTAAGACCACTGTGGCCTGCAATTGCATGGCGTTGTCAGAGGACGGCTCAGTACTTGCCGCTAGTTCTTCTCCTAACGCGGTGGGTCTTTGGTCAGTTGAAACCGGCAGTCATATTGTCTGTTTCCTCAGTCGAAATCCAGTAACCGCGATTCGCTGCGGGCCGCAAAACGGCTCATGGGCTATTGGGACGCAATCTGGGGAAGTGCTCTTATGGAGTTATGATGGGACGTTCAGATGTTTGCCAATTAAGGCACATAACAGTCCGGTTACGGATATCGCATACTCGCCTGACAACCTGACCATAGCAACCGGGTCTCTTGACGGAACGGTCAAGCTGTGGGACTCCTTATTGGGTAAGCAAAGGCTCTGTTTATCGCCGTCAAAGAACGGTACTAGCACTCGCGGCATTCTCAGCATTGATTTTAACTCGAGCGGCACTTTGCTCGCCGTTGGTTGTCTCGGAGGAGGCGTGCGTATGTACCAGGCCGCAAGCCGAGAAAGTGTTGTGAGCGACGTACGGTCAAGCAAGCCTGCTTCTCGACGCGGTCTTCTGGATGGCTCGCTCCTTGCTCCGATCCCGAGCCATGCGCAAGGAGAATCTGGCGGCGGTGTTAGTAACGCGACCAGTTCTCAGGTTGATACTTTTCCCGAATCCTATCCAGCCTCAGGGACGCGTGACGGTCAGGTATCGGCTGTGTGTGGGAACGGTATTGTTGAAGCAGGTGAGCAGTGCGACGATGGTGACCTCTATGATGGGGACGGTTGTTCGCGAAACTGCGAAGCCACATGCCAGTGTTGTGATGGTCTGGACAATGACAATGATGGGTTCTTTGACTATCCCGATGATCCGAGTTGCAGAAATCCGCTGGATGGTTCCGAATGGTCGAAGGATCAGATAGCACCGTTCTGTGGCAATGGTATTCGCGAGCAAGGTGAGGAATGTGACGATGGAAATTGGGTAGACGGAGATGGATGCTCTATGAACTGCGAGGCAGAGTGGTAGTTTTCAGAGATGCTTGTGTTTCTGATGTGGGTAAGCATGTGAACTCCCTGTTCGTGCTTAAGAACCTCTCTTGTTCGCAGAGCAGAAACTGCTTGCATCCGGCTCGTGCGCGATGGTGAGAAAGATCCGAGCCACGTCCCCGAGCGAGCCGTGGCTCGGAGGTAATGAAGATGGATAAGGGCACAGTAAGTGGTACCTCACAGGAGGTACATGCCGTCATGCAGTTGTTGGATTGCAGCTGGCAGCGGCGCAGGGCAAGGGTGCTTGCGTCGCTACGTGAAACGCCGCTGGACCGCTGGCTGCGAAGGAGAAGGTGATCGAAATGGGCATCTGTGATGAGCTCAAGAG
>JAFGJR010000319.1 GCA_016928975.1 Sedimentisphaerales bacterium | reverse complement strand
TTGCGGTGAACGTCGGCTGGGTAACGAGCACGATTCTCTATCGCCACGCGGACTTGCTGAACTACGTGCCGCTGTGGCTGTGGCGCACCGGCGTCGGCATGGAAGGCGCCATGGACACGTCCGCGTACATCGGCTTTTCCACGAGCGGCGAACTGTCCAGTGTGCTCCTGATGAAAGGCGATCAGGACACGACGCCCGTGCTGAAGATCGTGTCCGAGACCTGTCCCGGCTACCTGCGGGCACGCGCGTTTGACGTATACCGCCAGTCCCGCTGGATCGACGTGTCGGCCGCCCAGGCGGTGTTGCCGAGCCAGAACATGCCCTTCGGCGCCTCGCTGCCGGGTCGGATGAACTACTTTCGACTGAGTAACCGCCATCCTGCGAACACGCGTGAGATGACGATCCGCCACGAGCTGCCGGTCCGCGATGCGATCTTCACACCGCTCGGCACGCTGGCGGTTGAGGCCCCCCTGCCGCACCTGAACTACGACGACGACAGTATCGTGTCTCCCCCTTACCCCCGCGCCAATCTCACCTACCGGCTCAGCTACGCCGATCGCACGTACGCCCCGCCGCCGACCCGCTCGATGCTCAATCTCCCAAACCAGTTGGACCCGCGAGTGGAGGAATTGGCCGACAAAGTCTTCGCCGGCCGCACCGCGACCGCCGAGAAGATCACAGCGGTCGTCGATCACTTCCAGACGAATCACACCTACTCACTCGCGGTCAGCATCCCGCCGGGCGAGGACAAGCTCGAGTACTTCCTGCTGCGGCGCTCCGGCGGCTACTGCGAATACTTCGCCTCCGGCGCCGCGATTCTGCTGCGCCTGGCGGACGTGCCCACGCGCTACGTCACCGGCTTTCTCGTGACCGAGAAGGACTCCTCCGGCGACGCGTGGATCGCGCGGAACATGGATGCCCACGCGTGGGTGGAGGCCTGGGACCAGGAGAACGACCAGTGGCTGATCGTGGAGGCCACCGTGCAGGATGGCCTCGCCGCGCCATCGGCGAACGATGCATCCGATCGCACAGGCGGTCTGGGCCGCTACCTGCTCCTCGGGCAGCTCGTCAACGACCTGTATGAGTACGGCCTGTTCGGCGTGCTCGCGTGGGCACTGGAATTCTACGGCCTGCCCGCTGCGTCGTTTCTCCTGGCCGCCACGGCCGGCGGGATCCTATGGTGGCTCTACCGCCGCGCCAAAGCCGCACGCACGCCCAACGCCGCCGGCGCGCTGGCGCCCGAGGTCATCGCGATGCACAAGCTGCTCGCCTACATGGACCGCCGAGTCGGGACCGCAGGCCTGCGACGCGATGGCCACGAGACGATCCAGGCCTTCGCGCACCGCCTGCGCGCTAGTGATCGCGGCCAACCGCTCTGGGGCCCGATCGCGGATTGGTATCTCGACTATGCCGATCTGCGATATCGGCGCACGATCCCCACCGACGAGCTCCACCGTCTCCGCCACCTCGCCGCCTGCCTGCACCAGCCTCGCTCATAGCCGGCCCCACGCATCCGTTCCCCCTGCCGCCAAGCCCCACAAAAACCTTCCAGCCTGGCAACTGCTTCTCGCCGCGCGCCCGATAAAACGACACCACCCCCGCTACCAACCGGCCAGCGCGAGCCGACCCACAGAAACTCCATCGCCCACCCCTCTGGCGCTCTTGACTGACGTGCCCGCATCGAGTATCCTGTAGGTACAGTCGAACTGGGGGTTTGACGTATCCTACTCTCGGCAGATCACAACGGCACGATCCGGCACGCTCCATCGCTGTGCTCGCGTCGCTCTTGAGCTGCCCGCGGATCGTCCGAAAACAGAAGGTACCTGTGGCGACATGAAACCTGGCCGGATTTGCTCTCGCTCCCTGACCCTGGCGATCGTGCTGGCTACAGCCGTCGCCGGCCGAGCGCTGCCGATCCGCGCCGACACGACTGCCTACGACCTCGTCATTCAGCCAAGCCCCCTGGCGGCCGGTGACGTGACACCCGAAGCAGGCGCGCATCGCGTCTCCGCCAACTCCAGCGTCACCCTCACCGCCTCTGCCCAACGCGGCTATCGATTCGCCTACTGGCTTGGCGACGTCTCCGATCCCGACGCCGAACGCACCACGATCCTCATCAACGAGCCCAAGATCGTCATCGCCGTCTTCCACCCCCAACCCCTCCAGCGCGTTCAAGAGCACCTGCCTCGCGGCGGAGGAGGCGGCGGCCTGGACATGACCGCCACCACTTCGACCGACTTCTACGCGCCAGCCTTCACACCCCCCTCCGGCTCTGCCAAGACCGACCCCCATCCAACCCACACTGCGGCCCCTGCTGCCGTCCCCGAGCCAGCCACCCTGCTGCTGCTCTGTCTCGGCACCCTGGCGCTCCGGCGCGGCCGCTGACCGCTGCCAACGCCCCCCCTCTCGCTCGCGGGGGATGCTCCGTCCCCTGCTCAGCACGGCCATCCGCTGGGCATTGCGAATCGTCGCCTACGTCCTATAATCCCTGGCCTATCGATATTGTCCGACCGCATTCGTAACACAGCTCCTCTGTCCCAGCAGTCGCAAGTGGTCGTCTGCTCCCCAGCCTGCCACGGTCCGACGCACGACGCCAGCCGGCGCAACCTCAAGCCTCTGCCAGGCTGCGTCCGCCGCAAACGTAGCCTCACCAGGCCTTGCAGCGCCAATTCCGACGCCTCAATGGAGGGCCTCCCGAGAGCGCTCCGACGGCCGCGCCGGCGGACTATGCAAGCGATGATCCGGATCGTGACCAGACTCAGCGCAATGTTCCACGTGAAACGCCGGCACGCCAGCTCCGTCGATCCCATTGTTCCGTCACCCTTTTTGCCCCTTACGGACGACCATCCGCAGGACTCCTCACATCGCGGCGCAAGACCTACCATCTCGCCGACTATGCCCAGTCCAGCCTGCGACGCCACGCTCCATCCCACGCCAACTCGGTCCCGCATCGCTCCGCCTCCCAGGCGCTCCTCACCGGTCTCTTCATTCCCAGACCCCATTGCGGCAGACACAGCCCCCCCGACGATCTCCACCGCAGCGACCGACACCGACTCCCCCACAATGGCCGCCTCCGCCATCCATTCAACCGGCGCGTCCAAGTCCACTCGCCGCAGGGATCCCCACCCCCCCCCCCCATTCCCCTGCCCGTCCCCCACCAAGCCCACCGCCTAACCGCCCCACCCCGATCCGACCACATCGCCACCCGCCGACCCTCATGCCGTTCCTACGGTGTCAACGACGCAATGCTGCGCGCCTACTTCGCTCCCCACTCTCCCACTCTCTCTCTTCGCCTTGAGCCAACGCGGCCCACTCTCCTTGGGCCACCTTGTTCCACGTGCCGCAGCGCACACCCGGATTCACCCGCCGCGAGAAATCTGCAGAATTTCCTGCGTCCCACCCGAAATATACTTGAGCGACCGATTCTTCCAATCTTAGAATCTCGCGCTCACACGACTTAGCTGGCACCGTTCTTGAAGGAGCGACGGCATGACTACAGGTAAGGGCGACAAACCACGGCACCTCGGCAGGGGACTTGAATCACTACTTGGTCCTATAATACCCGGGCCTGCGACCATCACTACCTCCTCACCTCCGCTTCTCGGCAATCATAAGTTCCCTCCAGATAGGGACTTAGCTGATTCGATGACGGACCTTGCCCTTGACCAGATCTCTCCCAATCCCTACCAGGCGCGCACCGTCTGGCACGAACAGGATCTCGTCGAACTGGCCGACTCCATCAAAGCGAACGGGGTCATTCAGCCGATCATCGTTCGCCCCTTTCAAGGCGGCTACCAGCTCATCGCCGGCGAGCGGCGGTTTCGTGCCGCCCAGATGGCGGGTCTTAACCGGATTCCCGCGATCGTTCGCCAGGTGACCGATGAACAACTGTTCGAATGGTCGCTCGTAGAGAACATCCATCGCCGCGACTTGAACCCTATTGAGCGAGCGAAAGCCTACCAGCGCTACCTCGGCGCGTTCGCCCTGACTCAGGCCGAGGCTTCTCAGCGTCTGGGCGAAGACCGTTCGGTGATTGCTAACCACTTGCGCCTGCTGGACTTACCAGAGGACTTGCGCCAGATGCTCGTGGACGGCCAGATCAGCACGGGCCACGCCCGGGCGATCCTGTCGCTTCCGAGCGACGAGCTGCGGCGCAAGCTGGCCAACCGGGCGATGGCAGGGCGGCTCAGCGTCCGGGAGGTGGAGCGTCTCGTCCGCAAGTACGTGTCCCAGGAGGGCAAGGAGCCGCCCGCGGCTCGTGCCAAGCCCGCCCACATCGCCGACCTGGAGGACAAGCTCTGCCGTCACCTTGGCACGCGGGTCCATATCGAGACGCGGCGGCACGGCCAGCGAGGCAGAATCCTGATCGACTTCGACTCGCTGGACGAGTTCGACCGCATCACGGAGGTGCTCGGTCTGGCCTGCAGCGATGGGGTCTGAAGCCGCTCAGATTTCTACACTTGCAATGCAGATGGTGTATAATAACAGGATACGCCGCGGGCGCTGCGTCATCGCGGCATCAATCCCTCGGGACCAACGCATTGAAAAGGGCGTCTTGTGAAACGCGCGATTCTCTCGATTCTCAGTGTATCGTTCCTCCTGGTCGGCGGCAGGGGGGTTCTGGCACAAGATGCCGCCAACCCGACCAAGTCGCTGTTCATGGCGGCCGCTGACGGTGACATCCAGCAACTCAACTTGCACATCGCCAGGAAAGCGGACATGAATAAGGCGGACGAGCGCGGGACCCCGCCGCTTTGCTATGCCGCCGATGCCGGCCAGCTCGAAGCCGTCAAAGTCCTCCTCGCTGCCGGCGCGCAGGTCAACGCCAAGGGCATCAACGGCAGAACGCCGCTGCTCGGCGCCGCTCAGAGCGGACATACCGGCGTCGTGCTCGCACTGCTCGCCGCCGGCGCGGACCCGAAGCTCAAGGACGACAACAAGACGACGCCTCTCCACGTGGCCGCGGCGTTCGGTCACACGGAGGTTGTCCAGGCGCTCATCAAAGCCGGCGCGGACGTCAATGCGGAAGACCGGATGAGCCAGACGCCGCTCATGCTGGCCAGCCGGCGCCAGCAGACAGAGATCGTCGATCTGCTCAAGCAGAGCGGCGCGAAGGAACCCGTCGCCCTGCGGCCCGGCATGTCGCCCTACGGCGATGACGGCGCGCCCGGCAGCCAGATGACCCAGCCGGTAGCGGCCACCGCCCCCGTCCAGGTCGAGCTCGATCCGAACGCCGTCCGCGGGGAGATCAAGGCCTTCCCCGGCCTGGCGGCGGTTCTCCAGGCGGTCGATGACAAGAGCGAGGTCGAGCAGAAGGGTTGGATCCAGCGGCGCGTGGATACGCGCACGTCGCTGCTGCGCTCCGTCGAGAAGCAGTTCGACGATGAGCTCGCGCTCATCAAGCAGACGGCGACCGATGAGAAGGCGACAAAAACGATCCCGGCAGTCGATGATCTGGCGGCCAAGCGGAAGCTGCGGTACGCCGCCGTCGGCGACGCGGTGCGCGAGGCGATCCGAGAGGAGCGGCGTGCGGCGATGGAGCAGAACACGGATACGACGGGAACGGGGCGCGTCCGGGGCGGGCGAACGGGCCGCCGGGGCACGACGGAGATGATGGGTGGTGCACAGAGCCCTTATGGGAATCCGGGTGCGACACCGTCCAGAGCGTCCGCGCGGCGCGAGCCCAACCTGCCGCCCATCGACGGCGACACGCGGGCCCAGATTGACGCCTGGGTGAACGGCAAGCCGGAGAGCAAGCCGGAACTGCTGGAGGCGGTGCATTTGCTGGACCTGGCGGAGCTCGAAGGTCTGCGGACGATCGCGGCGGAGGAGCAGGCGAAGAAGACAGCCGCAACGATCTCCGGCGTGATGCTCGCGCGGCAGGAGCGGGTAGCCAAGATCCGCGAGCAGTGGACGATCGACGAGGAGCGCCAGCGGAAGCTGCAGGAGCGAAAGGGCACGCAACCGGGCACGTATCCGGAGAGGGGCCAGCGCGGCACCGGGGGGCGACGATATCGCTGACGATCCACGATGATCGGCTGCCGGATCGCCCACATCCATCTGAAGGACTTCAAGCGCCGCGGCTACCAATGGACGAACCTGCTCGACGGCGACGTCAACTCGCCGCAGGTCCGCCAGGCGCTGGCGGATATCGGATTCACCAGCTACATGACCCCCGAGTTGGCCGGCGGCGACGAGGCCTACCTGACCGACCTGGCCGGCCGGATCGACAAGATCCTCGGCATGAAACCCGCCTGAAACGGCACTGGCACCGCGCCTCTTGCGGACGAGAGCTGCAACTGCGCAAGTCCTTTGTCCATAAAGACTAACGACAACGCGGAGGCTCGCGATCTGTCGCTCTGTGGCCACGGCGGAGGGGGCGCGGAATTCCGTGACGGCGGTCTGGACGGGACACTGGCAAGCTGCTATACTCCGCATCCGTTGGACGACGTCCAGGAGGAGAAACAACAGGGGCAAGACGAGGACACACGGATGTGGCTGGCATAGTGGAACCATCCAGGAACGGCTTTCGAAAATCCACGGTCGGGGAGCGACCGCGCAAAATTCCCAAGCCTCACAGGCGTCTATGTGAATAAAAGGAGGTCACTATGGTCATATTCGTAACCATCGCTATCGCCGCGTTCATCGTGGTGGCCGGTGGTTTCCTGCTCGGCCACGACCACGACTTCGACCACAGCATCGACACCGACGCCAGCTACGAGGCCGGCGTGGACAGCCACGGCGTGATCGGCATCTTCTCGATGCGGGTGATCGCCACGTTCGTCATGGGCTTCGGGGCCGCTGGCGCCGTCGCGCTGTATTACGGCGCCGGGTACCCGCTCGCCTCGGTGATCGGCGTGGCGGCGGGCGTGATCCTGGCGGCCCTCATGTACGGCATCATGCTGCTGTTCATCGAGCAGCAGGCGTCGTCCGTGACGCCGACCGACTCGCTGCTCGGATGCACCGGAACGGTCACCGTGCCGATCGACAAGGACGCCCTGGGCGAGATCGGCGTCTCCCTCGGCGGCGAGTACCACACGTTCACCGCGCGGGCACACGACAGCGGCCCCCTGGGCAAGGGCAGCACCGTGCGGATCGTCGCCGTCAGCGGCTCGGTCCTCACCGTGGACAAGACCGAAAGCTGAAAGCGAACAATCGTTGGCACTTTGACAGAATGAGTCCCACGTATGTCACCGGCGCGCAGGGCCTGCCCTCGACCCCCGATCGGGTCGAGGGCAAGCTCTGATCGGGGGCGGGGGTCCAGAGTCGCTCGATGCGTGCTGGATTCCCGCCTTCGCGGGAATGACAACGTGGGAATCCTACGACGGTTCATTCCGTCGGCGACTCTGAATAGGAGAGACAAGGACTATGAACACGTTCGCATTGGGAGCTCTGGTGATCGGGCAGGTCAGCCGGGTGCTGGTGCCGTCGATGATTCTGCTCATCGCGCTGGCGTTTATCATCGTGATCCGGGTGATGGCCAGCCGGTACAAGAAGATTCCTCCAAACGAGGTCGGCATTTTCTACGGCCGCAAGTACAGGTACGTCGATTCCGAGGGCAAGACGCACCGCCGGGGCTTCCGTGTGGTCGCCGGCGGCGGCGCCTTACTGTGGCCGGTGATCGAGCATTTCCAGCCGATGTCCACAGCCGTCAGCCAGGTCGAGATCGACGAGCACGATATCCCCAACAAGGACAACGTGAAGATCAGCGCCAAGGGGGTCGCCACGTTCAAGATTGAGACGACGCAGGAGGCGCTGCACAACGCCGCCGCTGCCTTCCTCGGCAAGACCGACGAGGAACTCGCGCGGATCGTCCGCAACATCCTCCAGGGCCACCTGCGCTCCATCATCGGCAAGCTGAACATCAACGAGATCCTGCGCGACCGCGATGCATTCAACAAGAAAGTGGTGGAGGAGTCCACGGAGGAGCTGCGGCGGCTCGGCATCCAGATCATCACGCTGGTCATCCAGGAGGTCACCGACGAGTACGGGTACATCGATGCCCTCGGCAAGCAGTCGGTGGCGGAGGCCATCCGGGACGCGAACATCAAGACCGCCCAGGCGGAGGCGGAAACGAAGAAGAAGGTGAGCGACTGCAACCGCGAGGCCGACATCACCGTCGCCAGCAACGCGATCAAGGTGGCGGAGGCGGAACGGGACAGGGACGTCAAGAAGGCCCAGTTCAAGACCACGGCCGACGCGGAGAAGGCGAAAGCGGAGCAGGCGTTCGGCATCGCCCTGGCCGACCAGGAGAAGACGCTCAAGGTCAAGCAGGCGCAGCGCGACGCCGCCGAGCGCGAGGCGCAGATCGAGGTCCAGACGCGCGAGGCCGCCCGCAAAGAGCAGGAGCTGGAGGCGACGGTCATCAAGCCCGCCCAGGCGGAACGTGCCCGGCAGGTGATCGAGGCGGAGGCCGCCAAGCAGGTGGCCGTGACCAATGCGGAGGCCGCCCGCGAAGCGGCGATCCGCAGAGCCGACGGCGAAAAGCAGGCGCGAGTCTTCGAAGGCGAGGGCGAGGCCTCCAAGACCCGAGCGGTCATGCTGGCCGAGGCGGAAGGTGAGGCGGCCAAGACCAAGCAGGCCCTCGTGGCGGAAGCGGAAGGCGAGGCCGCCAAGAAGGGCATGGTCCTCAAGGCGGAGGCCGAAGGCACCAAGCAGCTCGCCGAGGCCCTGGCCAGGATGACCGCCGACGCGCGGATGATCCTGATTCTGGACCGGCTGCCCGGCCTGTTCGATCGGGGCGGCGACGCGATGAGCAAGGTCGCGACCTCCGTCTTCGCGAGCGTGGCGGCGCCGCTGGGCCAGATCGACGAGGTGCGAATCATCGACGTGGGCGGCACCGGGCGAGGCATGGACCAGTTCAGCAGCGTCGTGCCGAACACCGTCTTCAAGTTCCTCACGGCCCTCAAGGCGCAGGGCGTGGACCTCAAGGCGCTGCTGAGCAAGGTGGGTATCGACATCGACGACCTCGACCGGATGCTCAATCGCAAACCTGCGGAGGCGAAGCCGGCCGATCCGGTCAGCGAGCGACCGGCGCGTGCGGCCGCCGAGGAACCGGCTCGCGGCCCTGCGGACGAGGCGTAAGGCGATGCCGACAGTGGCAGGATTGCAGCCTCGAGACTCGACAATGCGTGCCATGCGAAAGGAGCGCCTATGACCGAGCCGGTCAACCCAGTGACGACATACGAGGCGATGCCGGAGGCGGAGCCGCAGGCGGTGGTCGTCTACTGCAGCGATCCCCGATTCCAGACGGCATTTGACCAATTCATCGAGCGGCAGCTCGGCCTGAGGAAGGGGCAGTTCATCCCGCTGGTCGTCGCCGGTGGCGCCGGCGTGCTGGCCCGCCCGGAGCAACTGCCGAAGGAGTTCAAGTTCATGCGGGAGCGCCTCGATCTCTTTTGCGGAGGGCACCACTCGATCCATCGCGTCGTGCTGATCAATCACGAGGATTGCGCGTACTATAGGATGCTCGCGAGAAGACTACCCGGCTTTCTGCGTCCCGGCGCGGATGGCCAGAGCCACCGGCCCCGTGCGGACATGAAGCCGATTGCCGCCATCTGTGATCGCCTTCTCTCCCACCTCGGCGTGCAGATCGAGCTCTACTATGCCCGCTTCACCGACAGCGACCACACCCGGGTGACCTTCGACCCCATCCGTGTCTGATACCGGCCGAGCGGGCGGATCATCGCAGAAGAGGCTTTCGCCCGCAGTGATGGCGAACGCCTGTTGGCCCCGGCGTTGAAGGCCGCCGGACCATCTTGCCGACGCCGCGACTGGTGACAGAATGCCCTCTGGGGCGACCCTGACATATTCTCACGCGGAGGGCCATATTATTCGACCCACCCCACTTTCCATCCGGAAATGCAGCGGACGATGTATGAGATGTCTTGACGCCGGCATCTGTATTTCGTAGGGTTTGTTGGCGGATCACTTCGTGGTCCAAGATCGGAGAAAGCCGCATGATGAGAATGACAACTCCAGAGCCACGCCGCACCCAGTGCAGCAGCCCACGAACAGGGGGCGCGTATGCGTGAGTGCATGACGCTGCTGACGTGCGCGGCACTGCTGGTCCTTGCCCGAGGGTCTCGTACGAATGACAGAGAGCCTTTCCTCGATCCGATCCTGGACGACGTTCCTCTGGTGGAGCTGCTGACGAAGCACCCTGGCCTGGAGCCTGACCACGCAGGACGCGTGGCGGACACAAGTCTCGGCACTGCGGCTGATCCAGCCGTGTGGAACCGGGACGACCTACCCATCACCTTTGCAGGACCGCAAAGCCATCCATCACATCGGACTCCCCACGGTCGCGGCGAAAGTCGGCTTGACTCTAGGGGCCCTCCTGCCGGCACGGCGTCGCGGACCCGGGGCGTCAGCCCCGAGGTCCAGCCCGTTTCCTGAAGCGGGCTTCCGCGTCTGCGCGGGTGGGTCCCGGAGATTCCGGGACGACGCAGGCTCTGAGCCGGTGAGCACACACACGCCCGGAGTCCTCACCCCACGACAGCATCGATCGAGCCGGATGACTGTCGTGGACACTGATCCCTCGATGGGCCAGGAGGCCACAGCACAAAACTGTGGCTGATAAGGACCTCTCTATGAACGTTCGTCACTCACGACGCAAGACAATAGTGGTATGCGCAGCACTGCTCCAGCTTGTTGTGCCGCACTCGGCATCCAGAGCGCAAGACCGATTCCGGGTGGATGCCGGGGCCAGCTTCCTCCTCGGGTCCATCGATGGCTACCTTCAGACGCCGGCCGGCGGGACCACCGGCTCGACGAGCATCGACCGACCCACGCTCGGGGAACTGGGCATGAAGAGCGTCCACGCGGGCGACTTCTGGGCGAACCTGTTCTACGGTCATCACGGCCTGTATGCCGGCGGACGCATCATTCATCTGTCCGGGGACGGCACGCTCGACGAGCCCCTCGTCAGCCAGTCAATCGCGTTTGCCGCCGGCCTGCCCGTCAAGGCCAACATTCAACTCGACTGGTACCGCTTGGGGTATCGCTACCGCCTGCCCCTCGACTGGGGCGACCGGACGATTGAGTTGTATCCCTCCATCGGGGCCGCTCTTTTCGATTTCCAGTATACACTGGCGGGGCAGGGGATCGACAGCGTGGACCGCAGCTACACCACGGTCGGTGCCCAGATCGGCTTCGGCCTGACGTGGCCGCTCACGAAGCGTTGGAGCCTGTGCGGCGAGGTCCTCGCACCCATCCCCATCTCGCACACGCCCGAGATCCTGTCGGCCCAACTGGCGCTGAAGTACCGCCTGCTGACGCACAAGGGTCTGAGCCTCAGCGGCCTGTTCGGCGTCGGCTACGACCAGATCCGATACGAGGATGGCCAGGCCCTACCCAACGAGATCGAGGCGGAGCTGGGCCCGATGGGCGTGCTCGGCCTCGAAATTCGCTTCTGATCCTATGCTGATAGGCCCGGGTCGCCGGATTTCCGGCGGGCAGCCTGTTGACTTGACGGCGCCGTGCGCGACATTATGAGCGGCATGAGCACGCACAAGGGCAAAACGCCGAGCCAGAGCGCGGTGGAGACGCGGTATCTGGTGATGCCGCAGCAGGCGAATCCGCAGGGCACCGCTTTCGGAGGGGCCATCGTCGGCTGGATCGACATGGTCGCCGCGATGGCAGGCCAGCGGCACTGTGGTCGCGAGGTGGTCACGGCAGGGATCGACTCGCTCGTCTTTCGCCACCCGATCCGCATCGGCGACCACGTCGTCCTGAAAGCCGCTATCAACTACGTCAGCCGGTCCTCCATGGAGGTGGGAGTCCAGGTCATTCGCGAGGACCCTTACACCGGCGAGCAGATCGTCGCGACGACCGCTCACCTGACCCTGGTCACCCTCGACGACCGCAAGCAGCCGGTCCCAGCGCCGCCGTTGCTGCCCCAGACACCCGACGAGCAGGCGCGCTACGACAGCGCCCGGCTGCGCGTCCAGGCGCGCAAGGAACGGCTCAGGGCCCCCGACAGCGAGAATGCGGTCTGACCGCCAGAGGTCTCGTGACCGTATCGGCCCTCGCGGTCCTGACCTCGGGTGAATGACCGGCTATCAAGCTGCAGCGGCGACCATCCGGCCTGGCGCCAAATCCTGAGTGAAGTCAACCCGACAAACGTCACAGCCTCGGCGTCATCGGTCCGCGTGCGTATGTGCGCCGGCGTGCTTGTGAGCGGACGGGACTTCGCGGATCTCCGGGCCGTGCGCGGGGCCCTGCTTCCGGCACATCAGATCGCGCTTCTGGTAGCACTGCTCGCGAAAGACCGCGATCTCGGCCGCCAGGTTCGCGTTGGGCGAGTCGCCGAAGAAGGCGTGAATGATCGGGAAGACCAGGTCGGGCTTTTTCTTTCGAAACTCCTTGACCATCGCCTCGATCTTTGCGGTCGCGACGCCTTCCTGCATGCAGGTGAACGGGCCGACGTGGAAGATGCCGGAGATGCAGGCGTCGCCGTGCGGGTGGAGCATGTCGTGCATGAGATAGTACGCGATGCCGGTGCTCAAGGGCGATTCGCCCTCGATATTGCCGTGCGTCTCGTGGTTGCGTTCGAGCAGCTCAATGATCTCCATCGGATGCGGCAGGACGTGCCGGCCGTGGAGCACCTCGTGGAACGGCGCGGCGATCTTGGCGGCGACGCTGGCCATGTACTTGCTCTTGACGATCGAGCGCAGCATCTTGCCGGTGCAGCGCAAAGCCCGGCCGAGGTTGCGCTCCTGCAAACCCAGGCTCGTGTCGCGCTTGGCGTTGCGCAGGTTCATGCGATTGACGTAGAGCAGCCAGTCGGTGATGGAGTCGCGGACGACCTCCAGGTGCTGGTCCTCCAACTGGCGGATCGCGAAGTTAGTGTAGGGGTCGTGCTGGCGCATGTAGATCTCGCCGATGTAGAGCACCAGCGGGAAGCGCTCGTGATAGCGGACTTTGGCCGCCTGGAATTGGGCGACGGTCTCGTGGCCCCAGCGGAGCAACTCGTCCGTCTTCGCACCAGAGCCGACGATCGTGCCCAGCAGCTCCAGCCGATTTTGCTTGAGGGCATCCATCGCGCTATTGTCTTCGGCGTACGGCCGGAAGCGGCGCAGCGTGTCCTCCAGCAGGTCGGCCGCATTGATGCCCTTGAACAGCAGTTGCTGCATCTTGATCTTGTCCGACGCCTTCGAGCCGCTGGGCAGCGGAATATCCACATAGTCGGTCTCCGAGGAGGGTCCGACCACCGGAACCTTCTCAAGCCCCTCCAGCTTCATGAAGTGCTGGAGGACTTCGGAATATTTGCCGAACCGGCAGGGCCCACTGCTCGTGGGCAGGACGACGAGGTAGTTGTCCTCGACGAACCGGCGACCGGCTTTCTCGATCTGCTCCTGGAGGAAGCCGATGGCGTCGCCGACGACGCCTTTGAGGGGATAGCAGACCTCAGTATAGACGTGCTTGCGCGCGACTTCGTAGCCACGCGGCGTGTTCGTCGGCAGGACCCGGCCGTCGATGCCGAAGTACCGCAGGCCCGCCGCCGCCACGTGGCTGGCGTCGCCCATGTACGGGATCAGCCACACGCGCTTGTCGTACTCGTCGGCGGAGTGAATCTTCAGCCTCTCCACGTCCAGCGGAGAAGGCTTCGTCTGGCTGACGACCCGCTCGTGGGCTTCGGTCCGCGTCACGAAGGGGGCATTGTTCGTCTGCGCGTCGGTGAGCAGGACGAGCAGGGGCTTGTTCGCCGCCTGCTGAATCTGCTCTTCCATGTAGATTTTCAGGCTGTCGGGCCCACAGGCGAAGTTCACCATGCGAATGCCGAAGAGGTTCGGATGCCTCGCGACGAACAGGCCCGCCTGCAGGATCCGGACGCTCTCGACCCAGAATTCGTTCTGCACGAACTCGTCGATGGGCAGCTCCAGGAACCGGTGCTCCAGGAAGACCTGGGGCAGGTAGTCGAGCCCGCGGACCTGGGAGAACATGGCGCCGGAGCTGGAGCTGGCCTCCGGGTCGAGCACGACGTAGTCCCTGCCGATGCCGACGTAGGCCGGCTCGCCCTCGCGCTCAACGCGTTCGAGGAATTTGTCCCCCTCGGCGTACAGGTCCGCCCGGAACTTCTTCTCCGCGTCGTCGGCGTAGCGGATCGCGTCCTTCATCTGCTTGTCCGTGTACTGGAACCCGACCCTGGCGAACTCGCGGCGGATTTCCCGGACCATCAGGGGCAGGTCGCCAAAGTGGACGATGGGGTTGAACTGGCGGTGCTTGTCCAGCGAAAGGACGTCGTTGAGGACGTAGCCTTCCGACTCCGTGTAGATGCAGTATTTCAGGTCCGGCGGATCTGGTTTTCGCTCCTCGATGAAGCTCGGATTGAACAGGTACTGGATGGCGGGATGGTTGTTCAGGATCGCGGCGTGGCCGGTGGCCAGCTTGCGGGCGATGCAGAACTCCGTCCGCGAGTTGTCCACGCCGATCTTGGCGATGTCCTTGTCGCTTCGCGGCGAGACGACCGGGAAGAACCCGAGCCTCTGGAACAAAGCGGCGCTCCAGATGCCCTTGTGGCCGAGCGTCGTCATGCTCCGCTTGATGCCGACCGTCGGTCGCTCCGGATGGATCGTCTCGGCCTCGTTCAGCAGGCAGCCTTGCCTCTTGAAGTGCTCCTCGTAGATCTTGTGGTAGCGGTCGACGTAGTTGATTCTGGGCTTGCGGGCCGATTCGGAGTTGCCACGCGGGCAAAAGCCCCCGGTGATGATCTCGTCGTCCTCGATCTCGAAGACCTCGAGCTGGCAGTCGCGGACGCCGCACGATTTCTCGCCGAACAGGTCGCGGCACAGGACCTTGCGCTTGCGGAAGGGCATATCGACGATCTCCCAGCCGCGGAACGCGGTCCCGACCTTCTTGCCCTGCGCTTCGAGTTGCCTGATCTGCTCGATGATGTCGAGGCCCTGGCCCCAGGCGCCGAACATCTCGCGATGGGGATAGGCCTCGATGTCCCTCTCCGTGACCTGCGCGAGGGCGGCCAGAAAGGCCTTGCCCAATGCCGGGCCGCCCTGGGCGGAGCACTTGTTGCCGACGTGCTGCGCCCCACCGACAAATTTGTAGTAATAGCTGGCGGCGGTGCCGCGGAGGATGGCGGCGGCGATCTCGTCGCGGCCGAAGCCCTCGGCGATGAGCCGGTTCTCGTCCATCTCCATGAACACGCCGCACGTCGAGTCGATGATCGGCACGCGCTGGGCACGCAACGCCGCTTCCTGAAGAGTATTCTCGACGTCGAGGTTGATCACATCGGCCATGTTCTCGAGGGTCTGGCCTGAGCCGGCCTGGCAGCTATAATTCATCTTCGCTTCTTTGACGGTGCCGTCACGGCCGAAGCTCGTGAACTTCATGTCCTGACCGCCGACCTCGAAGATCGTGTCGATGCCCGGATTGTTGTGCTTGACGCCCAGGGCGTGGCAGGTGATCTCGTCGGTGATGCGGTCGCACAACGTGACCTCTTGCTCGACGAGCTGCTTCGTCCTGCTCTTGCTCAGCAGGATCTTCTCGTAGAGCTTTCGCGCTGAGCCGGTCGCGCCGACGCCTTTGATGACGACATTGTCCTTGTGCCGGGCGAGGTATCGCAGGACGCGCTTGAGCGATTCCTCCGGGTTGCCGTGGGTCTTGATGTAGAGCTTGTCGAGGAGCCGGCCGGTCTTGATTTCGACCAGCGCCCCTTTGGTCGTCGTGCTGCCTCCGTCGATGCCGAGGACGACCTCGGTTCCCGCGGGGATCGTTTCGTGCAGGGCCTGACTGCTCTCGCGGACGGACGTGAGACTCGCCGACAGCGGCGGGGCGAAGGATCGCTTCTCCCGGCTGTACCGGGCGACGCCCTGAAGCTGGGCGACGTCGAAGACGAAGGCATTGCCCTCCTCGATGGCCTTGAGGGCTGCGCCGATGGCAGCGATGTTCTGGAATTGCTCCGGTCGCATGATCGGCATCTTGAGAAGCTGGGAGAGGTTCTCGCGCACGAGATCGTTGGCAAACAGGCCGCCCGTGGCGACCGCTTCGCTGTCTTCTCCGAGCGACGACGCCAGGTCCCGGGCGCCGAGCACGTCGATGACGTAGTTGCGGGGCACCGTGCGGAACAGGCCCGCCAAATTGTCGACGCGTGTGGCGCCTTCGTTCTGCTTGTGGATCAGGTCGGATTGCACGACCACGCCGCACCGGGCGAGGAACTCGCTCGGCTCGCGGGACCGCACCGCCTCCTCCTCGGCGCGTCGGAACATCTCCTCAATGCGTTCCTGGAGCTTCGCGCGGTTGCGCATGCCTGTGGCTTCCCTCTCCTGCTCCCCGGACGACGGGCCTGGGTCCTCCAGTTGCGGAGAGGGCACCTCGCCTTGGAAGAGCCGGCGGCATTGCTTCTCGACGAGCATGCCGGACCCGCCGCCGCACTTTGTGCCGGTGCGCCACTCGCGGATGATCTTGCGGCCTTCGACGACGGCAAGGTTGAAGAAGTAGGAGTCCTTCGCGCCGATGTGGAAGAGGTACTGGGCCTTCGGGGCCACGAGCTCTGCGCCTCGCGGGATTGCCACGCTGTCATACACGAAGATGGTGCCCGGCATGACCCGCGGGAATGGCTGCGCGGCGCTGCCCGTGAAGGCGGTGCTGCGAATCGCATCACGACCGAAGCGATGAACCATATCCTGCCAGAGCTCTTTCATCGCGCCCAGCGGGTTGGCGAAGTGCATGATCGGCGGGGGACAGTATAGGATCGACCTGTCCGGCGCCAGGCCGACACAATGCAGAAAACTGCTGCCAATATCGATTCCTACGTACAGTTCCGCCTTGGCCTTCTGAGGCCCCGGTTCCTTCTTTGATGCCATGTCTCTGTGCCCGTCCCAATCGTGAGTACCCATCCCGGCTGCCGAGCCAACACGTTGCGGAGCAGGTGCCGGTTCCTGCACTTGGACCCGTCCATCGTACCGCTTCTACGCCTTCTATCCCCACGCGTTCACAAAAGGCCCAGCGAGACTGCCGCAGCGACACCCACCAATGGGGATAACCTATTATTTGTGCTCCATGTTGCTGTGAGCAACCAGGCGATCGACCTCTCTTGTTACAGCCGCGACATAGGATTGTCAAGGATTGCAACGCCCGGCGCGACAACTTTTCCACAGCTCTTCAATCTCCGGATCGCGCGCATCTGCTTGCAGATATGGCCCTTATGTTGTGTCCACCCAAGAAAGCAACAGTACCACGCCGCATAATACTAATACTACTACTATTGGAATGTCTATTATTAGAAGAAGTACACCCCCAAGGAATGGCAATTTCCTCCTTATGGCGGATGGCGGGTTTTGACTTGCATTGGGGTGGTCTCGTGGGATGATGGGGGTGCGGATCGTGGTGAGGATCGGAGGTTCTTGCCGTCGGGCGCTCGGTGTGTCTTGGGACGGTTTCTTCGTGAGGGCAGGTTTGATGAGTGGGATAGGGGAAAAGTTTCAGCAGGAGACCAAATATCGGGCGGATCAGCTTCAGCGCGCCCCGGTGCGCTGGACAGCGAGGCCGGACCCATATAAGACATATCCGGAGGGTGTTAAGGTGGTGCTGCCGTCGCCGGAGGTGGAAGGCCGGAGGACTGTTGACGATGTGCTGAACGAGCGGAGGAGTGTCCGTCGGTTCCGGCCGGAGTCCATCAGCTTGGACCGGCTAAGCTATCTGATCTGGGCCTCGACCGGTATCCAGAGGACCGAGCGAGGCTACGAGTTCCGCACAGCCCCGTCGGCGGGCGCTCTGTACCCTATTGAGACCTACATTGTGGCCCACCGGGTTCGTGACTTGGAGGCCGGAGTGTACCACTACGGGATTCGCAACCACGAACTGGAACGGATCCGTAGCGGGGATATGCGCGTTGCCGCGGTCGCGGCGGCGCTCGGGCAGGAGATGTGCGGCGAAGCGGCGGCCGTGTTTGCCTGGACGGCAATTTTCGCGAGGTCTCAGTGGAAGTACGGCGAGCGGGCCTATCGGTACGTCTACCTTGACGCCGGTCATATCGCAGAGAACCTGGCCCTCGCTGCGGTTAGCCTGGGGCTGGGCAGTTGTCAGGTCGGAGCCCTGCTTGACGACGAGGTGAACCGGTTGCTCGAGGTGGACGGGGCCGACGAGAGCGTTGTCTACATGTCTGCTGTCGGCGTCCCGGCGTAGGAGGGGCCTCCGCCGCCAGCGGCCATGGCCCCCAACAGGGGTGTCATGGGTCTGCCCAGCGGGTGGGGTCGGTTTCCATGTGAGGTTGCGCGGCGGAGCTGTCTGCAAGAATACCCTTGGCGTGGAGGTACCCCAGACAGCAACGCCGAACGTGCTTGATCGGCCGGGCGACGGCACGGTGGAGGCGCAGGGGCAAGCTGTTGTCTCTTGAGAGACGTTCCTCCTGCTCGGTCAGGCCGGTCGGCTGGAAGCGGCGCTTGTGCTTGTACAGGTGGTAGAGGTCATAGCTCTGGAGCCGGCGGCGCAGGCGGGTCGAGAGCCGCCGAGATAGCAGACACCGCTCCGGAATGTAGGTACAGAGCTGGAAGTCTATGATCCAGGGTCGGCCGTCGCTATCGACGAGCAGGTTGCCGCGCTTGTGGAGGTCAAAGTGGACGAGCCCGCGCGCGTGGATTTGTTGGAGCACGGCCAAGAGCTCCTCGAAAAACCGGGGTGGAACGGGCGGTTTGCGATCCAGGCTCGTTGCTTCGATGTACTCATACAGGTAGATGGCCGGACCAGCGCGTGCGAGCAGGCGTGGGACGCCGCGGATGCCATCGCACCGCATCAGATTGCAGACCTCATTGTGGGTGACGACTCGGCCCAGCCAAGCCAGGGGAACGAAGCAGAAATGCATCCGCCGGTTGATCTTGCAGACGATTCTGCGGGGACCGGCCGTCTCCACATCGGCCCTCTCATACAAGCCCGTGCCGGCCATGAAGTCATGCTTGAGCACCTTCACCAGGACGTGTCGCCTTCCATCATACTCGATCGCCGCTGGCAAGCCGTCTCGTCCACAGGCGTAGAAGCACGAGGCAAACCAGCGGGCGACCCGCCCCGCGTGTTCCGGGTGGCCCGGCCAGCCGCCGGCGATTGGCTCCACCTCGTTCTTGGCCTGCGTTCTCACGTGACCTCCCGGCTCATCTATTGTCGTCGCGGTAGTCTATCACGTCGCCGACCGGATTGCGAGGGCCCCACAACGACACGGACCGGGGTCGTGTGGAAGCTCTGGAGAAGGCTGGGAGGTGGGTGTTGCTGAGCGGCCGACCGCGCCTGTAGGGGCAGCTTGCAGTGAAATCCTGCGGAATCATGGCTTCACCGCCCGGCAAGAGGTATACTGGAGGGATATGGGAGGGACGTCGGCGGCTCAAGATAGTGGCTCCACCGGCCGATATAACGCAGGTAGTGTCCGAGAGGTGTTAGGGATACATTGCGCTGCTCGGGGGCCACCATGATACGGTACAGCGAACAGACGGTTGTTATGGACAAGCCAGCGGAGAATGCGGCGGGCGATCCGACGCCGAAGGACAGGGCAGATGGCAACGGCCCGTTCACCATTGAGGGCAGGCTCAAGAGCTTCCGGTATGCCATTCACGGCATTGGCATGATGCTCAGGTCCCAGCACAACGCGTGGCTGCACGCCTTCGCCTCCTTCTGTGTCCTTGTGACCGGTGGCCTGATGCGCCTGTCGGCGGGCGAGTGGTGCTGGATCGTCCTGGCGATCATGGCCGTTTGGACGGCTGAGGCGTTGAACACCGCGCTGGAGTTCCTGGCCGACGCCGCCTCGCGAGAGTTTCATCCGTTGATCAAGAACGCCAAGGACGTGGCCGCCGGCGGCGTGTTGATCTCTGCGGTCGGCTCTGTCTGCATCGGCCTGTTGGTCCTCGGTCCGCACCTTCTGGACTTCGTTACCCGGCTGCTGTGGTGAACAAGACGGGCGCTCGGCGGCCTATCTGACCGGGGTTGGCAGCGTGTGGTCAGCGGGGGTGAGGCCTTTCTTGAATCCGGCAAAGCCGATGGGGAAGGGATCGTACAGACCTATAATGTCCACGCTGCTTTGCGGCGTGATCTGGTTGTCCAGGCCCAGAGCCCAGTAGCAGGCATTGACGAGCAGCCTGCGCAGGTTGGCGTCCTTGAGATCGCCTGCGTGGCCCATCGTGGTCACAAAGACCCGCGCGGTCTTGCCGCTGTCACCGTTGTAGCCCTTGATCCAGGCGACCGGCAGGGGCTTCTTGCTTGTGCTCTCCGGGTCGTCTGGATTCATGCCGGACAGGACGTGACCCATGATGACCGGCTTGCAGTCGCCGTGAAGGGTCGTCAGCCCGTACACATCGGACGGGCCCCAGATCGTGCCGACGCCCCGGACGATCGGGTGGTTCTCCATGCCGTCGGCAATCGTGCCGCGAGTGCTTTCTTTCTGGTGATCGCCGTAGTGGCTGATCCACGTCTCGCCGAGCACCTGCCGGCCGTAACCGCCTTTGAACGCCGCGTCCCTGTTCTGCCAGCTCCATTTCGCATAGGGGCTGTCCTTGTGCTTGACGTAGTTGAACGGGTGCGTCGCCGTGCGCAGCGCGACGATCGGCTTGCCCGAATTCGTGTAGTCGATAATGTGCTTCATCTGCTGGTCGGGCAGCTCGCGAAACCGGGTGAACAGAACCATGAGGTCCGCCGTGTCGAGGGCCTCAAGCCCGGGGATGTTGTCGAGCGTCACCGGGTCGATCTGGCTGGTCTCTTTGTTGATCGCGAACAGCACGGTGCACTTGAAGCCGTGATGGACCGCCAGTATTTTGGCCAACATGGGCATCGATTCCTCGGAACGGTACTCTTCGTCGCCGGTGACGAACACAATATGCTTGCCTTGTCCCGGCCCCGCGCCGCCCTGATACACCACCCAGGGCGGCTCCGCCGCTGGGACGGTTGCCGTCGCGGCAGAAAGTACAATCGCCGCCATCAACGTCCGCAGATCGAATCCGATGGTCATCTTCGACACTCCTTCGCAAATGAGGAACGACCAAGCCCGAACAGTCCGCCATTGTCTCGCCATCGCCTCGCAACGTCAAGCCTCAACGCTCGCGCCCCATGCGGCGCCGCGGCAGTCTGTCCTCCTGTAGGAGTGTAGATTTCTCTCGACGGCAGCGAGGGGGGCGTTCAGCAGGCTGGAAACCCTGTCGTCATCTTATGCGGCGTGCGGCAACGTTCGGATCGACTGGCCCGTGTTCAAGCAGTTGTACGAAGACAGGTACGACTACAGTGGCATGCTCCCCGTGTCAGGCATGGCAGACGATAGTCACAGCAACCACGCCGAGAGCAGTATATCGTGTGGCCACGTTGACGCGCGAGTGACGGGAGGCCTGGGGCCACGGGGACCGGGAGCAGCCTGCCAAAATGGCACGGCGTGGAGCGACCACCACGTTGGTGTGCCCGCCCGTGGGGGAGAGTGAGAGTGCTTAACTGCTTTTGCTACAAGCGGTTAGCATAAGGTCGTCCGTTTGTGCGGTGGCTGGCACGAGTTTTGCAACCCCGTGCGCACAAATAGACGTTTTGTGTGTCGTTGGCCCAGCGAAGAGGAATAGGCCAATCGCCAGATGCCAACTTCAGTGCAAAGAAAGGGCGTCAGACATGGCAAGCAACAAAATCATCGGAATTGACCTCGGTACGACGTTGTCTGTGGTGGCTGTGATGGAGGGCTCGGCTCCCAAGGTATTGGTCAACGCATCCGGCTCGCGGCTCACCCCCTCCGTGGTCGGCTTCACCGATAAAGGGGAAATCCTCGTCGGCCAGCTCGCCAAGCACCAGCAGGTGACGAATCCGGAGAACACCGTATATTCCATCAAGCGATTCATGGGCCGTCGCAGCAGCGAGGTCGCCGAGGAAGAGAAGCTCGTGCCGTACAAGGTCGTCGGCGGTCCGGAGGAGCTGGTCAAGGTCGAGATCCGGGGCAAGCTGTATACGCCGCCGGAAATCTCCGCCATGATCCTGCAAGACCTCAAGAAGACGGCGGAGACCTACTTGGGCGAGAAGGTGGACCGGGCCGTCATCACTGTGCCTGCGTACTTCAACGACGCGCAGCGTCAGGCGACGAAGGACGCCGGGACGATCGCCGGGCTCAAGGTGGAGCGCATCATCAACGAGCCTACGGCGGCGGCTCTGGCGTACGGCCTGGAGAAAAAGCGAAACGAGAAGGTCGCCGTCTTCGACTTCGGCGGCGGCACGTTCGATATCTCGATTCTCGATATTGGGGACAACGTCTTCGAGGTGCTCAGCACCAACGGGGACACGCACTTGGGCGGCGACGATCTGGACGCGGTGCTGGTCAACTACCTCGCCGAGGAATTCCGCAAGAAAGAGGGCATCGACCTGCTGCAGGACCCGATGGCTCATCAACGGCTGGTCGAGGCCTCGGAGAAGGCCAAGATCGAGCTGAGCTCGCAATTAGAAACGACCGTGAACCTGCCGTTTATCACGGCCGATCAGAGCGGGCCCAAGCACCTGCAAATCTCGATCACCCGAAGCAGATTCGAGTCCCTGTGCGACCACGTCTTCGAGCGACTCAAGGCCCCCTGCCATCGCGCGATCGAGGACGCCAAGCTGCGACCGGCGGAAATCGCCGAAGTCCTGTTCGTCGGCGGCTCCACGAGAATCCCGAAGGTCGACCGGATCGCCAGGGAGATCTTCGGCAAAGAGCCGAACAAGAGCCTCAACCCCGACGAGGTCGTCGCTCTGGGCGCCGCCATTCAGGGCGCCGTGCTGATGGGCGACGTCGGCGTCAAGGACATCCTGCTGCTGGACGTCACGCCGCTATCGCTCGGCGTCGAGACCCTCGGCGGCGTCATGACCAAGCTGATCGACCGCAATACGACGATCCCGACGAGC
This sequence comes from Sedimentisphaerales bacterium, assembly GCA_016928975.1. The sequence continues at coordinate 2,135 of JAFGJR010000319.1, read as the reverse complement.
AAGAAGGAGATCTTCTCCACAGCCGCCGATGGTCAGACGACGGTGGACATTCACGTCCTGCAAGGCGAGCGCGAGTTCGCCCGGGACAACCGCACGCTCGGCCGGTTCCAGTTGGCCGACATCCCGCCGGCACCGCGCGGCATTCCCCAGATCGAGGTCGCCTTCGACATCGACGCGAACGGGATTCTGCACGTCTCCGCCAAGGACCTCGGCACCGGCAAGCAACAGTCCATCGAGATCAAGTCCAGCTCGGGTCTGAGCGACGACGAGATCAAGAAGATGACCCGCGACGCCGAATCCCACGCCGAGGAGGACAAGAAGCGACGACAGGTCGTCGATCTGAAAAACCAGTCGGACCAGTTGATCTACTCGACCGAGAAGACGCTGAAAGAGCACGGCGGCAAGGTCTCCGCCGAGACACGCGGCAAGATCGAAAGCGCCGTCAACAACCTCAAGGATGTAAGCAAAGGCGAAGACCCCGCCGCGATCCGAAGAGCCATCGACAACCTCAACGACGCCACCCAGGAGTTGGGCAAGGCGCTGTACGAGGAGGCCGCCAAGAAACAGGCCGCCTCCGCAGAACAGGCCAAGCAGACCCCGCCTCCGGAATCCGAGGTCCGGCGCAAGGGCCCCGGCGACGACGTCATCGATGCCGAATTCGAGGCCAAGTAACCTCCCCCACCCACACAAATCCCGGGCCGGCGGCTCCGTTGACCGCCGGCCCGTAGTCTGTAGGGGCAGGCCCCTGTGCCTGCCCGATCCTGGCGTAGCCCCCAAGCCTACGGCTGCGCCGGTGGGTTCTGTTTCTCCCACTCGGCGGTGAAGGCCTTCAGGTCCTCGATGTCCACCTTGCCGTCGCCCCAGCACATCGGACCGATGTCGTAGAGCGTGTTGTCCGTGCCCCAGTTGTCGATCAGCAGCCTCAGGTCGTCCAGGTCCACCTTCCCGTCGGCGTTGAAGTCCACGATGGGGAGGATCGGTGCCTTCATTTCCATCCAAATGTCGCCGGAGATCGAGATCCGCAGGAAGTACAGGCCGGAACCGTCGGGAGCAAGGCAAGCCCACCTCGCATCATTTGGGTCATTGACCATGGGGCCGAGATTCACCACTGGCTCCCAAGGGGCAGAGCGGCTGGCCCGCCTCGCCATCCACAAATCACAGCCGCCATAGCCACCGGGCCGCGTACCGGCATCGTCGAACACGAGCAATAATCCGTCCGGAGAAAGAAACGGAAGGCGCTCATGGCCGGGACTATTCACCGCCGGGCCGAGATTCACCGGATCACCCCAAAGGTCCTGGGTCGTCGCACGTGTGCTGACGTAGAGATCGAGGCCGCCATAGCCGCCGGCGCGGGCCGAATGGAAGTAAAGCTCCAAGCCGTCCGACGACACCGAAGGCATACCGTCGTTGACCGAGGTGTTCACCGGCGCGTCCAGGTTGGTCGGCGGGCCCCAAGGACTGTTTCGGGTTGCCCGTTTGGTCACATAGACATCGACGTTGCCGGGACCTCCGGGGCGCGTGGAGCAGAAATAGAGCTCAAAACCGTCGGCCGTGAGGGACGGGCGGAAATCCGACTGTGCACTGTTGACCGTCGCCCCGAGATTCTCGGGAGGACCCCAGTCGTCCTCCGGCGAGGCCCGCTTGCAGACCCAGAGATCGTCTTGGCCCTGTCCCCCGGCCCGGAACGAGTCGATGTACATTTCCAGGCCATCCGCGGAGAAACAGGCGATAGCGTCGGTCAGCGCGAAGTCGAGGAGAGGAAAAGCAGATTGGACGTCCACCGGCTCGCCGAAAGTGAAATCGGCCCGCGCCGGCGCGTCGAGACCTGCGAGGAAACCCAGGCCCACCAGGGACGTTACCACCATCGGAATCTCAAACAACTTCATTTCACACCTTCCTTTCTGCCCGAAGGCAATAGATAATATTGGCATGTTATTGACAGGTCTTTCTGCAGAGAAGACGAGTTCACCATCGAAAGGCAGGTCGAGGACACGCCGGAAGTCACCCGGAAATCGGCCGCTCACGGCGGCGGACCACCGCCTCATGTCGGCCTCTGCCTTGCTGCGCTCGTGCATGTGGTCATAGTACCGGGCGCGGTCGGAGTAGGCGTACGCATCCTGCGGGTCAGTCTCGAT
>JAFGJR010000318.1 GCA_016928975.1 Sedimentisphaerales bacterium | reverse complement strand
TCGTTCGAAAGATACGTGTCCGCACCTCTGCCGTCTTCAGTCGTGATGGAAATAGCGGCCGAAGCGCTGCCGGCTGAAGCTAGCATCAGGCACACTGAAACCAAGTACGTGATCTTCTTCGACATGACTGTCCTCCTTCCAAATCAAGAACGGATTGAGACCATATTGAGCCAGCCGTGAGCGTTAGCCGGATGAGGCCCTGCGGCGACCTCCTTTCTTCCTTTTTGAGCTCCTGACTGTCCCCACCATTTCCACCGCAGCGGGAGGTCCTAAGCCGACCACACAAAGCGCCAGATCAACCTCTCCACCCTGGGCGGTGAGGTCAGCGGGCACCGTGCGAATCCACCATCAAGATACTCATTTGAATGTCCCGCGTCAACGGATAATGCCCTGTTCCATGCGTATGGCGGCGTCTCCTGTCACCCGAGAGGAGCAGGCGGTGAGAGGATACGCCTCCGCTCATTCTCTCACATACTAGGGCTGGGGGGATGCCGTGTGGCCTTGGGGCCTGCGAGGTCCGAGCGATCAACAGCGGGGCGGCGGTTGCTACTGGCCTGGATTAGGGGACGTCGTCACCTCGGACAGCACGGCATCGCCCTGCTGGTCAAAGCCCCAGATTGTGCTGACCCCGTTGGCCTCTTCGACAACGCAGACCTTTTCTGGGACAAGCTTCTGGCCGTTCCAAACCCATCTGACCGTGATCTCGCCGTGCATGATCTGGTCGTACTTCAGGCCCCTGCAGTTGCGGGCGTCGACCATTGCCATCCGCGTCGGCTTCTGCTCCGGTTGCGCCGATACTTCATTGACCTCAGGCTGAGGGTCGGGGTCATCGGCCGATGCGGGTCCCGGATAGGTGGGTTCCGCCTCGTTCACCTCAACCGCAGGAGTCTGCTGCTCGAGAACCGTCTCCGTCATGGCCTCTTGCGAAGTGGGAGACTGACGGTTGAAACCCTCTACGGTCGCGCTGCCCGGCCTGGGTGGCTTGCTGCATAGCATCAGCACCAGAAATGCAACAGTGACGATGATGAACTCAAGCCTTGTTATCCGTCCCAGCATTTTCGGATCCCTGCCACTGCGCCATTTTCTTCCCTGCCAGCCGTCCCAGAACATGCCGCCCAAGGACTGACTATCCAGGAATCGGCACATGTAAGCCGCCACTTGAACCATAGAGCCCCTTTCCTCGCCCCGAAAATGCCCTGTCATGTGGCACCAAGAGCTATTGTGTTGCTGTGAGGCAGGGGGCGCTGGCCCGCCGTTGGCAGGTGCGAACACTGGGGCCTAAAGGCTCGCAGATGTGTCCGATAATGCGCTGGTGTCGGTTTCAACGATCCGCTCAAAATAGTAGAGCTGCGGGTTGGCTTTCTCGCTGAGCGTGAAATAGCCTCGACCTTCGCTGTCGAAGCTGATCGCCTCTCCTTGTGGTTCGGGCGCCAACGGGAGCCCGATTTGCTTGCCCTCGAAGGCCCTCCAGAGAGGTTCACCATCCGGACGGGCCCACAGCGAGGCGTTGTGGGGGCTCCTGACAATGACCTCTCGTCCATCGGGAGAGACGTCTCCTCCCGTCGCCAGGGCCCAGGGCAAGACCGCGACGTGCTCAAGCTCAACCGGCGATGTCGTCGACTGGGGCCAGGCGGCGCGATAGACCTTGCAGAATAGGTCTCGCTTGGTGATGAGGTAGATATCCTTGGTCTGGGGGTCCACCAGCACCGTCTCGGCGTCTCTCGGGCCCCCCGGATAGGTCAGCTCGATTGTCTCGGCTGGGCCGATAGGCATCTCGCCAAAAGGGCGGCCCGGGTTCAGATCAGGCTCCGGCACACGGTAGATCCGCACGGAGGGATGCCGGGCGTTGTTGTCCCCGATATCGCCGATGTACAGGTATTGCTGATTTGGATCGGGGCCGGGCCCGACGGCGATGTCTTCCCAGTCACGCGCGTGCGCGCCAGAGACCACGCAGATGCCCAACAACGCGGCTTTCGTGTCGATAGCGTAAAGGCGGGCAGCGTCGCCGGAATCGTTGTGCACCCAAATCACGCCTGGATTCTTGCGGCTGGCGACGATGCCTGAGGCTTCCTCAATGAAGGGCGTCCGCACGACAGCGGACCTCTGGACCGCCTGAAATTGCCCTTTCTCCACGGGCGCACCGCACGACACGCCCGCCAGGGCCAGGGCAATCGCCGCAACGCATGGGACGCTTCGATTCATCTCGTACACATAGCCTTCTTGATCGCCGCGCTCGACGCACCAAGAAGGAAAACCCCCGGATATGTCGCAGGGCCGCTGGCAACCTATTCGTGACCCAGTCGCGGAGCGTCTGTCAATCCCACCTGAACCTCATCTGCCCCTCGGTCAGAGCTTCGATTCGGCGCCTGACATTCTCCTGCTTGAGTCCCAGGTCCTGCCACTTGACGATCTCGTCCTTACTCTCCTTGATTTGCCTTTGCAGGTCCTCAAGCTTCTTCTGGAGTTGCTCGTAGGCGATCTCCTTGCGCCGCACGATCAGATCGTAGCGGCGGGCGACGATCTCCTCCAACTCAGTTTCTATTTCCCGTTTCTCGGCGTTCGACCGCTCGTGTCGAAGGCGTCGAAGCAGGTCATTCCGCCGCCTCTTGAGGTCCAGGTCTTCCTTCAGCACCGCTCCCAACTCTGGATTCGAGCTGTCGGCCTCGAAAATCCGACCATACTGGTCCAGCAGCCGCTCACAGGTCTTGACGTAGAGTTGCGGGTCCTTCTCCTTGACCCTTGCGAGATCCTCCTCGTCCTTGGGGTAGTTGGCTTTGAGCCACGCAAGGAACTCCTCTTGCCTTCTTTGCCGATGGGCCTCGAACCGCTCTCGGCTGATCTCCTGGATCTCTTCAGCGCCGTGGCGGCCAAGTTCGGCCTTGAATCGGTCGGGGTCCTTCTGCCTCAATTCCGCCAGTTCTTTGGCTTTGGCCGGGTCTCGCTGCTCGATACCCTTCATGATCCGGTCGACCGTTGCGTCGTCCGAGAGCCAGCGGTACCACCACGGATACTGCGGCGGGCCAGGCACATCCTCCCAGATGTCCTGCGGTTGTTCTTCCTGGCGGTCCTCTGCGCCGGCGGGAACCACACCGCCGGCTAAGAGCACGACCAGGCCCAGAAGCAGAGAAACTCGATAGTGCTGCATTACCGCTATTCCTTCCAAAATCCTGTATCGAGACGCAATAGTTCCGCTTCAACCTCATGCAGGGTATCGGTGCCGGTGCTGTCGCCCTCGCCGGCTTCCAGCGCTCGCATTTGTGCCTCGATTTGTTCGATCTCCGCCGCAAAATACGCCAACTCCGCGTCGTCGGAGTTGATGTCGTCGCTTTCCCATATAGCCGCAGGAATCAATGACGCATAGCTGAGTTGCGGGCGGCTCGTTGGACCGCGTCCCCACAGCCCGATCAGCGTGATGACGATAGCGGCCGCCGCCGCCGGCACCAGGCGGTGCGTCATGTGAGTGAACCGGCAGCGCCGCGCAAGCTGCGCAGCGACCTGCCGCTTGACGTCCGCGAGCATCTCCAGGTCGGGCTGCGGGGCCGGATACAACTCGAGTAGTCGCTCCGCACGGCGCACCTCATCCACCGCCGTCCGGCCCTCTTGAGCACCTAGGAATCGGTCAAACAGCTCTCTCAGATCGTCTCGGTTCTGCTCCTTCACGATTCAACCCTCCATGAGCTCGCGTAGCCTCTTGAGCCCTCGATGCAGCTTGGACAACGCCGTGCCGATCGGCTCGGCTCGGGCCTCGGCGATTTCCTTGAAGCTGAGCTCAGAATAGAAACGCAGCATGATCAACTCCCTGGTATCGGCGTCCAGACGCCTCAACTGAACCTGGAGCTTGTCGAGCTTCTCGTCCTTCGCATCCGATACCCTGGGTTCCGGCGTCTGAAGCTCTGACTCGGCTCGTCTCGAATCCAACAACTTCTTGCGTCGCTTGCGACTGCGCAGATGGTCGCGGAAGATATTCGAGGCAATCCTAAAGAGCCAGCTTTCAAATGACCCGCCCTTGTAGGTCCCGATTTTCTCCACCAGTCGTACAAAAAGCTCGCTGAGAAGCTCGTCGCTGAGGCTGCGATCACCTGTCAGCCGATAATAGTAGCCATATAGGCGGGCGGAGTAAACATCGACGACCCGCGCGAAGCTCTCGGCATCCCCCGATTTACAGCCCTCTATGATTCGGGTTAGCTCGGCGCTCGGACCCATCACTTGTGTTCACTACCTCGAAAGACGCCGTCCCGAACGGGCTTATTGCACGAATCGCTGGAACGTGTGGCGATCTGAGAAAACCAGGATGACCAGTGGGACGCCTCCCGGCGCCGGAGGACGAGGATTCACCCAGATGCCCCCGCATACCTAAGTAGGCCACGCATCGCTTTGGCCTTCGTCTTGCTCTTCATCCTCGTCCATCTTCCAGTTCTCCGACTCCTCGATGTCGCTGATCTCCCGCTGGACGTATTTGAAGATCTTGTCTTGGAGGGGAGCAAGTCGGCCGTACCATTTCAGCATGCTTTGGTAGCTGGCCAGGAGCATGTCCAGCCGGAGCAATTGCCACTTGGCAATGCATTCCGGCTCCTTGATATTGGAGAAGGGATCGCACTTGAACACCTTCCGGCCTTCGGGCCCGATCTCGCACAATTCGCATTGGTCGCATTGAATCATGTTTGCACCCCATAATCGGGGGTGCCAAGCGAAAAGCCAAGCCTTCGCGCCGCTCGGAAGTGGCATGCCAGAGGCTTCTCGCCGCACCCGTGGTCAGATACGCGTCTTGCGCTTGATACAATTGCCGCATTATCGCCTTTACAGGCGGGCAAGTGCCGTGTAACATGATATTATACGCTGCGTGGCATGTTTATGACAGGGATTTCGAGTTTTGTTGGAGGAATGCATGAGTAAACCAAGACGCAGAAGGAAGATCGGAAGCAAAAAGCGACGCACACGCTGGAAAATAAGGCACAAGATCAGCTAAGAAGCGTTTTCCTTTCAGAATTTGCGCCCTGTGAGGGATTCTCACGCCGGGCCGGTCTCGAACAGCCGGAGGCGCGGTTGCACACATGGAGCACTTCCGTGTAGTCTTCAAGCCCGATGACAAGGAGGTGTCCATTCACCAGGGCGCCACTCTCCTCGAAGCCGCGAGCCAAGCGGGCATTGTTCTGACGACTCCGTGCGGCGGCAAGGGTACGTGCCGCAAGTGTATGGTGGAGGTGCACCCGTTCGGTACGGAAGTGCTCGCCTGCCAGTACACCGTGCAGAGTGACCTGACGGTGACCGTTCCATCGAAGTCGCGTTTCTACGAACACAAGATCCTCTCGGAAGGGTTGGATGCCGCTGCCGAAGTCCAGCCGACCATCGTCGGAAGATACCGATCCGCTGCGGGCAGGGGGGATATTCTGGGCCTGGCAGTCGATATCGGCACAACGACCGTGGTGGCCAAGCTCGTCAACCTGGCTGACGGCCGCTGCATCACGACGCAGGCAACGCTCAATCCTCAGGTGCGGTTCGGCGACGACGTAGTCAGCCGGATCAACTATGCCAAGTCCGAGGCGGCCTCAAGCGAGTTGCAGGAGGCAATCATCGACTGCATAAACAGCCTCATTCACACATCGTGTGATGCTGGTCATGTCGCTGCGGACTCAATCTACGAAGCGTGCATCGTCGGCAACACCACCATGAACCATCTTTTCCTTGGCTTTCCCGTCCAACAGTTGGGGCTGGCTCCGTACCGAGCCCATTCGGTAGAGGCCCACGACTTACGGCCGACCGACTTGCACCTGCACATGAGCCCGGCCGGGAACGTCCATGCAGTTGAGAATATCGCCGGGTTTGTTGGCTCGGACACGACTGCCGCGGCGCTCGCCACGGATGTGGACCACATCGCGACTGCGACCCTGCTGGTGGATATCGGCACGAATGGCGAACTGGTGCTTGGGACCCCGGATCGTCTGTACGCGGCCAGTTGTGCGGCCGGTCCTGCTCTCGAAGGGGCCCGGATCGCGTACGGTAGCCGGGCGGCGGACGGGGCCATTGAGGCCGTCGTCGTCGGTGATGGGGACATAGCCCTGGATGTGATCGGCGGCACGACTGCCCGCTCGATTTGCGGCAGTGGATTGATTGACGCCGTCGCTGTGCTTCTTGGCCTGGGTGTGATCGATCCGACGGGACGTTTTGTGGCTCCTGAGATGATCGAACCGCACCTGCCGGGGGCGATTGCCGCACGAGTGGTCGAGGTGGATGGACAGCCGGCGTTCTGCCTGGCGTTTGACCGCCGACCTTCAGAACCGAGGGTAGTCCTGACCCAGAGAGACATCCGTGAGGTGCAACTCGCCAAGGGCGCAATCCGAGCAGGCATCGGGCTTCTACTGAGGAAGGTCGGTATCGTCGAGACCGATCTTGACAGCGTCCTGCTGGCAGGGGCGTTTGGCAACTACATCCGGCCGAGTAGCGCGATAAGCATCGGCCTGTTGCCCAACGTGCCTTTGGAGCGAATCCACTTCGTGGGTAATGCCGCCGCTTCCGGGGCCGTAATGCTCTTGCTCAGCGAGGCGTGCAGGGAGAGGGCGACGGCCTTGGCGAAGCGAATCCAGTATGTTGAGATCGCTCATGAGGAGGAGTTCGCAGAGGTCTTTGCCGATGCGATGCTTCTTCGTCCGTGAGGCCTTGCCCCTGCAACTCTCAGGTGTCATGCTACCGCCGCAAAGACCAGCAGGTAGCCGAGGTACCCTGCGTATGTGGCCAGCAGAACCGTCCCACCGACACGCCCGACGACGCGCCTGCTCAGAATCACGGTCGCAGCGAAGCCAAGGCTGACACCGATCATGATCCAGTAGTCGGGACCATTGGCGAAACGTGCGCTGACCACGAACGGGCGAACCACGCTCGCTATGCCCGTCACCAGGAGCGTATTGAAGATGTTGGAGCCGACAAGGTTGCCGACGGAGATGTCATGGTGACCCTTGAGAGCAGCGAGGACACAGGTCACAAGCTCGGGAAGCGACGTGCCGACCGCCATGATGGTTGAGCCGACGACCGCGTCGCTGAGACCGACAAGTGTGCCAATGGTCACGGCCCCGCTGACGGCCATGCGAGCTCCCACGGTGAGGCCGGCCAGACCTACCACTGCGAGCGTCAGATCTCTCTTCAGGTCGCGGCCGACGGCATGCGGCCGGGGCGGATTGTCCACAAACGTGGGCGGTTCGCCCGTCCGCGCGGTGCGGATGGTGTACGCCGCAAGCCCCAGAAAGACGGCGATGAAAATGACACCCTCCACGCGCGAAATGGTCAGGCCGTGCAACGCCGGCCACAGCAGCAGGGCGACCAGGAGCATGGTCGGGATCTCGCGTCGCAGTGTCCGTGCCTGCACCTGGAGCGGGCGAATCAGGGCCACAAGGCCGCCAACCAGAGCCAGATTGGCGATGTTCGAGCCGAAGACGTTGCCGATGGCAATGTCTCCTTTGTCGGTCATGACCGCTGCAATGCTCGCAGCCGCTTCGGGTGCGGAGGTTCCCATTGCGACAACTGTCAGGCCTACGATGAGTTGGCTGATCCCAAGACGATCGGCAATGCCGACCGCGCCGTTCACCAGAAGGTCGGCTCCTTTCCACAGAAGCAGCAAGCCGCCGGCCAAAAGTAGTAATGCCCAGGTCATTCTGCGTTGACGCTCCCGTTTTCGCCACGCCGTCTCTGCCGCAATCCGCAGCCCAAACGGTCTCGACTCGAATGTCAGGACGGCGACTGCGTCAAGACCACCACCGCGGGTCGATGGCGCGCCGGCCTGGATCACACACGATGGTCAGGCGGACGCAACGGTGACTCACAGGAACCGTATCAGATTCTGCCGACGACGAGACAGGCGTTGTGACCGCCGAAGCCGAAAGAGTTGCTGATTGCGATATCCACCCTGGCCTCGCGGGCCTTCAGTGGGACGTAGTCCATCTTCAGATCACAGCGCTCGTCCTGGTTTTCGAGATTGATCGTGGGCGGAATGATCGAGCCGTTGATCGTCTTGATAGCCGCGATCAACTCGATAGCTGCGGTCGCTCCCAGCATGTGTCCGAGGCTGCCCTTAGTTGAGCTGACCGGCATCTTGTAGGCGTGTTCGCCGAAGACGGTTTTTATGGCCTTGCTTTCGGCAATGTCGTTGAGTTCGGTGCTGGTGCCGTGCGCATTGACGTAGTCAACCCGCTCGGGGGCGACCCTGGCATCGTCCAAGGCAAGTTTCATGGCCATGGCCGCACCGTCGCCGTCCGGAAGCGGCGCGGTAATATGGTAGCCGTCGTCCGTTGCCGCGTAGCCCAACAGCTCCGCATAGATGTGCGCGCCGCGTTTCTTGGCGTGCTCGTACTCCTCCAACATCAAAATACCTGACCCCTCCGCCAAGACGAACCCGTCACGATCTCGGTCGAACGGCCTCGATGCTGCCGGCGGGTCGTCGTTGCGCAAGCTCAGTGAGCGAGCCGCACAAAAGGAACCGAGTCCGATCGGCGTTAGGGCCGCTTCGGAACCGCCCGTAATCACCATGTCGCTACGGTTGCTGACGATATTCCAGAATGCCTCGCCGATGGTGTGGTTGCTTGAAGCACATGCACTCGAGACGCTGAAGCATGGCCCGCGCAGCCCAAACTGAATCGCGATGTTCCCACTGGCGGCGTTCGACATCAGCCGCGGCACGCAGAAGGGTGAGACTTTGCTCGGACCCTTGTCAAGCAAGCGAAGGTGCTGCTCTTCGATCTCACTGATGCCGCCGATGCCCGTCCCGACGATGGCGCCGACACGGTAGGGGTCCTCTCGGGAAAAGTCGATGCCACTGTCTTTGACGGCTTGAATGGCTCCGGCCACGGCAAACTGGGTGAACCGGTCCATGCGTTTCGAGTCACGTCTGTCAACGTACTTGCCTGCGTCAAAGTCTTTGATTTCCCCTCCAAAATGGACGGGATACTGACTGGTGTCGAAGGACTCAACGGTAGAAACCCCGCTCTTGCCTTCACACAGCGCGGCAAAGAACTCGTCGACGGATTCCGATAGCGCAGTAACACACCCCAAGCCCGTTATGACCACTCGCCGTCTATCCATGTCGGACTTACGCGCTTTCTTTCTTCTTGGATTGTGCTATGTTGACGATGTAATCGACGGCGGCGCCGACGGTCTGGATCTTCTCCGCTTCCTCGTCTGGGATACTCATGTCGAACTCATCTTCGAACTCCATGACGAGTTCGACCGTGTCCAGAGAATCGGCATTCAGATCGTTGATGAAGGAGGTTTCGCGGCTTATCTCGGATTTGTCAACACCCATCTGTTCGCTGATTATCTCGATTACCTTGTTCTCAATCATCTGCACATAAGGATCCTCATGCGCGGGCACTCCAGAAGCCTCGCCTTCCAGTTTCTTGAGTCCCTCAGTTGAGATGTGCTGCGGGTCAAGCCCCTTCTGCAAGCAGAGGCCGGTGAGGTAGGCGAGTGCCGGCACACGTCCGAGAAGACGCACACTGGGCAGTTTGCGCACATCAGAATCCTCTTTGTAGGTCTCTCCCGGTATCTTCTTCTTCGTGACCCATATAGCGCCGCTGTCCTCGGCCCAGACCTTCCAAGTGGCAAAGTCTTGGACGAGTTCGTCACTGGGCGATATCGCGCCGTTTGCGTTGGTTATGAGAGGCTGAGCCCCCTCGAGTCCGCCGGCCTTGGCCATGGCCGTGGCTGCGACGTCCGGAGGCGACCCTGCGTCTTTGTACGTGCTCACTGCCTTGCTGCTCAGGGCGAAGATGACGACCTCGTCACTCCCCGGCTTATCCTCCCTACCACTCATTTGCACACTCTCCTTAAAAGAATCGGAATTCTCTTGTAAGGCTTTGGTTGCAGTTCTATGGGTCTATGCGTAAACTGCCGCCCTCCCGATTTTTGGCGGGTATCTTACCGACTGGGCGGGTCCTTGTACAATCATTTTCAACGCATTTGAGGCTTTTTCCACATTTTTCCCGGCTCAGCCTGGGTTGCTGGAAGAGGGCAATTCGGCCCGCATTCTGAGGGAACTCCGTCCTCACATGGCCATACCCCCATCCACACAGAGGACCTGGCCGGTGATATAACTTGCTTCATCACTTGCCAGGAAGGCCACTGCCTTGGCGACGTCCTCGACGCTGCCCATACGGCGCATGGGGATCATCTGTTTGGCCGCTTCGATGACCGGCTCGGGCAGCTTGCGGGACATCTCGGTGTCGATGAAACCGGGAGCCACACAGTTGGCGGTAACATTCTTCTTGGCTAGTTCGCGGGCGGTAGTCTTGGCCAATCCGATGAGCCCGGCCTTGCTCGTGGAGTAGTTGGCCTGTCCGGCATTGCCCATGACGCCGGATACGGAACTGATATTGATGATCCGTCCGAACTTATTTCGCATCATAGACTTGGCGGCCGCCCGGGTGGCCACGAATGCCGCCCGGAGATTGACATCGAGCACCTTGTCAAACTCCTCGTCTGTCATTCGGATGAGCAAGTTGTCCCGCGTGATGCCGGCGTTGTTGACCAGTATGCCTATCCCTCCGTGCTCGGCCGCAAGACTCTCAAGCACCTCGGCAAACCTCAGCGTGTCGGTAATATCGACACACCGCGTCAACACCTCGAAGCCGGCTTTCGCGACCGCGTCTTCCAGGTCCTTGAGCTGGTCCTGCATGATGTCCAACCCGGCGACGATGCGCCCCTGCCGGAGCAGTTCGAATACGATAGCGCGGCCAATTCCCCTGGCCGCTCCGGTGACTACTGCAAGTCGTTCTTCCGCCATCCTCTGAACCTCCAATCTGTCCGGCGATGAGCGAGTGCGCTGCTGTCATTTGCTGCCGATCAGGCTCTTGACCGAGTCAAGGTTGCTGACATTGACAACCCTTGCTCTTCTGTCGATCCTTTTCATCAATCCGGTCAGGACCCGCCCCGGTCCTATTTCATAGAACTGCTCCACACCCTCGCCCAGCAGGCGCTCCATACACTTCTGCCAGAGAATCGGGTTTGTCAATTGCTTGGCCAAACCCTCGGCAATCGCGGCCGCGGTAGGGTAGTATTCGGCGTCGATGTTGGCCAGGGTCTTCACGGGCCCCGGCTGGCCGATCTCGCACTGTGATAACGCCTCTCTCAGGGCCTCGGCGGCACTCGACATCATCTCCGTGTGAAAGGCCCCGGCCACTTCGAGCCGGATGGCCTTGATGGCCCCGTATTCCGGCGCCCGTTGCACCGCTCGTTCGCAGGCGCCAATCGCGCCGCTGACCACGATCTGGCCTGGGCAGTTGAAGTTCACCGGTTCCAGTAGCTCCCCTTCGGCCACATCGTGACAGAGCTGGCGTACCCTGCCCTCGTCGAGCCCCATGATGCTGACCATTGCACCCTCGGTGGCGTCGGCCGCAGCTTGCATAGCCTCTCCACGCGTCTGTACCAGCTTCAGACCGTCCTCAAAACTGATGAGCCCTGCGGCGTAGAGAGCAGTGTATTCCCCCAGACTGAGCCCGGCTGTCACATCCGGCCTGATGTCGGCAGTTGCGGATTCGCTTCGTAGCACTTCCAACAATGCCGCAGAGGTCACGAAGATCGCCGGCTGCGACATCGCTGTCGCGCTGAGCATCTCAGCAGGACCTTCGAAACAGATGCTGCGCAGATCGAAGCTGACAATCGCGTTGGCTTTCTCAAACAAATCGGCAGCTACGGGGAAGCTCCCCACGATGTCGGCGCCCATTCCCACCGTCTGGGCGCCCTGTCCTGGAAACAAGAAGGCGGTTCTCATCGTTCGCATCCCTGAACTTGGCTCGCTTTCAACACCGGGATTCCCCGGGACGATCCCTCAGAACTCGATCACATTCGCGCCCCAAGTGACGCCGGCGCCGAAGGCCACGAAGATGAAGATGTCTCCTCTCTTGATTCTTCCCGCCCGCACGCATTCGTCAAACGCAATTGGCACCGAAGCGGCTGAGGTGTTCCCGTATCGGGCAATGTTGATGAAGACCTTCTCCTCCGGCAAGCCCAACCTCTTGGCCGCAGATTCGATGATTCTGGCGTTCATCTGATGTGATATGACCATCGTGGTGTCATCGAGTGTCAGGTGGCAGTGGTCCAGGCAGTCGGTAACGGAATCAACGATGCGCCGGACCGCCTGCTGATAGACCTCCCGACCCTTGATTTGCATTAGGGCCATATCCGGATCCTTCAGCGGTTGGCGCGCCGGGTAGCGCGACCCGTACGCTTTGCAGTTCAGCGCCTCCCAGTATTCGCCGTCGGCTCCCAGCGTGCTATACATGATACCGCGGCTGCCGTCCTTCTTTCTCTCGAGCACGACGGCGCCGGCACCGTCTCCGAACAAGATACAACTAGAGCGATCCTTCCAGTTGGTGATCTTTGTAAGTGTCTCGGCGCCTATGACCAGCGCTTTGTCGATGCGTCCGTTCTCCATGAACTGCTGGACAATGTGCAATCCGTACACAAAGCCGCTGCAGGCGGCTGCCAGGTCGAAAACCCACGCCTTCTTCGCTCCGAGGGCCTCCTGTACAAAGCAGGCGGTAGAGGGAAAGGGCATTTCCGGTGTGATGGTCGCGACGATAATCAGGTCCAGGTCGTTGGCCTCGACGCCGGCGTAAGCGAGCGCCCGCCTGCCCGCCTCAGTTGCCAGGTGCGCTGTCGTTTCGCCATCGGTGGTAACATGCCGGACCTTGATCCCGGTCCGTGTTGTGATCCACTCGTCCGAGGTGTCCACCATCTGGGCAAGCTCATCGTTCGTTAAGAGCTTGGCCGGCGCAAAGGAACCACATCCTGTGATCACGGCGCGATGGGCAGAAGGGCAACCCTTGGTTTCTCTATGCATCCGATGTCCTTACGCCAGCTTCCGAGAGACACTCGGTGATTCTGTCGTTGATTCTCTGCGTGTAGTATTTCTTGGAGGCGAGTACGGCATTGCGAATTGTCCGTGCCTTGCTGGCGCCGTGGCAGATCAAGGCGGTCCCGTTGATCCCCAGTAAGGGCGCCCCCCCGTATTCATTGTAGTCGTGCTTTTGATAGACACGCGCAACGATCGGTTTGAACTTGAGCGCCAGCCGCGGTTTCTCCTGCATCAGTTCATGCTTGATCGCGCGGAACAGCCCTTCGACCGCACCTTCCGTGAGCTTTAGAATCACGTTACCCACAAAGCCTTCGCAGACCACAACGTCGCAGACGCCCTGGAAAATGTCCCTGCCCTCGATATTCCCGATGAACTTGAGGCGCGGATCGGACTTCAGCAACTCCCTTGTCCGTTTGACCACCTCGTTGCCTTTGGCGTCTTCTTCCCCAATGCTCATCAACCCGACACGAGGTTGGGTAATGCCCAGGATGTGCCTGGCGTATATGCTTGACATCAACCCATACTGATAGAGATTGATTGGCTTACAAGCGATATTAGCGCCCACGTCACAAATCGTAACTGGCCCGGCGTTCATCGGAAAGACCACCGCGATGCCGGGGCGGTTCACACCCGGGAGATTTCGCATCCTCATCTGAAACGCCGCGACGCAAGCACCTGTGTTTCCCGCTGAAATGACGGCGTCGGTCTCTCCCAATTTGCCCAGCTTGGCCAGAATCCCGATCGAGCTCTTGGGTTTGGCCCGGAGACTATCGATCGGCGACTCGTTCATCCCGATCACATCAGGAGCATCGACTACCCTGAGCGACCCCTGACTGCCGGGCTGCAACTCGCTCAGTCTCGATTCGATCAGCGGCTGCGGTCCGACCAGAATCACCTGATCGTCCTTGCCGAGTTGAGCGACAGCCTCCAACGCACCGGCGATGACTTCATCCGGTGCGTAATCACCTCCCATGGCGTCTATCGCGATTCGCATGCTTAGCTGGCTTCCTCCTTGCCGAGCTTCAACGTGATGCGCGGATTAACGTAGCCACAGTTCTCGCACGCCGCATGCGGTAACTTCGCCTGGCCGCACTTCTTGCACAACGAATAATTGACCGGTTTGAGTGCATGGTGCGCCCGCCGCGTGTGCGTCCGGCTTTTGCTGGTCTTTTTCGCTGGTAGCATTGTCACCGACTCCAAATCTTCTGCGAAGTCCGCAGAGGCTTGTTCTGGCACAACGAAAAACCTTTTTATTAGTTCACGCTACAGCGACTGTCAAGCCAAATCTTCCAGCGGCCCCGTCGAAATCCGGGATCCTGATAGGGAGCCGCCTGAGCGAAGTGGGGCGGACGCGGGCCTCAGGGCGAACTGGCCAGGGTATTTCCCAGTTGAAATGCCTCGTCGAGCCGGTCCGGCCTGCTGAGTATGGCGCCAGCCATGCCTACGCCCGGCACGACAATAGTCTCTGTCAGCGTCATTTCCAGGTAGGCGAGGCTCTTCTCAAAGAACTCCATCACGGGGCGCCACGTGGATTCGTTCTCCTCCTCCAGAACGATGGCCACTACAGCCTTTTTGCCGCGGATTCGCTCATGGTTCGCTTGGCAATTGAAGTACACGAACCGGTCTATGAACGCCTTCATCAGTGCGGTTGGTCCATACCAGTAGACGGGCGTGCCGAATACGATGATGTCGCTGCCTACAATCCTCGGATAGAGCTGCCGCATGTCGTCGTCCTTGCTACACGGCCGACCCCTCCAACATGCATGACAGCCGTCGCAGTCCCGCACCTGGAGGCCGCCCAGATGGATTATGTCCACGCAGGCGCCGCCGGCACGAGCTCCCTCGGCGATCTTTGTCAAGAGTATCTCTGTGTTGCCGTGCTTCCTCGGACTGCCGATCACCGCCAGCACGTTCATTCTGCCAAGCCTCCACACATTTCGGGAATTGACCGACGGAGCATCATCGCATCGCCGCGAAGATCGACTCTACCATGCGGGCTAGCGCTGTCAAGGAGCCCTCGGCATGTCAGGGCTTCCGGCCGGATGTGTAACCTCGCTCATTCCGGGATGATGGTCCACGCGTGCGCGGGTCATTTCACATAGCCGTAGTGGGTCAAGAGGAGGCCCTCGTCCTGGATGAGACCGATGCCGGGGGCGTAGGTTTTGTAGCTCTTGCCCGCCTCCAACGGCGAGGTCTCCTCCGTCTTGAGGCAATCGGTGAAGAGCCCGGCAGGTGTCTTGAGCGTCACGCTGGTGCTGAGGTTTTCGGCCCGGTCCATCGCCTTGCCCGGGGCGATCTCCTGGTAGTACTTCGCGCCGACAACTGGATGGCCCGGCACGATCAGGCCAGGCTTGAAACCCTTTTCGTCGGAGCGCCATGCGCCGCCATGACCAACGATGCGGTCGTCTTTGTAGTCGTCAACGGCCTCGCCGAAGTAGAACACGTCACCTGTGGCTGGATCGATGGCGAAGTAGTTCCGTGAGACTTCCGCGAGTCGGCCGTCCTTTGTCTCCCTTTCCTCCACGACGCGTGTCGTTACGCCGCCGACTCGCTCAGTCTGGTCCAGGACTGTGATAACGACCCGCTCGCCTCCGCCTTCGAGCACCAACTGGAAGCCTGGCCTGAGCACGACGTAGCGGCCCTCGCCCGTGGGGGCCAAGGTCCGGCTCTCGAAGCCGAAATCCTGCATCCAACCATCCGACGATGCCTTCTCGCCGCCCGGCACCGCCGCACATCCGGCTACGACGACGGAGAGCACTAACGCCACTACAATCCGTTCCATTGTTCTTGACCTCCTGGTGCCAATCATAGCGTGCCGCCCCCGCGAATCAAGAGGAGACCCGCGCAGAACGGCGTCGGCGGCAAGGCCGGAGTAGGCTTGCGGCGAATTCGCTTGACCCCGGGGGCGCTTTGCCTTAAACAGGCCGGGACCGAAAACACAGGTATCTCATGGAAAGGTGTACGTGCGATGAAGATCAGCCTGAGAGCACAGAGCGTGCCGCCGTCAGCGACGATCGCCGTGACCGCCCGGGCCAAGGAGTTGAAGGCCCAGGGAGTGGACGTGGTCGGTTTCGGCGCGGGTGAGCCGGACTTCGATACTCCCGAATACATCAAAGAAGCAGCGATCAAGGCGATGAAAGAGGGCAAGACGAAGTACACGCCCGCGGGCGGCATCATCGAGCTGCGGAAGGCCATCGCCGCGAAGCTCGAGCGCGACAACGGTCTCAAGTATGCGCCTGAGCAGATCGTCGTCAATATCGGCGGCAAGCACTCGGTCTACGAAGCGATGCAGGCGACGCTCGATCCGGGCGACGAGGTGTTACTGCCCAGGCCGTATTGGGTGACCTACCCCGAGGCGATCAAGCTGGCAGGCGCTGTGACGAAGATCATCGAGACGGACAAGAACAACAGCTACAAGATTACACCCGCCCAGCTCAAGCAGGCGATTACGCCCAAGACGGCCATGCTGGTGCTGAATTCGCCCAGCAATCCGGGCGGATTCATGTATACGCCCGACGAGTTGAAAGCTCTGGCGAAAGTGCTCGAAGGCACGAAGGTCACGGTGATGTCTGACGAGATCTACGAGAAGCTGATCTACGGCGATTCGAAGTTCATCAGCTTCGCCGCCTTGAGTGCCGACGCGTTCGGCCGGACCTTGACACTCAACGGTCTGAGCAAGGCGTACTCCATGACAGGCTGGCGTCTGGGCTACACGGCCGGGCCGCTCGATGTCATCAAGGCCATGTCGAGGCTCCAGGACCACATGACCTCGAACCCGGTGACGTTCGCCCAGTACGCCGCCATCGCCGCACTCGCTCCGCAAGGTGACAAGGAGATTGAAAAGATGCGCGTCGAGTTCGAGAAACGTGGCAAGTATATGGCCGAGCGGCTCAACGGCATCGAGGGTATCACTTGCGCTGAGCCGACGGGGGCGTTCTACTGCTTCCCGGACGTCTCGGCGCACTTCGGCCGGACCATCGGCGGCGCGAAGATCGCGAGCAGCATGGAGTTCGCCCAGGCCCTGCTGGAGCAGGCCAACGTGGCGCTCGTGCCCGGCTTGCCCTTCGGCTGCGACGACAACGTCCGCCTGAGCTTTGCCTGTTCGATGGCGCAGATCACCAAGGGCCTCGACCGTTTGGAGAAGTGGCTGGCCCAGTGAGAGAACGCCCGAGGTGCGGGCCACGGAGGTCGGTTGCCACGGGGCACGACCCAGGCCGTGCTGAAACTGGCGGTTCTCTGATCGGGGCGCCAACACTTTGCCGTCGGCTGCCGTCTAATAGGCAAATGTCCAAGGGTGGTGTCCGATGGCGTCGGTTCTGAGCGTGGAGGGACGAGTGCGAGACAAAGCTGAGCGACAGACTCTCGCGGCCCTTCGCGAAGGTCAGCACGCGGCGTACGAGGCCGTGATCGACGCACACTACAAGTCCGTCTATCGTCTGTTGGTCTTCCTGTCGGGCGACACGCATCTGGCCGAGGACTTGACTCAGGAGGTCTTCACGACGGCCTGGCAGGCGGTACGGAGCTTCAGGGGACATGCGTCAATTAAGACATGGCTCCATCGGATTGCGTACAACACCTTTGTTGACATGCAGCGGCGGCGGTCGCGTGGTGGACGCGCGCCTGAGGGACTGAGAAACCGTCCTTCCGGCGTCGGGAGCGATCCTTTGTCACAGATCATGGTCGATGAGCGCGCCACTGCCGTGTGCCGGGCGCTGCAGAATCTCGACGCGGAAGAGCGCGCCATACTGATCCTGCACTACGTCGAGGGGCTTAGCTATCGCGAGATGGCCAAGGTCTTGGATCGGCCCGCCGGGACAGTCAAATGGTTGACAAACCAGGCGATAGAGCAATTGCGAAGACAACTGGCTGGAAAGGTTGAAGCATGAGCATTGACCCAGAAAAGGACTCAGACGTGATTTCTCTGGCGCAACTCAGCGCCCAACTGAGACTGCTGGCGGGCGTTGAGCCGCCGAAGTCATTGAGAGACAGACTGGTCGCAGCGGCTTCTCCGAAAGGCGCAAGAGAGGTCGGCCCGAGGGCGGTGCGGTGCTGGTCCAAGACCGCGAGTTGGGCAGGCGTGGCCGCTGCGGCTGTAGTGGCGCTCGTTGCGGTGCTTTGGCTCCTCCCTCCGACAAAGCGATCGTTGCCTTCCACCCGGGACATCAACGACCGTTCCACCGTGGCTGTGATGGCCGACGCCAACTTCCCGCGTCCGCGAGACAGCAACACGTACGACATCAATGCGCTATGAGGTCCCGGCGGCTGGCCCGCCTGCCTGGTTTCGGACATCCTTGACGTAGCGCGGGTGGTTTCTGAAAGAGGGCAACAGCCTCGTCAGTAGTGTAATGAATTGTGTGTAAGTTATGGTTGGTGTCATCCGTCTGGAGCGCAGGCGAGCGGAGCGAGCCGGAGCGGAAGACGG
>JAFGJR010000317.1 GCA_016928975.1 Sedimentisphaerales bacterium | reverse complement strand
TTCTGGAGCCGTTCCGCCCGCTCCAGCCGCCAACTGAGTGCGGCGATCCGTTCGACGAGCTTGGTCTCGGCATGCCCGACCGGCTGGAACTCCTCGAGCCAGAGCCGCCGGGACTGCTCGAACTGCTCGGGGTCCTCCCCCATAATCACATGCTGCCGGGCGAGCAGCCCATGCTTGATGGCGTTCTGCGCCACGATGGCCTTGCCCTCAGCCGTACGCGGCCCGGTGGACTTTCGAGCATTGGCTCGATTGGCAGTGATTTGTGCTTCTGTGTTCATGAGATGACCCTCCAAATGGAAGATGGTTGATGGTTGATTTCTGATCTTTGATCTGTGATTCTTGATATTGACTTGTAGTCTCGTCATTGCTGCCACCCGGTCGCGAACCGCCGCAGCCGGCACATTGGTCATTATACCATATCGCCATAGTATTGTGTCAACAACAAAATGCAGCATCTTTTCCCTGTTGACACAACTCCCGGTCCTACAAGGACTGAGAACGATCAGTCTCGTTCATGGTCTCTGAAGCAGAACCAGCAGAGCAGACGACGGGGCAGCCTGGAATCCGATTCCGCCACGTGCCTAATCACTACTCACGCTCTGACCCCGGAGCCCCCTAATGAAGACGTACCCCCGTTTTCGCCTCGTTTCCGTTCACTTCCGCCAAGCATCCGCAGTCGTTCCATTTGCCTTTCGACCTTCTGCTTCCTATAATGCAGTCATGGATTGATTTGTTGAAATGGAAAGACGCGGTGAACGCGCGAGGAGAACAGTATGAGCTTCGACGAACTCGTGGCCGAGGTCAAGAAACTGAGCCTGAAGGACCGCGCCGCGCTTGCGAAGTGGATTGTCGAGAGTCTGGATGAACTGCCGGAAGCGGAGATTGAAGCTCTATGGGTCGAGGAGGCGGAACGCCGGTTAAGTGAATTGGAGCAGGGCCGGGCGACCGAGGACTCAGCCGAACAAGTGTTGCGCCGAGCCAGGGCCGCCCTCTCGTGAAACCGATTACGTTCCATCGTGAGGCGGAGACGGAAGTCAACGAGGCGGCCCGATACTATGAGGATCGTTCGTTCGGCCTCGGTTCCGATCTGCTTGGTGAGGTCGAACGAGCCCTCAATCTGATCTCGGGGGACCCAGAGGCCTACCAGCGAGTAGGAAAGCGAGTGCGGCGGAGGTCTCTGTGGCGATTCCCGTACAACCTGATCTACGCCGTGTACCCGGATCGCATTCGAGTCGTAGCGTTCGCCCATCAGAAACGTCGCCCATTCTACTGGCGAAAACGCCAGGGCGACGCACCGGAACCGACCGGCCCAAGTGGATCATGAGCCAAACGAAAATGGAGTCTTCGGCCGTAGTTGCCATGCTGTCCCCCGATTACCCCGAAATCCCGTGAAAGACCTGCTTTCACCGCCCCCCGTCATCACCCCCCAACCGAAGCCAGATGGCAGGCAACGCCCCCGCCACAGACCGAGGCCTATGGGGAGGAATCTGGCTTTGGAGGCTCGGTGCATGAAACGATCGAACGCCGCCGCACACCTAGAGCTTAAAACAAGGGCTGACCCTTGCAGTCCCTGCTTCATCCACAACATGTGACGGCACCTCGGCCGTCAATGCCAATAATGAATAATGAAGACGCGACCCCGCTTGGCCCCGACATGTGACGGCACCTCGGCCGTCGATGCCAATAATGAATAATGAAGACACGACCCCAACCTCGTCGCCCCAACCTCGCCCTTCCGAATAGAGTCCGCCATTGTTGGGGCAAGGGGCTGCGAGGCGAACGTCGCGCCCGTTCGACGCGACTCGTTCTACCAAGTCGGGCTACAGCGCTCTGCGTCTATGGAGCCAGCGGACGAATCCCAAGCCGATACTGGCAAGAACAACAGCGCCAGGTGCGGGGATTGGTGTGGAGACGGAGACAACACGAAAACCTACATAACTCTCCTCACGCCAAGCCTGGATGCCGCCGGTAATGTCGGACGAACTCAGGGTGGTGGTTTCGGGCAAGCCAATTTGGTGGTAGTACTCGAGGGCATATGAGCCGCCGCGAAAGCCCGTATTGGGAATGGGGTCGTCATACCACTTCTCATTCCACTCCCAGACATTCCCCATCATGTCGAACGTGCCATTCTGCTCCTGCGTGCCCGTACCGACATTCCAAGGTGTGCTATACGCGCCGCCATAGTAGTTCCAACCATCGTCAGGCGGCGGAACACTCTCTTCCCCATTAGCATAGGTCGAATAACCGCTGGCGTCCGGTTTGAAGTAGGCCGCTTTGTACCATTCGTCTTCCGTCGGTAGAACATATATTGTCCCATAGCTTGCCAGTGCAGCCGCACGGTCAACTGGAATATGATCGCCCGCGCCGATAAACTGATAAGCCCCAAGGTTCTTGTCACCGCTTGTGAGATAGTTGCAGAACTGTGCTGCGTCATACCAGGAGACCCACGCCACCGGCTGATTTCCGCTCCATCCCCCTGGGTTGCCAATTCCCGCAGCGGTGTTTACTGCTTCCCATTGGGCAGCAGTAGTCTCATACTTGCCGATACCGTAACTGTAATCGACCGCGCCAGAGCCAGGCGGATACGCTTCAGGCCTGGTATCGCCAGGGTTGCCCGGATTGTCAATGGTGACGAACTCAATGTCGATGCCGCGTACGTTGTCAGCGGAGGCAACGTTCGCGATGGCCAATACGATGATTCCCCAGTACCCCACTCGTTTCATCTCCCTGCTCCTTTCCAGTTGTCAATCATCGGCCAGTGACCTTCCGTTTACTTGTCGAGCACACAGTGAAAGAACGACTCGTTAGACCATCCGACGACGACGCAGTGAACCAATGAGCCCCATTCCTATCCCAGCAAGAACAAGAGCGCCGGGCGCAGGGACTGGTGTGGAGGTGACCTCAACCCAATCGGTCTGCATCAAACCCCAACGGTCATTCCAGACTCCTACGGGCAACGCGCCTGTGAAGACAAGTGGTATCTGCGCAACCTCCAGGCCATCTATTGAATAGATGACCTCCGATGGTGTTCTCTCGACTGCGAATTCATGAAACTCATACCACGTCACAGGAACTTCGACATCCAAGAGATTGATCCATGACCCGACCGGTGGCTGGAACCAGGCTAGCGCGTGAACATAGTGCTCGCGTCCCTCACCACCCTCATCCGCCAATTCTAGCGTGTCAAAGTAGTAGCCTGTGACCGGGCCACCACGTTCGTTCGGGTTCGGAGCGAAGCCAAATTTCTGGTCCGCCCCGGCGAGGCGAATGAGCGCACTGGCCGTTATGGTCCGACCTGTCAACGCGAAGGTGGGGATGGTGTCTATCCGTGTGTGATACCCTTGCGAATGAAGAAGCCCGTCCGCAACGTGTGGCCAATGATAGGCTCCATGTATATCGACAAATACAGACCATTTGGACGTATCGACCGATGTACCGCAGAAGTCGTCGAAGAACAACTGTGTGCCGGGGGAGGCGCTCCCAACCGGCGCGATAACGAGCCATAAAAGGCTCGTGATGAACAGAACGCTCATTCGTTTCATACCCCTGCTCCTTTCCCATTGTTAATCCCTGGCCAGCGGCCTCGTGGTCACCCGCCAAGGGCGCAGGCCATGCTTAATGTCACGGAAGCGCGGGGTTCAAGCCTACGAAGTAAGCGCGCACCACAAGCGCCCCGATGAACTGGCTAACTTCAAGAACTCTCACTCCGTACAGTCCCTTGCGTTTACGCCAATCACCTGCCCAGGATCATGGAAATGGTTCTTGCTCCCTCCGTGGAACTTGGCGCAATTCACCCTATGGTGCCCATTACAGTTTGTCAAGCGGAAAGTCTTATAAAAGTGTTTTTTTTTATACAATGTATAGAACTGTGGGAAAGGCGGCACCAGAGTGTTCCTGGACCGGTGCTCCCGGATCACGCCCTGCCCTCGACCGGATCGAGGGTCGAGGACACGCTTCGCAGAGGTGACAGAAGGAGGCCCGCACGCCGCCAATGCTGTCATGAGGCTCCTGGAGACGCCAGCGAAGATGCGCAGTGCGGAGGCCTTCCGCACCTTCGGCTGGGACTTCGAAAACGTCTGGATGATCCGCGAGGGCAAGGAGTATCCTCGGCTGCGGTGGGAGGGGGTGCGGCGCGAGGAATAGACCCGGATCTCAGACTGCAAATTTGAGAATCTCAGACTTTTGGTTGGGAATTTCTGTTGCATTCGCCGGGAGGAGTGGTACAATACTATACGGCGTGGGCGGACCACAGCAACGCTATTATAATTGTATATCCGCCATCATAGTTCAACGCTTCATATCATACCGGTCCAGCCTTCGCAGGGGTTCAATGTGCGCGTCAAGAGTAGGCTCGTAAGGGCCCGGTCTTGATTGCGCCGCTATGGCGTGCGCCGGGGCGTGCTTGAGCCTCCCATATTGCCGCATCATGGAAAGAAGGCACGCGGCGTGCCTTTACGCGTCTTCATACTATTCTTCTATGTTTTTGGAGGGCACGAACATGGCGTCATCGAGAAGTCATCCGGTAGTGTGTCCCGCCGTCGTAGTCATCCTGATCCTGGGGCTCTGCACGGTCACGTGGGCCGTCGAATTCGCCGGCGGGACGGGGGAACCGAACGACCCGTACAGGATCGCTACCGCCGAGCAGCTCATTGCGATCAGCTCGGATGCGAGCCTGTACGACAAGCATTTCCTCCTGACGGCGGACATTGACCTGGACCCGAACCTGCCCGGCGGCACGGTTTTCCAGGGAGCCGTCATTCAATGGTCCACGCCGAGGACCCGCGCGGGCCAGGACAGCCGGCTGCATGGGTCCTTCGACGGCGGCGGGCACGTGATCCGCAACTGCGTGCTCTTCAAGACACGCTACAGCACCTACACCTACGCCGCGTTCATCGGCATGATCGCCGAGGAGGGCGTCGTCCGTGATCTGCGCCTGGAGGACGTGGTCATCGTCGAGTCACAAGACTCCGCCACGAGCAGCTATTTCTGCGGCACCCTGGCCGGGGTGAACTACGGCACTGTGGTCGGCTGCTCGGCCACCGGCATTGTCACAGGGTTCCAGTCCGGCGGACTGATCGGACGCAACGCGGGAGTCGTAGCCGGATGTCAGGCGGATTGCGACGTCCTCGGAAGCACCGTCGGCGGACTGATCGGACTCAATGAGGCAACCGGGCGGGTCATACTGTGCAAGTCCGGCGGGCTCGTCTACGGCGACCAGCAGGCGGGCGGCCTCGTCGCCAGGAACGAGGGGACGATCCAGTATTGCGCCACCGACAGCTTCGTGTCCGCCCCTCTGGCCGGGGGACTGGCCTGCTACAACACCGGTCGGATCCGCGAGAGCTGCTCCACCGCCATGACCATTGCCGGCCAGTCCGGCGCCGGCATCGCGCGCGACAACTCCGGGACCATCGTGAATTGCCATGCAACAGGGTCGAGCCTGAGCATATATATGGATGGCCTGGTCGTCCTCAACACCGGAGCCATTCTATCCAGCTACAGCACGACGCCCTCCCAGGCCAGACCCTCGCCAGCCACGCGCGTTCGGGCGTTTGAGGTCACCGCCGCCGCGTCCGCCGGAAAGACCGTGCGGTATGTCTACTACCTGGACTCCAGCAAAGCACCAGGACAGACAAGTAGCTCCTACGAGGGGTACGGGGTGCCGCTCTCGCCTGAAGAGATGAAGCAGCCGTCCAGTTTCGTGGGCTTCGACTTCTACGGCGACGCCAACGACGGTCCGATGGGTCACTGGTTCATGCCTCCCGACGGGTACCCGGTCCTCACCTGGCAAACGCAGATCACAGGGTTCGTTGGCGTGCCGGACGTATCAGGACTCAGCCCCGAGCAGGCGGGACTGGTATTGGAGACAATGGGCCTCGAACCGAATGGCGTGACGTACGACTACGCAAAGCCTCAATTCGTATCAGACGCCGGGACGGTTCGGCAAGTGGACAAAGGTCAGGTCATCGTGGCCAGGCCGGTCGGCTATCTGCCTGTGGGCAGCCGCGTAGGAATCGTCGTCAGTCTCGGCCGGTACGGCTTCGGTTGGAACGCCGGCGACGGAAGCGGAGCGAATCCCTATCAGATCGCCACCGCCGGCCAGCTCGACAGCCTCTACGACGGGACGATCCCCGCCAACCAGCATTTCATCCTGACCGCCGATATCGACCTGAGCGGCTATGTGTACCCAGGCGCGCTGATCCGCCAGCTCTTCGGCGACTTCGACGGCAACGGCCACACGATTCGCGGCCTGCAGGTCATCATCCCAGCCTCTTCCGGCATGGGGTGTGCGCTGTTCGCAAGAGTGGAATCGGGCGGCTCCGTACACGATCTGACCGTGGATCAAGCGACACTCTGCGCGGCAGGCTACTCCACCATCGCCCTTCTGGCTGGCGAGAACGACGGGCAAGTGGTCAGGTGCACGGCCTCCGGCTACATCCTGGGCGGCTCCGCTGGAATCGGCGGGTTGGTCGGCCACAACAACGTCCACGGACAACTGATGGACTGCCGCTTCAGCGGCCGAATCCAGCCTGCCAGCGACAGCACGGACGTCGGCGGGTTGGTCGGCAACAACATGGGCGCCGTCGTTCGCTGCTGTGCCCGCGATGTGGATGTCTCAGGCGGCCAGTGTGTGGGCGGCCTTGTGGGCCAGAATATGTACGCATCGGCCGTCGTAGAGGCGTGCTATGCGACAGGCAGCGTTCGCGGGTCCGTTAATGTCGGGGGGCTTCTCGGGAGAAACGGCAGGTATCTCCCTGTCCGGTCCGTCCTGGCGCAGTCGCAAATCACAGTATCCGCCGACCCGGCGGCCGATAGCACGGTTCGTGAATGTTACGCCGCGTGCTCCGTGACAGGACAGCAGAACGTCGGCGGTCTCATCGGCCTGGCCATCGTGGAGGCCGTACAGGAATCGTGCTTCTTCCTCGCCCCCCAAGATGGCGGCGGGCCGGACAATGGGTTGGGCACGGCACTGACGGCCTCCCAGATGAAACAGCAGGCCAGCTTCACCGGCTGGGACTTCATCGATACCTGGATGATCTGCGAGGGCAAAGACTACCCGCGCCTGCGGTGGGAGGGGGCGGTGTGTGAGGAATAGACTCGAACACGCCCGGCGGATTTGCGTATACAAAGCCAAGTCGTTTTGGTATAGTAGAGTACGTCGAAGGTGGGCCGCTGAAGCACCATCATATAGATACGATTCGCTATCATACGTAAGTACGCCATGTCATAACCGGCCGCCCTCGCGAAGGGGCGATCCCCCTGTGGTCGCCCAGGGCAGGCACAGGGGCCTGCCAGTACAGGTTTGCGCGTTGAAGGCACACGGGTGCCTTCGTCGGCTACTATTGTCTCATTGGCACCCTGAGGGGACGGACATGGCATTGCAGCGGAGAAACTACCGGAGCGAAAGCCCCACGCTCGCCCGCCCTGCCCTCATAGTCATCCTGGCCCTGTCCGTCGCGGCAGGGGCCACAGAATTCGCCGGCGGCACCGGCACCGCCGACGATCCCTACCAAATCGCCACCGCCGAGCAGTTGGTCTCCATAGGCTCCGACCCGAATCTGCTGGACAAGAGCTTCGTCCTGGTCAGCGACATTGATCTCGATCCGAATCTTCCCCGCGGCCGGACCTTTGATGACGCGGTGATCTCGCCTTGGACGCCGCCACCCTCCGGGGCTGAATGGGACCCTTCCAAGCTGTTCTTCCGTGGCCTCTTTGACGGGAGTGGTCACACCATCCGAAACCTGACCATCGACGCTCGGCCCGGGCAGGAGAAGGTGGGCCTCTTCGGGGAGGTCTTCTGGGATGGGTGCATCCGCAACCTGCGATTGGAGGAAATGCGAGTCCGGGGCGGCAGCGGTGTCGGCGGTCTGGCCGGCCAATGCGAGGGCACGCTTGTCACCTGTTGCGTGACGGGGTCTGTACAGGGGGATGAATCGGTCGGGCTACTGGCGGGATTGTGTCATGGTTTGGCGCAGGGCTGCGTTGCCGAAGGCACAGTCTCCGGGCAGACGAATGTGGGCGGGCTTATCGGCTACAACACGGCGGAAGTCACCGGCTGCGAATCCCGCGGCCGGGTCCAAGGCAAGAACTTCGTCGGCGGCCTCGTCGGCATCAGCCGCGATCACGGGCGGGTCGTCATGTGCGCGTCCGGGGCGGCGGTGGCCGGTACACGTTCTGTCGGCGGCCTGGTCGGGCGAAACGGCGGCCAGATCGTGTATTCCTTTGCCGATGCCGTGGTGTCGGGACAGAATAGCGTCGGAGGCCTGACAGGCGAGAACGGGTTCATCAGGGGCGACATCGGTTCCTCGGGCACCATTGCATACTGCTATGCCCTCGGACAGGTGTCCGGGCGAGAAAAGGTTGGCGGGCTGGTTGGGTCGCTCGGGCACGGCAGCCGGATCGAGGAATGCTATGCGGCCACTCGCTCCGATGGGAGTGTGGGCGTTGGAGGGCTCGACGAAGCCGTCAGGACAAGTTGGGAAACGAGAGTCCTGCGATGCTTCTGGGACAAGGAGGCCGGCGGAGGCACGGCCGGTTACGGCGGCCTGGGGCGGACAACCTTCCAGATGCACGATCCGAATACATTCATCGACGCCGGATGGGACTTTCCTGGCAGTGCCGGCGGGCCGCTCGACGTGTGGGCGATGCCTGCACAAGGCGGGTACCCGGTGCTCGCCTGGCAGTTGGGACCTTGGCCGGTTCTGCCGACCTTTGCGGGCGGGACGGGGGCGGCATCGGACCCATTCCTTATCGCTACAGCCGGGCAACTCAATTCGATCGACGACAACCTGCGGCTCATGAATTCGCACTTTGCTCTCGTTGAGGACATCGCCCTCGGAGGCGAGTCGTTCCGCCCAATTGGATCGCGGCTGTTCCCCTTCGCGGGCACATTCGACGGGCGAGGCAAGAGCGTCGCGGGTCTGGTGATCCGCCGCGACGCAGGGGACGACGTGGGCATGTTCGCCGTGACGAACGGCGGACAGATTCGCAACGTCGTTCTAGTCACCCCCCACGTCGAGGCGCCGACATCAGAGAACGTGGGAGCCCTGGCAGGCTCCGTCTCCGCAGAACTTGTCACGCAGTGTACCGTCACGGATGCCAACGTGATCGGTAAGACGAACGTGGGCGGTCTTGTCGGATCCAACAGCACGGTGCTCTCTGACTGCCGGGTGGACGGCATAGTATCGGGCAACAGTTTCGTCGGGGGACTTGTTGGAGACAACGCCGGTGCCATTGAGCGTTGCGACGCCGTGTGTACGACCTCGGGCGACTCGGCCGCTGGAGGACTCGTGGGACGCAACGACTGGAAGATAGCAGCGTCATTCTCATCGGGCGCCGTATCGGGGGGGTTCTGTGTCGGGGGCTTGGTGGGCCTTGCCGGACCGTCGGGCAGACTCGACGAGTGCTTCTCCACCGGTGCCGCCACGGGTGGCCAGGGCGTGGGAGGTCTCATCGGACAGAGTCTTGGCGCTATCGCGTTATGCTACGCGAGGACTGATGTCGATGGGGATGTAGAGGTGGGCGGACTCGTCGGCAGAAAGCTCGGCGGCACCGTTGACCAGTGCTACTTCGCAGGCTCACTCAGCGGTCAATCAAGGTCCGGGGCGCTCATCGGTAGCGTGCGAGGAGACGCCGGTATCACTTCATGCTTCTGGGATGCCGCCTTGGCTGGCACGATGGACGGAGTGGCCAACGTGGAGCCGGACCCGCCGGCGTCGTTCGCGAAGCCCACGTCCGAGTTGGTCGTCGCGCGCACGTTCCTCGACGCCGGGTGGGACTTTGAGGAGGTCTGGATGATCTGCGAGGGCCGGGACTATCCGCGGCTGCGGTGGGAGGGGGTTGTGTGTGACGAAGAAGATTGATTCGTGTGGGAATAATTCCGATAATACGTATGTGACCTAAGGTCAGGGAAGAGCAGCAAGAGTTGTGATTTGCGATTTCAGATTTGTAATTGAGGCATTCGGCCGTTGTTCAATCATGAACCGAAGATCGTAAATCATAGATGAACTGGGGAGGTTTCGCTATGAAACGGACGTGGGTAGTTGTCGGCATCATCGTTGGGCTCTTTGTCAATGTCGCGCTGGCGGGCTCGCGGGACCCGCTGTGGACGCAGGTGAATGACGCGATCGGCAAGGGCCTGCCCAAGACCGCCATCGACCTGCTGGACCAGATCATTCCGGGGGCCATCCAGGACCAAGCCTACGCGGAGGCCACCAAGGCCGTCTGCCTCAAGATCGCCCAGGAGGGCCGGATCGAGGGAGGCAAGGCCGAGGAGATGATCGTCCGGCTCCAGGACGAGATCGCCAACGCCCCGGAACCGATGAAACCGGTGATGGAAGCGGTCCTGGGGCATTGGTACTGGCTCTATTTCCAGCAGAACCGATACCGCTTCCTGCAGCGGACCGCCACCGCGGAGGCGCCGGGTGAAGACATCCTGACCTGGGACCTGGCTCGCATCCTCGCGGAGATCGACAAGCAATTCACGCTGGCTCTATGTAGCACCCCCGCCCCCGGGGGTGACCCCTCAGAGCCCACAGCCGAGGGCGGCTGTGTTACATTGCTCAAGACCACGCCCATCGGCCTGTGGGACGACCTGCTGGAAAAAGGGACCGTGCCCGACACGTACCGGCCGACGCTCTACGACTTCCTGGTGCACGACGCTCTGACGTTCTACAGCTCCGGCGAGCAGGCGGGCGCTCTGCCGCAGGACACGTTCGAGATCATGGCCGATAGCGGCGTCTTCGCGCCGGTGGAGGAGTTCCTCGCGTGGCAGCCGCAGACCTCGGACACCGCATCCGCCAAGCTCAAGGCAATCAAGCTCTATCAAGCCCTGCTCAGCTTCCATCAGGACGACAGGGACAAGACCGCCTTCCTCGACGCCGAGCTCTACCGGCTCAGCTTCGGCTACAACCAGGCCCTCGGACCCGACAAGGCCGACCTCTACGAGGCGGCCCTGGGGGATTTCGTGGACCAATGGAGCGGTCACGAGCTCAGTGCCCGGGCGCTGTACCTGTGGGCAAATGCGGAGTACGCACAGGGGGACTATGTCCGCGCCCGCGAGCTGGCCAGCGAGGGATGGGACACCTGGCCCGCGAGCATCGGCGGCATCCAGTGCTACAACCTGATCCAGCAGATCGAGGGCAAGTCCGTTTCGATCCAGACAGAGCGGGTCTGGAATGAGCCCCTGCCGGACATCGCGGTCACCTACCGCAACGTGACGCGGGTCTACTTCCGGGCCGTGCCGGCGGACTTCGAGAGTCTTGTCCAGCGACCCTACTGGTATTCCAGTCTGAGCGAGGAGCAGTTCACGACCGCGCTCAACGCCAAGCCCGTGCTGGAGTGGAGTGCGACGCTGCCTGCCACGCAGGACTACCAGCAGCGGACCGAGAAGCTGCCGGCGCCCAAGGGCTTAGCCCGCGGCACGTACTACATTCTGGCCAGTCACGACCCTGCGTTTCGGCGCAACGACAACCAGATCAGCGCGGCGACGGTATGGGTCAGCGACTTGGCCCTGGTGGTGCGCACGATCGGTCAGACCGGCACGGTCGAGGGATTCGTGCTCGATGCCCGCAGCGGCGAGCCGATCACCGGCGCCAAGGTCACACGCTGGTTCTACGAGCGAGACGGTTCCACGGCGCGATACCTGCCCGCCGACACAGCACAGACTGACGAGAATGGCCTGTTCCAGTTCGCCTGCCGTGACGGCAAGAGCGAGAACTTCCTGCTCGTCGCTGAATTCGGGGACCAGAGACTGGTCAGCGCGAGCACCTACTACACTAACACCGGTTACACCTCCCCGGGCGTCTCGGAACGGACCGTGTTCTTCACGGACCGGTCGCTCTACCGGCCCGGACAGACCATCCACTACAAGGGCATCTGCATCCGCACGGACACCGTGCAGGACAGCTACCAGACACTGGCGGGCACAAAGGTGACGGTGTCCTTCCGCGACGCCAACTACCAACTGATCGCCACGCAGCAACACACGACCAACGACTACGGAGCCTTCAGCGGCAGCTTCATCGCGCCGCGAGACCGCCTGACGGGCCAGATGTCCATCGTTACCTCGTCCGGCGCCGCATACTTCAACGTCGAGGAATACAAGCGGCCTAAGTTCTACGCCGAACTCGACGCGCCCGCCCAGGCGCCCAAGCTCGACGAAGAAGTGGTCGTGCCGGGCAAGGCCACCGCGTACACCGGCGCCTCCGTCGGCGGCGCCAAGGTCGCCTGGAGCGTCGTGCGCGCGGTGCGGTTCCCTGCCTGGCGCTGGTGGGCTCGCATGCCCAGCTCCTCGTCGCAGGCCATCGCCCACGGCGAGGCCGTGACACAATCCGACGGTACATTCGAAGTCCGCTTCATCGCCAAGCCGGACCTGTCCGTGCTGGAAGAGGATGAGCCAATCTTCGACTTCCAGGTCCACGCCGACGTGACGGACACCACCGGCGAGACCCGCTCCGCCGACCGCACGGTCCACGCCGGGTACACGGCCTTGCAGGCGTCCGTCTACGCCAACGCCTGGCAGGTCGCGGATGAACCCGTCGAGTTGACGATCACGACCCGGACCTTTGACGGCCAGGGCGAGTCGGCGGAAGGCACAATCCGCCTGTACGCGCTCCAGCAGCCGGACAAGGTCATCCGTGCCCCGCTGACGGCGTCCAGTGTGCCCGACGCCTCCAATCCCGATGCGTGGGACCTGGCGGAGCTGGTCAGTGACGAGACATTCAAGACCAATACCGAGGGCCGGGCCACGATCACGGTCCCTCTGGGGGCCGGCATCTACCGCGCGATGCTGACGACTCAAGACCGCTTCGGAAAGCCGGTCACCGCCCAGCAGACGATCCAAGTGGTGGACCCTGAGGCCAACCATTTCAACGTGCGCGTTGCCAACTACTTCGCCGCGCCGAGCTGGTCGGTCGAGCCGGGCGAGACGTTCACCGCCCTGTGGGGCACCGGCTACGACACCGGTCGCGCCTATGTCGAGCTCGAGTGCCGGGGCCAGGTCCTGCGCGCCTGGTGGACCGACCCGAACCGAACGCAGGAGCGGATCACGCAGGAAGTCACAGAGGATATGCGCGGCGGATTCACTCTGCGCGTCACATACGTGCGCGAGAACCGGGCGTACATCAATCAACAGATCGTCAGCGTGCCCTGGACAAACAAGGAACTGAATGTCGCGTGGGAGCATTTCACGTCGCTGCTGGAGCCGGGACAGAAGGAGACGTGGACCGCGATCATCACCGGGCCCGACGCGAGCAAGGCGGTCGCGGAGATGGTGGCCGCGATGTACGACGCGTCGCTGGACCAGTACCTCAAGCACGACTGGATGCACAGTCTCAGCGGGTTC
Organism: Sedimentisphaerales bacterium; assembly: GCA_016928975.1. The sequence continues at coordinate 5,948 of JAFGJR010000317.1, read as the reverse complement.
CGCAGCGAGACCAGCCGGCTGAGCAGCCGGTTCGAGAACAGCGTGCTGTCGTTCACCGCCATCAGCCACTGGAACACGTTCTATAAGGCAGTGACTCTCTCCTATCGCAGCTTCCCGGATGAGATCATACCCTGGATGGGGACAGCTTACGGCGGGAGTACAACCTTCAAGAGAGGCGGCGGTGACGATGCCAGCTACACGGAGCCGGCGCCGGGCGCTGCGCCACCGACCGCCGAGACGTCCAATGCAGGCTCGACAACCGAGGCCGGGCCGGACCTCAGCCAGGTGACGGCGCGAACGAACCTCGACGAGACCGCGTTCTTCTTCCCGCATCTCGTCTCCGACGGCCAGGGCGCGGTCCGGATGGAGTTCACGATGCCGGAGGCGCTGACCCAGTGGAAGTTCCTGGGCTTCGCTCACGACAAGCAGATGCGCAGCGGCTACCTGACGGACACGACGGTGACCGCCAAGGACCTGATGGTCGAGCCCAACCCGCCGCGATTCGTACGCGAAGGCGACATCATCGAATTCACGGTGAAAGTCACGAACCAGTCCGCCGCCCGGCAGACGGGCAGGGTCATGCTCACGCTGTTGGATGCCCGCACACTGGAATCCCGCGATGAAGCGCTGGGCAACGCGTCCAACGAGCAGGACTTCGACGTGCCCAGCCAGGAGTCGCGGACCTACTCGTGGCGACTGACCATCCCCGACGGCTGCGAGATGCTCATCTACCGAGCGGTCGGCGCGACTACGCGGCTCGGCGACGGCGAGGAAGGCTACCTGCCGGTGCTCAGTCGCAGGATTCTCGTGATCGAGTCGCTGCCCCTGCCGGTTCGCGGCCCGCAGACCAAGGACTTCGAGTTCACCAAGCTGCTCAACTCCGGCTCCTCCGATACGCTGCTGAACCAGAGCCTCACGGTGCAGATGGTGTCGCAACCCGCCTGGTACGCCGTCATGACGCTGCCGTACCTCATGGAGCACCCCTACGAGTGCACCGACCAGATTTTCAACCGGCTCTACGCCAACTCGCTGGCGGCGTATATCGCCAATTCCGATCCGAAAATCCGGCGGATCTTCGATCAGTGGAAGAACACGCCGGCTTTGGACAGTCCTCTGGAGAAGAATGAGGACCTCAAGAGCGTCGCCCTGGAGGAGACGCCGTGGGTCCGCCAGGCGATCAGCGAATCCGAAGCCCGCAAGAACGTCGGCATCCTGTTCGATCAGAACCGGCTTAGCGACGAGACCAGCCGGGCGCTGTTCGAGCTCAAGCAGCGACAGTACAGCAGCGGCCTGTGGCCGTGGTTCCCAGGCTGCCGAGGCAACGAGTACATCACGCTCTACATCGTCACCGGTTTCGGCCGCCTGCGCCATCTCGGCCTCCAGCAGCTCGACGTTACCTGTGCCGTCAACGCTCTAAACGCGCTCGATAGTTGGATGGACCAGATATACCGCGATGTCCTGCGGTACGGCGACCCGAACGACAATCACCTCAGCCCGTTGATCGCTTACTACCTCTACGGCCGCAGCTTCTTCCTGACCGACAAGCCCGTCGCCGCGGCGAACCAGGAGGCGGTCAACTACTGGCTCGGCCAGGGGGCCAAGTACTGGCTGAGCCTGTGGCGACAGTCCCAGGCGCACTTGGCCATCGGCCTCAAGCGCTTCGGCGACAAACAGACGCCGGAGGCGATCATGAAGTCGATCAAGGAGTTCAGCGTCGCCAGCGAGGAGATGGGCATGTACTGGCGCGATACCGAGCGAAGCTGGTGGTGGTATCACGCACCGATCGAGACGCAGGCGATGATGATCGAGGCATTCGACGAGGTCATGGGCGACGCCCAGGCGGTCGAGGATTGCCGGGTCTGGCTGCTCAAGCAGAAGCAGACCCAGGACTGGAAGACGAATAAGGCGACCGCCAACGCCGTCTACAGCCTGCTGCTTCGCGGCACGGACATGCTGGCCTCCGACGCCATCGTCCAGGTCGCCCTGGCCGGCGAGTGGATCGTGCCCGATCAGATTGAAGCAGGCACCGGATTCTATGAAGAGCGATTCGTCCGCAGCGAGATCAAGCCCGAAATGGGCCGGATCACCGTTAAGAAGGTCGATGAAGGCGTCAGTTGGGGCAGCGTCCACTGGCAGTACCTCGAAGACATGACCAAGGTCACGCCGTACGAAGGCACGCCCTTGCAGCTTCACAAGGCGATCTACATCAAGAAGACCACCGCCAGCGGCCAAGTGCTGTTCCCGGTCGATGGCCCTCTGGCCGTCGGCGACGAGCTGGTCGTGCGGATCGAGCTGCGCGTGGATCGCGACATGGAGTACGTGCACATGAAGGACCAGCGAGGCAGCGGCACCGAGCCGGTAAACGTCCTGAGCCGTTACCGCTACCAGGACGGCCTGGCCTACTACGAGTCCACACGCGACACCGCCTCGCACTTCTTCATGGACTACCTCCCCAAGGGCACCTACGTCTTCGAATACAGCACAAGAATCCAGCTCAAGGGCGAATATCAAACGGGCATAGCAACAATCCAATGCCTCTACGCCCCCGAATTCAACAGTCACTCCGAAAGCTTCACCCTGGAGGTGAAATAGCCGAGAGTTGATGACATCTCATGACTCCGAGACCGCTCGGCGCGCGCAGACACTATCGGGCGTTCTGTCATTCCGCCAAGGGTGGGAATCGGCCGCTCTGGTGTGTGCATGGCTCCTGCCTTGGCGGGGATGACATGCATGAGTGCGCACCAAATACATCTCGCACCGCTTGAACGCAGAGGCCCGATAATAGCAAAGCAGATACCACAGTCAGGAATATTCCTAGATGAAGAGGGGGGAAAACTGTTGCCAGATGCCTGCCAGGGCGATACTATACGAGAGTGGCAGGTATGTCGTCGCAGAGATCCATCTCGCGTCGCGATGACAGGGGTCAGATTGAGCGCGGGCCATTTGTTCCTCTCGACGACATGCTGTTTTCTGGATAGTCATTGACGAGCCGATGCAGCGTGCTTGTGTTGGCGATTCGAATACGGCAAGGGAAAAAGGGAGGCAACCATGGTCGGAACTGAATTTCACAATCAGGCGAAAGGGTACGCGGATGCACTTCTCGCGAGTCGAACTGCCACGATTCTGAATAGGGTATCCGCCGGACGGAGTATTGAGTTTTCTCCCGATGAAAGGCAGGTTCTCCAAGCAGCAAGAAACCTCCTTTCCTCTTGTCAGGCCGGGCACAAAGCTGCTGAAGGTCCCGCCGAGGTCGAGATGGGCTTCTTGGAATGGATGGAGGATTTGAGACACTATGAGAATGCTTTTGATGCTATAGTCCGCTCTCGCTTGGCAGAAAAGGAGGCGGAGGTGACAAGGACTCTCGATTCTGCCAAGAGCAAGGTAGAGAAGTTGCTCTCCGGGAAAATGCCAAACCAGCTTGACGATGTTATCGAACTGTTCAGTTCAATTTCCGAGGTCAATCTCGATGTTGCCCAGGGTACCACCGACTTAGAGCCGCAGAAGCTCCGTATTCCGGAGGAGACACAGGTCGACACGAAATAGGTGACTCGCAAGGTGCTCTATGGACAACGACAGAGCGATAGGGGACTGTATACTGCGTGCGGCATCTCTGCGACGTTATTCCGAGCAGATTGAGAACGAGGAGTTTCCGTGCGACGAGCCCATTCATCTCGCCAAGGCTCTGGCGAACATTGCTCAAGCTCTTGCTGAATATCTTGTTCACGCTCGAAGCCTACCATCCTACAACGCCAAGCAGGGCGCGCTGGAGATCAGGGCAATTGACGGCATAGTGAAGTGGCTCTTTGAGCCACTTCGATATGTTGAGGGAGCGGTCACATCAAAGGTGCCGTGGAGCCTGGTCGGACCCTTGCAGAGTATTACTACGCGCCTCCTGCCAGGCACCGCACTGATTCTACGGCCGAAATGGCGGTACAACTATGCCATGCTCATGTCCGACATAATTGCCACCATCAAGGAACCTGCAAAGAAGGTACTCTCTCTGGAGCAGATCAATAAGTGCTTTGGCGAACTGAAACCGCCTCTACACGTCATATCTTTCCCGTACATAGAGCGCCGCTCAGTTTTCTTACATGCTGCGTTGGGACACGAAGTCGGCCATTTGATTGCAGAGGAGTTCATTCGCGATGAGAAGACTCCCATGCCAGCTTACCTCGCACTGGAGATCATCAAGCGAATCCAGGACGATAAAGCGGTTGCCCCTTTGTTCAAATCTAAGGAGATAATTCGTCAGCTGCGCGAGTGCGCTGAATACCGGCAGCGAGCCATACAAGAACTCGGGTCAGATCTGGTAGCCGTCAACATCATGGGCTTCGCGGCACTGTTTGCGTTGGACAGCATCGTCGGGATGCGGAACCTCGACGACGTCCCGAGTCCGGAGAACCAACGATATCCACCGGCTAGGCGGAGAATCAGGCTCATGCTGGAGGAGGTCGAGCAGCACCTGAACGGGCTCGTTAACTGGGATCAGTTGGAGGCGCTGGTCCCGATTGACGGCAAACCCGTTGTCGAAGCCTACAAGAAGCGCATTGAAGAGCTGCAAGCAATCGCTGCTTCGGCAGACGATGCGAAGGCCCTCGGAGCCGACAAGACTGTAGAGATTGCCTACCGATGGGTAGACCAATCACTGAACGACCTCCGCCCGTTTGTGCGAAAACGCTGTGAGGGCGTATCGGAAGCCCAATTGGCGGCGCCAGGGGTGTATAAGGATGGGAAGGCGTTCGCACGTGGATCCGGTTTTTGGCTGCAGGCCTGCGACCTGGCGACTTCCAGATTGGGCTCGGGCTTGCCACCCAACACCAATGATGACACAGTAACCCCTTCGCGCCCAGCGAGCTTCGAGGCAATCATGAATGCAGGGTGGTTGCACCTTCTGTCGAGCGTCCCGTCAAGACCAGAGAGTGTTGCCTCCGTACCCGAATTCGTGAAACGCCGTCAACGAGTGGAACGCCTGACTCTGCGTGCACTCGAACTATCCGATGTTCAGGTGATGTACAATCGCTGGAGACAACAGCATGGGCGTCCTGGCCAAAAGTGAGCTCGAAGGTCTTCTCAAGAAGAGGGACATAGTGGTCTCCCCGCTATTGGATCAAGACCAGATTCAGGACTCGTCGATAGATGTACGTTTGGGCAACGAGTTCATCGTCATAAGGAAAACCAAGCTGACCTGCCTCGATCTTCGGCGGGACCGTGAGACATTCAGCCAACAACTCCACGGATATCAGGTACGGACACGTATTGAGTATGGAAGGGAATTCGTACTGCACCCGGGACAACTTGTCCTCGGCGCCACATTGGAATACATCCGTCTGCCGACAAATCTAGCAGCCTACGTGATAGGTAAGTCTTCTTGGGGCCGTATGGGCCTGATAATAGCTACGGCCACTGCGATTGCTCCCGGTTATTGCGGTACTCCCACACTCGAAATCGTGAACCTAGGAGAAATACCTCTTACTGTCTGTCCAGGGCTACGCATAGCTCAGCTTGTGCTCCACAGGTGTGAGGGGACGGGGAAATATGGCGGGAAATACGCCTACACGACAGGCCCCGGGTTCTCACGCATTTGTGAAGATCCGGAACTCGATTTCTGGCTTGACCCCATCAAACACAGAAGAGCGCCGGCCACACCGACTACCGCCTGAGTCCCCACCCACGTCTGCATATGGGGGAGACATGGAGTCCGGCCTAGCGTCAAGCGTCAGCGCCGTTGGTCGTGCAAGTCATGTGACGACTGACACACCGAAGCCATTGCACCCGACGAGGCGTAAGTTCGTGTTTCGCATGGCTATAGCGGTGCCCAGCCACATCCGCAAAAACCTCTGCATTGGCCGGATTTTACTTGATGGAAATCGGCATGTAAAAGGGACCCACGTCGGCGCCGAATTGGGACCCACCTATGGCATACTATACACCCTTACGTCACGCCGTCA
>JAFGJR010000316.1 GCA_016928975.1 Sedimentisphaerales bacterium | reverse complement strand
GCCAGGTTCGGGCTGATGCCGCTGATGGTGTTGGTCGCGGACAACGGGGTGGTCGCGATCATGACGCCGTCGATGTACAGCGTGATGTTCGTGGCGTCGATCGTGCCGACCATCAGGTGCGGCAGGCCATCGTCGTACTCGGGACCGTTGGCGCCGGTCTCGGCGGCCCAGGGGGCGGCGGTGTCGCCGATGGAGATGGCGGTGCGGCTGACGTTATCGCCACGTGCCGAAGTCATGAAGTAACCGTTGGCGCCCAGGCCGTTGACCGAGTCGCCGAAGTAGGCGAGCATGGACCAGCCGGGGTTGCCGCCGGCCTGCGGGGTGTACCAGGCGGCGATCGTCACCGTCTTGTAGGCGTTCATCGCGATCACGTCGCCGGGCATCTCCATCCACTGATCCTGGGCCGTGGTGACCAGAGCCCCGTCGACGACCGCCGCGCCGCCGATCAGCGTGCCGTTGGCCTCGCCGACGCTGTCGTCGGCCGTGCCGTCGTTGAAGGTGTACTGGTGCGTCAGGTTCTTCGTCCCGGGATCCTTGGGCATCGTGTTGGACAGATACAGGACCTCCGCGGCCGACAGGGCCTTGTCATAGATGCGGAACTCGGTGATGGACCCGATCCACTCCGGGTCGCCGGTGTAGCCGCCTTTGGCCAGGTAAGCCAGGTTCGGGCTGATGCCGCTGATGGTGTTGGTCGCGGACAACGGGGTGGTCGCGATCAGGACGCCGTCGATGTAGAGGGTGATGTTCGTGGCGTCGATCGTGCTGGCCATGAAGTGCAGGTTGCCGTCATCGTACTCGGGACCGTTGGCGCCGGTCTCGGCGGCCCAGGGGGCGGCGGTGTCGCCGATGGAGATCGCGGTGCGGCTGACGTTGTCGCCGCGCGCGGAGGTGATGAAGTAGCCGTTGGCGCCCAGGCCGTTGACCGAGTCGCCGAAGTAGGCGAGCATGGACCAGCCGGGGTTGCCACCTTTGGTCGGCGTGTACCAGGCGGCAATGGTCACTTCCTGATACGTGTTCATGGCGATCACATCGCCGGGCATTTCCATCCACTGATCCTGGGCCGTGGTGACCAGCGCGCCGTCGACAACCGCGGCGCCGCCGACGAGCGTGCCATTGGCCGCTCCGACGCTGTCGTCGGCGGTGCCGTCGTTGAAGCTGTACTGGTGTGTCAGGTTCCCCGTGCCCGGATCCTTGGGGACGATCGCGGTGGAGAAACTCGAGACAGCGCTTTCCCACCTCGGGGGAACCGCGGCGTCATTGACTTCGACCACCTTCCAGTAATAGGTCTTGTCCATCTGGACAGTCGCCTGGTACGTCGGCCCGGTCACCGTGGCGACGACCGGCAGGTTGTCCTTGTCGGTCCCCAGGCAGACCTCGTGCGTCACGGCCTGGCGGCCCGGACGCCAACTCAACGTGACCGGGCTCTCCAGGTTCATCGTTCCGGAAGCGGGACTGAGGTTGGTCGGCTTGACCGGGATGTACAGGAATCGTACTTCGCTCAGGCCGGTCTGCGGGAATATGCCGCCCCAGTTTGTGTTGATCGTCAGCTTGACGAACTTGGCGGCCGCGTTCCTGAAATCCACGATCGTGTCCGCCGCGTAGTTCTCCTCACCAAGGGCCTGGATGAATTCCACTTCGCCCATACTGGTCCAGTCAACGCCGTCCACGGAGTACTCCACGGTTACGCTCATGGCGCCGTAACCGACGACGGACTCCATTGCTGAATTGGAGTTCCAGACCAGCATCTCGCTGAGCGCGTAGACCTGGTCGAACTCGTACTGGATCCAGGCCGGCTCCGGCCCGTTGGCGGAGCTCAGCCACATATCCGTCTCCAGGGTGGAGTGCTCATCGTTGGCATTGAGGCCGGAGCCGTCGATGGTCTTCTCGGGCCCCATCTTGTCGCTGTCCGCGCTGGAGGCTGTGGCCTGGATGTTGGCTTTGGCCATCGTGAACGCATAGGGCTCGATCTGGAACCGCCAAGTAACGCCCTCATAGACGGTGAAGTCCGGCTCTGGGCCGATCTCGTCGACTCGCCAATAGTACGTGGTTCCGAACGCCAGCGGGACCGTGTTATAAGTGGTTCCTGACTGGCCGGCGCTGACCAGCACGCCCAGCGGATTGGCACTGTCGGCGTTCATCACGTCCTGCTTGGCCGTGCCCAAGTACACATCATGCGTCTTGGCGTCCTGTCCGGCCTTCCAACTGAGAGTAACCGCGGGCAGCAGACCGGTCGCGCCCTGGGCCGGACTGGGGGCGCTGGCCAGGCCGTAGCCGCCGATCATCACTTCCTCGATCTCGTCCACGGTCAGAACGCAGTCATAAATCCGGAATTCATCCAGAACGCCGTTGTAGAGAGGGTCCGGCCACTGGGACTTGCCCAGCCAATTCTGGGTGGTCACGCCCAGGTCCTTGGCCAGGAGCGTGGTGGCACCGCTGCCGACCAGCGCGCCGTCCTGGTACAACTGGATCGTCATCGTGGCCGAGTCGATACTCACCGCCACGTGGTGCCAGCCGGTGGGCAGGATGGCGGGCGCTTCGGCCACCTGCTCGCCCACGGTCGCCGTCCGGATCGCAAACCGAAACGTGTTGGCGCTGGTGGACGGGCTGAGGAACATGTAGACCCCGGTGCCCGAGCCGAAATCGAAGACTCTCTGCCAGATGCCGCCGGCCCCGGACCAGTTTACCCAGGCGGTGACCGTCATGTCGCTCAGAGTGTTGACGAGCGATCCGATGGGCAGAGTCACGAAGTCATCGGCGCCATCGAGCTGCAGGCCGCCGTTGAACGCCCCGTCGACCCAGACCGGGTCTCCCGTCAGGACGCCGTCGTTGCCGGCGATGGCATCGGCGGCGGTCGTGCCGGACGTCTCGTCCAGCTTCCACCAGCCAACCGGTGCCGGGCTGGCGGCGCCGGCCAGCGCCGGTGCGAGCAGCAGAAGTACGGTTGTCAGACAAATCAGTCTCTTACACATAGCCATTCCTCCAAGTCTGAGGTTCTACTAATGTGAATTCCGAAACCACGTTGCTTCGGCAACGCGGCTTATCGATCTCCTGCAAGGTAACGGATCTCGGAATCCGACAGAGCACGGTTGTAGATGCGGAAGTCGTCCATGACACCGGTGAAGAACGGGTCGGCCGTATACTGCGACCGGCCCAGCCAGTTCTGGGTCATGACGCCCAGGTCCTTCGGAAGCACCACCGTAGGCCCGCTGGCCACCGATGTGCCATCCACGTACAGCCGCAGCGTCATATTCGCGGCATCGATGACGATAGCCAGGTGGTGCCAGCCGGTCCCCAGTGCGGCGGGCGCAGTCACCAATGACTCCGTAGTGTAGCTGCCGGTCGTGATGGCGAACCGCGGGCTCATTGTGGCTCCATTCTCCGCGGTCAGGAACATATTGACCGTCGCGCCCGTGCCGAAATCGAAGATTCGCTGCCAGGCATTGCCGACGTCGGCGTAGTTCACCCAGATGGCGAGGGTCGAGCTGCCCAGCGTGCTCAACAGCGTGCCGATGGGCAGAACCGCGTAGTCATTCGTTCCATCGAAATTCATCGCCTGGCCATAGCCGGCCTGCCCCTCGACAAAGGAGGGCTCGCCGGAGGTGCTGCCGTGGTTGCCCTTACCCGAGCTGTCCTGGAGGTTGCCTTCCATCGCATACAGCGCCACCAGGCTGCCGGCGCCCGGGTCGGCCGGGGTCACGATTTGTGGCGGGGCTGCGTACAGCAGGATATCGTCGATGAAGATCGTTCCCGTCCCGCTGGAGGAGCCGTTGCCCGCACCGATCGTGAGCGTCTTGACGCTCTTGAGATTCGCGCCCGAGACGGAGGCGAGATCGATGTTCCATTGCTTCCACACCGGCAACGCCGTGCTTGGGGCGCCGCCATTGAAGAGCACCTTCGTGCCGTTGATTTTGACGTACAGCGGTGCGGCGGTGTTGGCCGGATCGCCCCGGAAGTACACGACGAGTGTCGTGATACCGTGCTTGCTCCAGTCCTGCGCGGGTGTGAAGGTCCGCTCCGTCTCCGAGTATCGTGGAGCGGCGTTGTTGTCATAGTACAGCGGCATCGATTGCCTGCCGCCATGCACCAGACCCATCTCCATAATATTACCGGCCTCGGGATCGTAGCCGACGAGAGCACCGGTGCCGTTGCCGGGATCGCCATTGGGGAAGAACTCATCCGGGGAGAAGCCCAGGCCGTCAATCCAGGCCTGGAACACTCTCTTGGGCGAGAGGTTGGTATAACTCTCGAAGTCATCGACCACGATGTATTCCGCTGTGGAGAAGCTCCACACGTCGCTCGCCCAGGCATTCGGCTCTGCGGCGTCATTGACCTCGACAACTTGCCAGTAGTAGGTCTTGAGCAAATCGGTCGCGGCGTCGTAGCTGGGCTGTAAGACGGTGGCCGCAAGGGCGAGGTCATCGATCACCGTACCCAGATACACCTCGTGCGAGGCAGCCTCGCGTCCGGGCCGCCAACCGAGGGTTACCTGCGGATAGACGTTGCTGGCGTCCGGTGCCGGGCTGGGTTCTCTGGCCGCCACGGGAGCATACAGGAAGCGGACCTCGCTCAGGCCATATTGCTTCAGCAGTTCGCCCCAGTTGCTGTGGATCGTCAACCTCACGTATGTCGCGCCCACGCCGGCGAAATCCACCACGGTATCCGCTGCACAGGGGCCTTCTCCCGAGGCTTGCACAAACTCAAAGTCGCCCAGAGGTATCCAGTTCTCGGCGTCATAGGAGTATTCCACCGTGACGTCTTTGGCTCCGACGCCAATCGTTCCTTCCATGGACTGGTTGGAGTTCCAGACGAGCATCTTGTCCACCTTGTACGACTTGCCGAATGCGAACTGAATCCACGCCGGCTCGGGCGCCTTGTTCTTGCTGAGCCACATGTCGTTCGAGATCGTGGAATGCAGACCGTCGGCATCAAGGCCGGAGCCATTGACGGTCTTCTCCGGTCCCGTCCCCGTGCTGTGGACGCTGGAAGCGGTAGCGGTGACGTTCGGGATCGGATAGGAATAAGGCTCCACGGTGAAGTGCCAGACCTTGCCCGTGAAGATCATGTAGTCGGGCGCTGCGTTGACTTCGTCGATCCGCCAATAGTAGGTTTGCCCCAGATCGAGGCGGGCAGGCGGATCATAGGAGTTGGCGTCCTGGCCTTCGCGGACCAGCACGCCCAACGAGTTGGTCCGGCTGGCGTTGGTGACGTCCTCCAGGGACGTGCCGAAATAGACGTCATGCGTCGCCGCTGTACCCCCCGCGCCCCAACTGAGGCTCACGCCGCGCTGCACGTCCGTGGCAGCGTCAGCGGGAGAGGGATTGTAGGCCGTCTTAGCCTTGAACCCATCCGGCCCGAGATCGTGCGAGGTCTCCCTTTCCGCGGCTGTCATGGCGCCTTTCCACAGGCGAAACTCGTTGAAGCGGGCGTTGGCGGTATTGTCGCCCCATTGAGACCGGCCCAGCCAGCAGTTTGTATCGTCCAGGGTGGACAGCCGGTTCGCGGTCTGGAACGAGCCTTTCGCTGCCCCCAGATCGGCGGCATCGGCCGATGCCGAGTACCAGCTCACCGTGGCCCCGTCGAACACACAGATGACGTGGAACTCCGTCCCCAGAGTGTAGGGGGCGTTCGTGCTGTTCAGCGTGTTGGTTCCGCTGGGACCGACCCATTCCACCCGGTCCTCAGTGAGCGTTGTGGCGTTCGTCCAGCTCATGAAGACGTTGTGGGTGGTGCTGCTGCCAAAATCCCAGAGTCGCGACCAGTTCTGCACGGAGACTTGCGTGGCCCAGACCTCGATGGTAGCCGAGTCGCCGAGGCTGCTCAGGATGTGATCCGCCAGGTCGATGTAGTCTGAGCTGTCCTTGGCGCCGCCGGCGAGAGCCACATCCGTATCGGACAGGACAGCGTCATTGGCGCCCAGGTCCACGATCACGGCGTCCTGGCCTCCGACGGAATCGGCGAGGTCACCGTTGAAGCTCCAACGGTGGGCCAGCTCGGCCGCCTGCGCAGTCACGGCCGGGCCGAGCGCCGCGAAAATCAACACCAGACACGTCAGTTGCTTGCTCATAGCATTGCTCCTTTCCTCATGCAGATCAGTCTAAGGATCACTCCCTGGATCGCTGCAGTTGTAGAGTGCAGCCATACACCGGGCATGGTTGCCCGGAACGACAGCGCATAATTGGCGGAACATCCGCTGTGGTGGTTGTCTCGCCGGTAGGGCAGGGGCAGACATCAAGCGCAACAGGAATGCCGTCGCGTGCGTCCGGCACGTGGCGCGGCATGCCACCCGCGGCGCTCGGCGAACCGTGGTTCGGCGGCGGCTCGACACCGCTATCTACACGAAAACCCATCCAACCATAACCCTCCAACCCACATCAAAATCAAAAATCAAAACTGAGAGAGCACGCCCAAGGCGTTTGCTTTTGATTTTTGCATTTTGACTCTTGATCTCTCTTTTTACCACCAGTGAACCGGCAGTTCGGTTCGGCGAACGATCATCTGACTGAAGTTTCGTGACTCCTGATGTCCGTCCACGAAGACGATGTTGGCCCCTTCGGGTCTGCCTCCATGGCCAACATGGTTCGAGCTATCAAAGATCTGGTGGCGGGTGAACAGCCCCCCGCGTATCTCGGTAAACGAGGCCGTCTCCGCATCCGTCCCGGTGCTGATCGTGGCGTCGAGGACGAGCTCCACACTCGCCGGGTTCCTCACGTTCATGCTCTTGGGCCATTCCCAGCTATCCGGCACGCCCAACGGCTTCGTCGTCCTGTGGGTCTTGGCGTCCATGATCCAGAAGTAGCTGGTGACTCGGTAAAGGTTGTCGCGGCCGGTTTCAGGCTCGAACACATCTTCGATTCGAGCATTGATCGGCGGGTCGGAGCTATACATCCAGACGATCGCCATGTCCCCATTCTTGCTCTTGTCGGAAGGGCAGTAGAAGGTGTGGCGGTCGCCGCCGGTGGCGATAATGTAGTCGGTCGTGCTATAGGCGATGTCCCACCACCAGTATCCGGGGTTGGCGTTCAGCGGCAGTTTCCCGTCGTACTCGTTGCCGTACATGTGCAGACTGGTGACGATCTGCTTGAGGTTGTTGGCACAGGTCACCCGGCGGGCCTGGTTGCGGGCCCGATTCAGGGCTGGCATGAGGATCGCCATCAGGAGCGCAATGATGGCGATCACCACGAGCAGTTCGATCAGGGTGAAACCTTTCAGGCCTTTCGCTTTCATGACCGTCACTCCAAAGCTGTCTTCGGACTCACGAATTACGATTGATGAGTTGTGACTCTCGCTCTCGCCGCGGCTGATGCGTGAATCGTAATTCATAAATCATAATTCCATCGCCAATGCCCTATCACGTCCATTATCGGCGCGGCGTTCCTGTGGAACAACGCATTGTTGCGTTTTTCTTTCACCATTTTGCGAAGAGTGGTGTCATACGGGCGGTTTGGGAATCGAGCCTCAGAATGGTTCGTATTTTGGTGAAAAGAAAACGCAAGATAACCTTTGCTTTCCGGCGCAGACGGAAGATAATGGCACGCTTGCCCGCTCCCGGAGGGCCTTGTGACGCCGGGGACCGTGTGGATTTGGAGTGCCAGCAATGCTCAGAATCAGGTCGCTATTCATCGGTCTCGTTCTTGTCGCCGTGGCAATGGGGGTTTCGAGTTGTGAATTGAGGGAGCAGCATCGTATGACGCCCAAAGCGGATCGTCCCGGGCAAGTGACTGCGAAGTCTTCGACGACGGACTCCACGGCCACCGCCGTGAAGGCGGGTCTGAACATTGACGTCAAGCCGTTTGGCGGCACTCCGGACGGCAGGGAAGTCCGGCTCTACTGCCTTCGCAACGCCAACGGGCTGACGGCGGACATTATGACCTACGGCGCCATCGTCGTGTCGCTCCGCACGCCGGACCGGAAGGGCCGGATGGGCGACATTGTCCTCGGCTATGACGACCTTCAAGACTATGTCAAGAACAACCCCTATTTCGGCGCGATTGTCGGACGCTACGGCAACCGGATCGCCAAGGGCAAATTCACGCTCGACGGCACCGAGTACGCCCTGGCCACCAACAACAACGCCAACCATCTGCACGGAGGCAACAAGGGTTTCGACAAGGTCGTGTGGGACGACAAGCCCGTGTGGAGAACCGATGCCGTTGGCGTCAAGCTCTCCTATTCGAGCGCCGACGGCGAGGAGGGGTACCCCGGCAATCTGAGCTCGACGGTTACGTACCTGCTGACGAACGACGATGAGTTGAAGATCGAGTACGAGGCGACGGCCGACAAGGCCACGCCGGTGAACCTGACGCACCACGGCTACTTCAATCTCACCGGCGGCGAGCGGGACATCATCGAGCATGTCCTCATGCTCAACGCCGACAAGTTCACCCCTGTCGATGACGGCTTGATCCCCACGGGTGAGCTCGCCCCCGTCAAGGACACGCCGATGGATTTCACCAGGCCGACCGCCATCGGGGCGAGGATCGCCGACGGGTACCAGCAACTGAAGTTCGGCGGCGGCTACGATCACAACTGGGTCTTGAAGCAGAGCAAGAAGGGTATGACGCTGGCGGCCCGCGTCTCGGAGCCGACCACGGGACGCGTCATGGAGATCCGCACCACCGAGCCCGGCATCCAGTTCTACTCGGGCAACTTCCTCGACGGCACGATCACGGGCAAAGGCGGCATCGTCTACAAGCATCGCTGGGGCTTCTGCCTGGAGACGCAGCACTATCCGGACTCGCCCAACCAGCCGGCTTTCCCGTCCACGATTCTGCGGCCGGGAGAGAAATACGAGACCGTGACCATCTATCGCTTCTCGGCACGCTGAGCCCTTGGCGTCAACGAGGGATGCTCAGGTGGATATCATGTTTCCTGAACACTACGTAAAGGAGAAGACATGACGGCATTACACACGGTTGACTGGCTCCTGATTGCAGGCTACTTCGTCCTCGTGTTTGGCATTGCCTGGTGGGCCTACCTCAAGGAGAGGCGGTCCCAGACCACGACGGAGTACTTCCTGGCCGGTCGCAATCTGGGATGGTGGATCATCGGTGCGGCGGTCTTCTCTTCCAACATCGGGTCCGAGCACCTCGTCGGGCTGGCGGGGTCCGGCGCCACCGACGGCGTGGCGATGGCACACTACGAGTTGCACGCCTGGTGCCTGCTGGTTCTCGCCTGGGTCATGGTGCCCTTCTACATGCGATCCAAGATCTTCACGATGCCGGAATTCCTCGAGAGACGCTTCTCGCCCGTCAACCGTACCGTCCTCTCGGTCATCTCGCTGGTCGCGTATATTCTGACCAAGCTTGCCGTAGGCATCTTCGCGGGCGGCGTGGTGTTTGCCGTGTTGGTTCCCGATATCACGGTCATGGGTCTCGACAGCTTCTGGATCGGGTCCATCACCGTGATCGTCCTCACCGGCATCTATACGATCATGGGCGGTATGCGTGCCGTCGCCTACACTTCAGCGATCCAAACAGTGATCCTGGTCGTTGGTTCTGCATGTGTGATGGTCTTCGGTCTGAAGGCTCTGGGGGGGTGGGGAGCCTTGCGCGATTGGTGTGGTTCGGAAATGTTCAATCTCTGGCGTCCTGTTGTCCCCAGGGGTATGGAAGGAACGTGGGCGCCCGTCAAGGAAGCCGGTCGCATGGCCTGGTACTTCAATGACAACTACCCCTGGATCGGCATGCTGTTCTGTGCACCGATCGTTGGATTGTGGTATTGGTGCACCGATCAGTACATTGTCCAGCGTGTGCTTGGCGCACAGAACGAGCAAGACGCACGCCGCGGCTCCATTTGCTCGTCCGCACTGAAGCTCCTGCCGGTCTTCATCTTCATCATTCCCGGCATGATTGCCTTCGCCCTGGCCAAGAGCGGACAGAACGACGTCTTGCGGCAAACGATGCTCGACGCCAGCGGCAACGTCATGCGCGACGAGTCTCAGCAGGCGTTCCCCTTGTTGGTCGCCCAAGTGCTGCCGATCGGCGTCCGGGGAATTGTGGTCGCGGGTTTGCTGGCGGCGCTGATGAGCTCGCTCGCAGGCGCCTTCAATGCCTCTGCAGCGCTGTTCACCATTGACTTCTATTCAAAGTTGCGTCCCAATACCCCGGAGAGGAAGAGGGTTTGGGTGGGCCGAATCGCCACGGCCGTCATGGTGCTCATCGGGTTGGCCTGGATACCCGTGATCCAGGGCGGCAAAGGCCTATACGACTATCTGCAAGGGGTCCAATCCTACTTGGCGCCGCCGATATTCGTGGTCTTCTTCCTGGGGGTCTTAAGCAAGCGGCTGAACGCCAAAGGCTGCCTATGGGCGCTGATCGTGGGTTTTGCTCTGGGCCTGTTCAGACTGGCTGTCGATACCCCCGTCAAGCTGTTCAAGGACAACCCGGCCACGCCCGGCGTCAACGAGGCCTTTCAATACACACAAGGCTCCTTCTTCTGGATTGTGAACAACATTTACTTCCAATATTATAGTCTGATCATCTTCCTGGTCTGTATAGGGGTCATGGTTGTCGTCAGCCATGTGACGGCAGCGCCCGACTACAGCAAGATCGGCGGTCTGACCTTTGGGACCCGCACGGCTGAGGATCGCAAAGTATCGCGAGCATCCTGGAACAAGTGGGACGTGGTGGCCTCCTGTGCGGTTCTTCTGGCGATTCTTGCGGCGTATCTGTATTTCACCGGGTGATCGCTCGTCGTTCGGATCTTCGACAAGACCCGGGGACGCTCGCGGGGACTGTGAGAATCGGAGTTGTTCCCGGCCTGTAGGTCGTGGACTCGTTATGTGAGGTGTGAGCAAATGGCATATGCCTTGGGCCTGGATTACGGCACGAACTCGGTGCGGTGTGTGATTGTCGACACCGCCGATGGACGCGAGCTGGGCACGTGCGTCTATGAATACCCAACGGGCGAGGCGGGGATCATCCTGGACTCCGCCGATCACAACCTGGCTCGGCAGAACCCGGCGGACTACCTCAAAGGGGCCGAGGTCACAGTTGCCGGGGCAGTTGCCCAGGCGCGCAAGGCTGACCCGCGATTCGATCCGAAGAACATCATCGGCATCGGTGTGGACACGACCGGCTCGACCCCTCTTCCAGTCGACCGGAATGGTACGCCGCTGGCGATGCTCGACAAGTTCAAGGACAACCCCAACGCACACGCGTGGCTCTGGAAGGACCACACCGGCTACGCGGAGGCGGCGGAAATCACGGCACTGGCTCGCGAGAAGCGTCCGCAGTACCTGGCCAAGTGCGGCGGGACCTACTCTTCCGAATGGTTCTTCAGCAAGATCTTGCATTGCCTGCACGCAGACCCCGAGGCGTTTGACGCCGCGCATACGTGGGTCGAGCACGCGGATTGGCTGCCCGCCGTGCTGACCGGCACCGACGCGCCGGACAAGCTGCGACGGTGCCGCTGTGCGGCAGGACACAAAGCGATGTTCAATGACTCCTGGGGTGGATATCCTGACCCGGAATTCCTCTCCACGCTCGATCCCAAGCTCGGCAAGCTTCGCGCGACCCTGAGTGACCGGACCTACGCGGTGGACCAGGCCGCCGGGAGACTGACGGATGAATGGGCGGGAAAGCTCGGCTTGCCCGCGGGAATTCCGGTGGCGATGGGCGCGTTCGACGCGCACCTCGGCGCCGTTGGATCGGGAATTCGCAGTGGCGTCCTCGTCAAGATCATCGGCACGAGCACCTGCGACATGGTGGTCTCGCCGACCGGTGCCAGTCTCGCGGATGTTCCGGGCATCTGTGGGATCGTGGATGGCTCGATCCTGCCCGGCTACTACGGCCTGGAGGCGGGCCAGTCGGCGGTGGGGGACATCTTCAACTGGTTCGTGAACTACATCCAGCCGGGCGGCAAAGAAGCCGGCTCGCACGAGTCGCTCACGGAGAAGGCCGCGCATCTCAAGCCCGGCCAGTCCGGCCTGTTGGCGCTCGACTGGAACAACGGCAACCGCACGATCCTCGTCGATCAGCGACTCACCGGGCTGATCCTCGGCCAGACGCTGCACACGCGACCCGAGGAAATCTACCGGGCGCTGATCGAGGCCACCGCGTTCGGCGCGCTGACGATCATCAACCGGTTCGAGGAGTACGGCGTCAAGATCAGCGAGGTCGTCAACTGCGGTGGCATCGCTGAGAAGAACGCCATGCTCATGCAGATCTATGCCGATGTCACGGGGCGCGAGATGAAGATCTCCCGCTCGGCCCAGACCTGCGCCCTGGGTTCGGCGGTCGCGGCCGCCGTCGTCGGCGGGGCGCACCCGGACTTCGCACAGGCCCAGGCGGCCATGTGCGGCATCAAGGACACGACCTTCAAGCCGATCTCGAAGAACCACAAGGTGTATCAGCAACTCTACAAGCTCTACCGGCGGCTTCACGACGGCTTCGGACTGCCCAGGAAGGTCCTCGCCATGGGCGGCGTGATGAAAGAGCTACTGGACATCAAGGAAAAGGCCAACGCGTAGCGATGCACGAGAAGCTCAAACACCGAGTCTACGAGGCCAATCTCGACTTGCAGAAGCACGGCTTGGTCGTCTTCACCTGGGGCAACGTCAGTGGCATCGATCGCGCCGCCGAAATCGTCGCCATCAAGCCCAGCGGCGTCAGCTACGACGCCCTGAAACCGGAGAGCATCGTCCTGGTGGATCTGCAAGGCCGGGTGGTAGAGGGGGACCTGCGTCCCTCCTCCGACACGCCGACGCACCTGGAGCTCTACCGCAACTTCGAGGGCATCGGCGGCGTGTGTCACACGCACTCGATGTACGCGACGATGTGGGCGCAGGCGGAGGAGGGGATTCCCTGTTTTGGAACGACGCACGCCGACCACTTCTACGGCCCGGTGCCCGTGACCGACCCGCTGACGCGAACAGAGATCGATGAGGCGTACGAGCAGAACACCGGCCGGGTCATCGTGAGGCGGTTTCACAACCTCGATCCGCTCCGGATGCCGGCCGTGCTCGTCGCCAACCACGGGCCCTTCACCTGGGGCCTGGGCCCCGACCAGGCGGTGGTGAATGCCGTCGTCCTCGAACAGGTGGCGAAAATGGCCTGTGGAACCATTACGATCAATTGGCGCCAAACGGCGATTCCCCAGGCGCTTCTGGATAGGCACTATCTGCGAAAACACGGAACGAACGCATATTATGGGCAACCATAGAGGAGAGGCACAATGAAGAAAGTGACGTTTGGAGTGATTGTCGGCAACCGCGGGTTCTTCCCGGACGTGCTCGCAAAGGAAGGCCGCAGGGACATTCTTGACGTGCTCAAGCAGAACGGCTACGGGGCCGTCACGCTATCGACGACCGACACGAAGCACGGGGCTGTTGTCACCTTCGAGGATGTCAGAAAGTGCGCGGAGCTGTTCGCGTCGAAGGCGGACGACATCGACGGCATCATCATCACGCTGCCGAACTTCGGCGAGGAACGCGCCAACGCCGAGGTGATCAAGCGCAGCGGCCTGAGCGTGCCGATCCTCATCCAGGCCGAGGAGGATATCGCCGGGCAGATGAAGATCGACCGACGGCGCGATTCCTTCTGCGGCAAGATCAGCACGTGCAACAACCTGCGTCAGGCGGGCATCCCGTTCTCTCTGACCCGCACGCACACGGTGAAGGTCACGTCGCCCGAGTTCAAGACGGACCTCAACCGGTTTGCCGCCACCTGTCGGGTCATTCGCGGGCTCAAGAACGTTCGGTTCGGCGCGATCGGCAGCCGCCCGGCGGCCTTCAACACCGTTCGCTACAGCGAGAAGATGCTGGAGTATGCCGGCATCGCCGTCGAGCCCGTGGACCTGTACGAAATCCTGGGCAAGGTGGGCAAGCTCAGCGACAATGACAAGGCCGTCAAGGCGAAGCTCAATGCGATCAAGAAATACACGGTCACCGACGCGATCCCCATCGACGGGCTGTTGAAGATGGCCAAGTTCGGCGCCGTCGTCGATCGGTGGATCAAGGACAACGAGCTTGTGGGCACCGCGATTCAGTGCTGGACGGCCCTGGAGGAGTACTTCGGGATCGTGCCGTGCACGTTGATGAGCATGATGAGCGAGTCGCTGCTTCCCAGCGCCTGCGAGGTCGATGTCACGGGCCTGCTCGCCATGTACATCCTGCAACTGGCCGGCGGTGCGCCCAGCGCGCTGCTCGACTGGAATAACAACGTCGAGGGCGATCCGAACAAGTGCGTTCTGTTCCATTGCAGCAATCTGCCCAAGTCGTTCTTCCAGAGCGACCGGATGGACTACCAGGAGATCATCGCCGGGTCGGTGGGCAAGGAAAACACGTACGGCACGATCGTCGGTCGCATCAAGCCGGGCCCGGCCACGTTCTGCCGCACGACGACCGACGATACCGAGGGCGTGCTTCGCGCCTACGTGGGCCAGGGCCGGTTCACCGACGATGCGCTGGATACCTTTGGCGGCTACGGCGTCATGGAGATCAGCAACTTGCAGACGCTGCTGAGCTACATTTGCCGGATGGGCTTCGAGCATCACGTCGCCGTCAACCTCTCCGAGACGGCCGATGCCATCGCGGAGGCGCTGGGCAACTATCTCGCCTGGGACGTGTATCACCATTGTTGATCTATGACGGACAGAATCACAGGACAGTCGTCCGGACAGCCGCGGACCTCGGACACGCCGTCGGTCCTGCTGTTCGTGGAGACGTCCCGCGAATTCGGACGGGGGTTGCTCTATGGGATCGCACGGTACTCCCGGCTGCACGGTCCATGGCGCGTGTATCGCTGGCCGGGCGCGCTCGACTCGTCGCTGCCGGAGAAACACCTGAAGATCGAGGGGGCGATCGTGCGCGACGTCAAAACGGTGGAGGGCCTGGCCCACTCCGGCCTGCCCGTGATCTTCGCGCAGCACAGCAAGGAGAGCTACTCGCCGTTCCCCGCGATCCTGACCGACAGCGCCTCGATCGGGTGCATGGCGGCGGAGCACTTTCTGGATCGGGGATTCCAGAATTTCGCCTACTGCGGCTACGACGAGTATCTCTGGTCGAGACGACGCGCGGACTACTTCGGGCAGCGTCTGAAGCAGGCGGGTTTCAACGTCAGTATATATTGCCAGCCGGTCTCGAAGGCGGGCCGCGCCGCTCGGAGGGAGCAGACGCGGGTCGCCGATTGGCTTCGCTCATTGCCCAGGCCGGCGGCGGTCATGTGCTGCAACGACGACCGGGCGCTGCAAGTCATTGAGGCGTGCAAGGCGACGGATCTCCGCGTGCCCGATGACGTAGCGGTACTGGGCGTGGACAACGACGTTCTCGTGTGTGACCTCGCGGACCCGCCCATCTCCAGCATCGCCCTGGACACGGAGACGGCCGGGCATGAGGCCGCCCGGCTGTTGGATCACCTCATGAAGGGCGGCCAGATGACGGGCCAGGAGATCTGGGTTCGCGCCACGCACATCGTGACGCGCATGTCCACGGACATCCTGGCCGTGACGGACCCCGACGTGGCGGCGGCCCTTCGCTTCATCCGCTGCAATCCGAACCGCCTGATCCAGGTGGACGACGTCGTCGAGGCGACGAACGTCTCCCGCCGCGTGCTGGAGAAACGCTTCAAGGCGATCCTGCGCCGCTCCGTGCACCAGGAAATCCGGAGGGTCCGCGTCCACAACATCATCCCATTGCTGGTGGGCACGGACATGAGCATTACGGACATCGCCGTGCACTGTGGCTTCGACGGCGTCGAGCACATCTCCCGCTACTTCCGCAAAGAGACCGGCGCGAGCCTCCGCGACTACCGCCGCCAGCATGCCCCCCGATGATCCCGTTCCCCGCCGGCTTCGATTACGGCCCGTTGGACGGAGTCATCCGCGTGACTCTCCTGTCAGTGTTGCCCGATCCAAGGATCCTGGGTCGCGGCAACGAATATTCTCGGACCGTCGAGTTTCGGCTTGACTTTGGAGTCGTCATTACTACAATGGTAGCCAGAGTCCTCGCGAGTGCTATTGGCGGATCAGGGCAAGAGCGAGAGACCGAGTGTGCGCAACGTGTTGGACTGCCTGTGTGGAGATGATGGTATCGGCGGAGGCTGGTTGTGTCGAGAGTTCCCCCGATGGACTGCACCCAGGGTCAATCTGAGATGCCAAGTCGTGAGGGGGTTCTGTTGCCATCAGACGCGCACGGGGCGGGTATTGTCTTGCAGGCGAGGTGGTGGAGCGGCTGCGGATGATGCGGCTGAGACGACGGCACGGCAAGTGAGGAAGGAAGTGTCTGGTATGATTGGGAGCGCGGAGATGAACGGCATGCAGCGGAATGAGCGAGGTGGCAGAATCCAATCGGGGGCTTTGGCGGTGGCTTTGTTGCTGGCGACCGTCAGTCTGTCGAAGGCCCAGACGTCACCCCAGCAAGGCAGTGTGATCTTGTCTGTCGCCCCCGGGACGGGGCTGCCGGGGCGACTGAAACCCGGTTACGTCCAGGGGGAGATCATCGTGAAACTGCAAGCCAGCCCCTCCGGTGGCATTCAGGTGCTATCCGAGGACGCCATCCGGCAGAGGGACCGCGCCAGCCTGCTTCGGCTTCGGGAGAAATACGGCGTGGAGCACAAGGGACAGGTATTCAAACGCGCGCGAAACGCGATGCGATTTCACGTACTGACGACGCAGCGAGATGTGCCGGCGGTCTGCGCCGAACTGAATGCCGACCCGGAAGTGGAGCGCGCACAGCCGAATTACATCTATCGGCCGTGCCGGACGCCGAACGACCCGGAGTTCGCGGACCAGTACGCTCACCAACTGATTCAGATGGAGGACGCCTGGGACATCTGCACGGGCAGCCGGGATGTGATCGTTGGCGTGATCGGATCGGGTGTCGATGTGAACCACCCGGATCTGAAGGACAACATCTGGGTGAACAAGGGCGAGACGCCCGGCAACAACCTCGACGATGATGGGAATGGATTTGTCGACGACGTGTACGGGTGGGATTTCATGTTCGATTCCGGCCAGATCATCCTTCTGGACGAGCACGAGACCCAGGTCGCCGGCGTGATCGCAGGGGTGGGCAACAACGGCATTGGCGTGTCCGGCGTCAACTGGCAGTGCAGCATCATGGTGCTGGAGATGGGTTATACGTCGGACGAGATAGCCGCGGCGCTGGACTATGCCACCGCCAACGGCGCACATGTGGTCAACATGAGCTTCGGCGGCGAGAACCTGGATGCTGAGGACGATGCGGTGGTCAGGGCGGCGATTGATAATGCCTACAAGGCGGGTGTCTTCCTGGTCGCCAGCGCAGGCAATTCCGATTCGACCCAGCCGAGTTACCCGGCCGGTTACCCCAACGTGATGGCGGTCGCCTCCACCAACGGCGAGGACACCAAGACCGGCCACAGCTCATTCGGGGCCTGGGTGGACATTTCTGCTCCGGGCACGGACATCGTGACGACGGATGTCGATGGGGAGTACATCGCCACGGCGGGGACCTCATTCTCCTCGCCGTACGTCGCGGCGGTGGCGGCCCTGCTGTTCGCTCATCGCCCCGATCTGACGGCCATAGAGGCCCGGGCCATCTTGGAGAACACCACCGACCCCCTGGATTACGGGGACCTCGACCCAAACCTGGGCTACATCGGCACAGGTCGCGTCAATGCCTATGAGGCCCTGCTGGCGGTGGATGAGAGGCTGCCTCTGGGCGAGATCTCTGCTCCCCGGCAGAACCAGGTGTTTGCCGCCGATGCGAATCAGATCGGGATTTGTGCGCTCGTTCACGGCGACTCGCACCGGATCGAGTACCGCCTGTACGGGCAGACCGATTGGACGGCGGTCCCCGACGGTGCCGCCCCCGACCCGAACGGGTTCGTGCGTGTCTCGCTGGCGAATCCGGGCGTCGGGACATACGAGCTGCGCCTGCGCGTGGCTGCGGGGCAGAGGACGCATATCGACCGCAAGATCTTCGGCGTGACCGTCGCGGCGAATCAGGCCCACTGGCCCCGCCCGGAGGATCCGGAAAGCGACGAGTTCTGGGGGCTGTATTTCGTGGGCAGTCCGCTGTGCCTCGATATCAACGGCGACGGCCGCAATGAGATCATCCAGTCGTCTGTGGACTTTCTGAGTTACTACTACGGCGGCGGAATGGTGAACATCTGGACTCAGGACGGCAACTCTCTTCCCAATTGGCCGGTGTCGATGGGCAGCTACGGCTATCCCACAAGCCTCGCCGTGGGCGATATCGACGGGGATGGCGACTACGAGGTCGTGGCGGGCTCTGAGATGGATGGGGCGGTCTGTGCCTATCATGTCGAGAGCGGCAAGATCGTCGACGGGAACTGGCCGGCCCTGGTCGGGGGCTGGTACGGGTACATTGCCGCCGGGCCTGTCTTGGCGGACCTCGACGACGACGGCAACAGCGAGATTCTCGTCGCGCTGGACCTCGAGACGATGGACATGGATGGACTCATCGCGCTCCAGGGAGATGGGTCCTACCTGTGGCAGCGACGCTATACATCGGTGGGGCCGATGAGCGTGGCCGACATGGACCGCGACGGCGATGTGGAGATTGCGCTGAGCGGCCTCGGCCCCGGGCTCACTCGGGTCTACACCTTCATTCTGGATAACCGCGGCCAGCAGGTCGCCCGATGGAAAGGCGGCAGTCCCAAGGGAACCGCCATCGCCGACCTCGACGGCGACGGCGAGACCGAGATGGTGTTCTGCACCGAGCAGGAGGTGATGGCCGTCCACGCCGATGGCAGCACCGTGTGGAAGACGCGCGTCTCCGATCCGATGGACGCAGAGGGCGGAATCTGCATCGGCGACCTGGACGGCGACGGTTTGAGCGAAGTGTACGTCACCACGTTCATCGAAGGTGACGGGTTCCTGTTCACGAATGTGTATGCGTTCGATCACAAGGGCCGCCTGCTGGCCGACGCCGGCTATCCCAAGATGGTGATGGGCGACCCGACGCGGACCATCCCGCTGATTGCGGACATTGATGGCGACGGCGGCAAGGAGCTGATGGTCGGCCCCGCGGGCGAACCAGTCATGGCCTGGGAGGCGGATGGTTCCGTCACGCCGGGGTTCCCGCTGCTGAGTCTTACGGTCGATATGGAGGTAACCCCCGCCATTGC
>JAFGJR010000315.1 GCA_016928975.1 Sedimentisphaerales bacterium | reverse complement strand
TGAAGCGTCGCATGGCGGGCTGGAGTCTCGACTTCCTGATGCAAGTCCTTACCGGAAAAGGAACTTAGTGTGCGCTGGCCCTGACGGTGAGAGCCCCGCCGCGATCAGGTCCACGTTGATGAAATCCGGGCAGTCGGCCTCGCGCGGCAGGAATTCCCGTGCGAAGGTCGTCTTCCCAGCCCCATTCGGCCCGGCGATGATCACAATCTTCCTTCTACCTTTCATCCTCAAACAACTCCCGGAGAACCAAGCACGCAGATGCCTGCCTGTGTGTCCTGTCCAATATAGCAGAAACGGTGTGCGATGCACACCCTACGTGTTTTCGCGGGAATGACGAAAAGGAGAATCCGTGTTCATCCGTGTGAATCCGTGTCGGGATCAGTCTTCGTAGGTGTAGGGCGGCTTGTGCTGCTTGAGGCGGGCGGCGTTCTGCATGTCGCGCAGGGTGTGGGTGAGGTGGTCGGCGAGGTCCTCGTTGCTCATCGTCTCGATCTCGGTGGGGCTCAGGGGTGTGCCGAAGTGGACGACGATGGAGCCGGGCTGGAAGAATCGCCTGTGCCGGGGCCAGGTCTCGAAGGCGCCGTCGATAAGGACGGGGACGACGACCGCCCTGGCCCGGCGGCACAGCAGGCCGAAACCCGCTTTGACCGGGATGATCTTCCCATCGTGCGTTCGCGTGCCTTCGGGATACAGGCACACGGCGGCGCCCTCCTGGAGCCGGGCGATGATCGCTCGCATCGCGGCGATGTCCGCCTTGTCACGCGAGACGGGGATCGCGTTGAGCGAGTCGATGAGGAAGGCGAAGAGCCGATAGCGAAAGAGCGAGTCGCGCGCCACGTAGACCAGGTGGCGCCGCAGGCCCACGCCGCAATAGACGGGGTCCAGGTAGCTCTGATGATTGCTGGCGAGGATGACCGGACCGTCCGCAGGGACGTTTTCCCGGCCGTAGACGCGGAAGCGGCAGCACAGGGCGCAGAACATCCGGCAACCCAACTGTGCCGTCCAGTACCAGCCCGCCTTCAGCATCTCTCTGGACATCGCTCCTCGACAATCTGGCTCAAACGTTCGACGACCTCGTCGATGCTCAAGTCGGTCGTATCGACGGCCACCGCGTCGCCGGCCGGCCTCAGCGGCCCCACGGCGCGATCCTCGTCACTGCGATCCCGGCTCTCGATCTCGCGGCGAACCTGCTCCAGGTCGGCTTCGAGTCCACGGGCGCTCAGCTCGGCCATTCGCCGGCGCGCCCGCTCGGCCACGTCGGCCGTCAGATAGACCTTGATCGCGGCGGCGGGGAACGCCACCGTCCCCTGGTCCCGCCCTTCCGTCACGACCCGGTGGTACCTGGCGGCAAAGGCCCGCTGCATCCGGACAAGCCTCTCGCGCACCAGGGGCGCGGCGGCCACATAGCGGACCTTCGCCGTCAGCTCGTTGTCCCGGATCGCATCCGTGACGTCTTCGCCGTCGATTCGTACGACCATCCTGCCTCGGACCGCGTTGAAATCGAAACGGTGCCGCTCGATGACCTCGATGAGCTGCCTTGGATCACTCAGGCCCGCGCCGTCTCGCACCGCCGCCAGGGTGACGGCCCGGTACATGGCGCCGGTGTCGAGGAACGTGGCGTCGAGCGCGCTCGCCAGCAATCTGGCCGCGGTGCTTTTGCCACTGCCTGCCGGACCGTCGATTGTCACCACGAGTTGCGCCATTGCCAACCTACCGGCTCTCCACCACCTGCGAGGCGGGCTCGCACGTTTCGGCGAGTCCGCAGTCACAGGCGCTCCGATCCCTGCGAGGCTCTCCCACCTTCACCGCGATCAGACTCGTATCGTCGAGCTGCCGGGCCAATCCGGAGAAGCGGCGGCGGAAGGCCAGGACATTTCGCACGACGTGATCGGCGGAGCAGTCCACGAATCGTTTGGCCGCCTCCAGCATCCGGTCGCGGCCCCACAGTTCGTCGTTGAAGTCCATCGCATCGACCAGCCCGTCCGTGTAGAACAGCAGGCAGTCGCCGTCGCGGAGCTCGACCGTCTCGATCTCGTAGCGGGCGCGCGGGTCCACGCCGAGCACGAGCCCGCCCTTGGCCAGATCGTGCGTCTTGCCGTCCCGCACGAGCACGGTCGGCTCGTGCCCGCAGTTGCAGTACGTGATCGTCCGCTCGGCGGCATCGATCGTCGCATAGAACAGCGTGACGAACTCGCCCTCCTTGCACTCCATGCAGGCCATCTTGTTGAAGTTCTCCACGGCGTTCTTCGTGCGAACCGCCGTCCTCAATCCGCTGTTGGGGTCCCCCACCATCGCGCCGGCACCGTGCAGGACCTCGCGAAAGCTCTCGGTATACGCCTGGACCGCTCCGCGGAACCAGCTCATCATGATCGCCGCGGGCATGCCCTTGCCGATCACGTCGGCGATCGTGATCACGAGCCGATGCTCGCTGATGGGCAGAAAATCATAGAAGTCCCCGCCGACATCGAAGCAGGGAATATACGTGGCGGCGATATCCAGTCCCTGGATTCGCGGAGGCTTCTCGGGAATCATCCGCCGCTGGATGAGCCCGGCCAGGCGCATCTGCTCCGCAATCCGCTGCGCCTCGATGGCCTCGGCATAGAGCTTGGCGTTGGTGATCGCCACGGCGCACTGGGATGCGACGGCCCGGGCGACGGTGACATCACTTTCGGTGAAGGCCCGCGGCTTGGGGCTGTACAATCGCAGCACGCCGATGGCCCGGCTCCTGAACCGCATGGCCACCGTCAACTGACTGACCAGGCCTTCGCGGCCGGTGGCCTCCTTGAAGCGAATGCGGTCATCGACGCGCATGTCGTCGATGAGCACCGCCTGGCCGGCGAACGCCGCCATGATCACCGGGTCGTCCTTGTTCACGACGCCTTTGTTGCGATAGGCCTCGCTCAGCCCGTAGGTGCTCTGCATCTTCAGGTCGTTCGTCTCCTCGTCGAGCAGACGGATCGAGCAGGCCTTGGCGCCGACGATCTTGACGGCCGCCTCGGCCAGCTTGCCCAGCACCTCCTGGAGCGAGAAATCGCCCGCCACCAGCGTGCTCAACTGGTAAATCTGCTCGTCCATGACCCTTTGTCCTTCGTCTCCTCGCATGGGTTTGTCAACTCTTCCCGTTCCCTCAGGGAACGATTCTGAACGTACGTCATTGGCGGAGCTCTGCAGGCAAGCCTGACGTCCATTTTGCAGGACTCCGGTCGCTAGTGTAACTTGCACCACCTACCGATGGGCCAGCGAGCTTGCGTGGCCATTCTACGTGCATTACCATATAGGGAGCAGGCGCACTATGGCACAAGCATAACGACCGGCGGCAATTAGTCAACAAGAGATTGGACGACGAATGGAGCAGACGGCCAAGCACATCCTCTTCAGTGGCCAGGTTCAGGGGGTCGGTTTCCGCTATACGGCCCAGCGCATCGCCAGGCGATATTGTGTCACGGGCTTCGTACGCAACCTGCCCGACGGGGAGGTCGAGATGCTCGCCCAGGGCCCCGAGCCGGACATCGACCACTGCATCGCCGATATCCAGGACTACTTCGGCGGCCACATCCGGGACACCCGGATCGAGCCCGCCCCCTACAACCGCCGCCACGCCGACTTCCGCATCACCTTCTGACAGACCCGCCGGCCCGGTGGCACGACGTCGCTCGGGCAGGAGCAGAACGCCCGCTGGCCTGTGGGCCGGAAGCGGCAAGAGCACTCTCCCAACGCCAAAGACCGCGCCGGCGAGTTCGCCAGCAAACCCTCGCCGCATCGATCTTATGGGGCGCACCCCTCCGGCGGGCGGCGAGTCGCATTCCATGCGCGAACCCTCGCGCGGGAACACTCGACCCGGTCCGTCGGTGGTTATCGGACGATACTCAACTTGGCGATATTGGAACCATGTAATTACCACATATCGAAATAGGCGGATGCGGACTTTCTTCTTGACTTCCAACATCAAATTGGATATCCTGATGGCTGGTGACGTGGAAGGACGGGTGAATGATCCAACAGCGAAGGATGATCACAATTCTTGCGGGAGCGTTGTGGCTGTGCGCGGCCGTTCGCGCGGACATGACGCCGGTGTGCTTTTTGCATGCCGACGATCCGCCAGTGCCAGAGGTCTGCATATCGATCGATGGCCCACGGGCGAGTCCTTCCTCCGAATTTGCCGGTTTCAGCGGACTCGCTGATCTGGCTCCAGCGCCCATTGCGTCGCCGCTCGAACCAAAGATGGAGAGGAGATCAACCGACAGGATGAAGCCCGCCCGAATCCTGGGGGACAACCAGAACAGCCTCAGCCTGTGCCTGTACGGCCTGCTTGGCCTGGGTCTGTGCTGGTCGGCGCCCTCTGTGAACAAACTCGGCGGTTTCATGGACCGGTGCTACCGTGATCCGTTCCGGATCGACCGTAGTGCTGCCATTTTGCCCAGGCACCTCTGTTCCGCACCGGTCGCTTGTTTCCTTCAGCCGGACTTTGAGCGGGAGGATTCTCCAGCGAGGCACGGCCGAGAGGCCCTCGCGTCCCTTCCGCGAAGGTCCCAATTCACACCGACCGCACGCGCTTCTCGGGGACCGCCTCAGCATCTCTGTTCCAGCGATCCCTGTCTGTCGTGACAGTCGGGTTCCATCTGTTGTGTCATTGTGTGGTTCTGCGCTGTCTTCTCGCGCAACCACCCAAAAAGTGAAGTTGAAGTATTACGAAGAAACGGAGAAACGAATATGAGACGATTACTCTTGAGTGCCCTCGTATGCGGCCTTCTGACCTTGCCGGCTACGGCCGACCTGGTCCAGAACGGCAGCTTCGAGACCGGCGTCGCCGTGCCGTCCGGAAGTTACCTCAGCCTTGATGCCGGCGATTCCACCTCGATCACAGGCTGGACGGTTGTCGGAACGGGCGGAGACGTCATCGACTACATCAACGGACTGTGGACCGCCTCAGACGGCACGCGCAGTCTGGATTTGAACGGAGCTCCCGGCCCCGGAGGCGTCGCGCAGATTCTGAGCACGACTGCCGGTGAAACCTACATCGTCACCTTTGACATGGCCGGCAATCCATGGCCCGCCATGGGCAATCCCGGGCCCACGACGATGACGATGGACGTTTCCGCAGGAACGACGACTGATTCGTTCACGTTCGACACGACCGGTCACAATTTCACCTCGATGGGCTGGGAGACCAAGGAGTTTGTGTTCACCGCCGACAGCTCCAGCACAACGCTGCTGTTCATGTCGACGACCAGCAACGTGAACAATCCGGGCTACGGGCCGGCATTGGACAACGTGAGCGTGAACCTGGTTCCCATTCCCGGCGCCGTTCTGCTGGGCATGCTGGGTCTGGGCGCCGCCGGCGTGAGACTGCGTCGGTTTGCCTGAGAAGGCCGGAAGGATGAGCCCCGTCGGTCGTTCGTACACTGGCTGACCGGGCGGCCCGTTCCGCTTGTCCCCTCCGATCTGGGTCGGGGCACGCGGATCTGTCATGGCTGACTTGAAATCGTGTGCACGGTACACCCTGCCGGCTGCGGCCGAGCGGCGGTGTGCCGTGCACACGCCATTTATGCCCTCTTCGCCGAAATGGCCGGCAGATGGCTCGGAACGCACTCATCCAAGAACGCATTGAAATCAAACGATCCCGCACGTATAATGATGTACCAGTGCGTGCAGCCGTAGCGCCTGCGAAGACGATGAGAGATTCGCAACCACGCGTCCGGGCCGCGGGTGAGAAGCACCGACAGACGCGGTCAACTCGCAGGACGCCGCACAGAGTGAGGACTTCAGGGCCACGGGGGATACAGTGGTTCGAATCAGATCAGAGCGCGGGAACAGGAAAGAACGTGTGCGCTTCCGACCTCACAGGGTGGCCTTCACCCTGGTCGAGCTGCTCGTTGTCATCGCTATGATTGCCCTTCTGACGGGCCTGCTGGTGCCGGTGCTGGGCAGCGCCCGGGAGAAAGCCAGGCGCGTCACCTGCATGGGGAATATCCGACAGTTCATCGTCGGCATCCACGCCTATGCCAGCGACTACCGCGAGTACCTGCCCGCCGGCGCGTCGGATGCGCTGAACCCGGAAGATGAACACACCCCCATCCTTTCCAGGACCGTACGCAACGTGTTGGTCGGGATCATCGGCGACGAACGCAGCCTTTCGTGTCCGTGGCTTCGCAAGCCCTTCGATCAGCCCGGCGGATGGTACTACGTCTTCGAGGGCCAGGACTACGGCTACGTCCTTGGATACAACTACCTTGGCGGGCACAAGGGCACACCCTGGCCACTGGTCGAGCCGGCGAACGCTGAGTGGGTGTCGCCTCAGAGGTCCTATGATCCGCCTTCCAGGCCGGTGGTGACGGAACTGAACGCCTGGTCCACCGGCGAAATGAAGACATTCGCCCCGCATGGGACCCGGGGGGCGATTCTGGAAGCCGGCGATTCGACAAACGTGAGCTTTGAGGGCGCTCCATCGGAGCAGATTGGCGCGGTCGGTGGTCACGTGGGCTGTCTGGATGGATCGGTCTCGTGGAAACACATACGGGACATGAAGATCTACCGCGGATCGCGCCTCTGGGACGACACCGGCTGCTTCACGACCTGGTAGCCACAGGCAGGAGTTCGTACATGCGTGCTCATAGAGTCATGGCCATTCCCGTTCTGGTTCTGCTGACAGGCTCGATGGCCGTCCCCGCAGCGGCTGACGACTGGCCCCATTGGCGCGGCCCCCAGCACAACGGCATCTCCCAGGAACGTCATTGGGGAGGCGACTGGGCAACCTGCGAGCCGAAGGTGTGCTGGACGCAGCAGGTGGGCACGGGATTCTCGTCGATCGCCGTCGCCAATGGGCGGCTCTACACGATGGGCAACAGTGAACTCGCCGTGGGCAACGCCAAGAAAGCGCACGATGTAGTCTATTGCCTGGACGCGAGCGCCGGGGAGATCCTCTGGACCCACGCGTATGAAGCCCCTCTTTCGCCGGATAGCTACGAGGGCGGACCAAGTGCGACGCCCACTATCGCCAATGGCAAGGTGTATACCCTCAGCAAAAAGGCCATCGCTTGTTGCCTGGATGCGAATGACGGTGCAGTCGTGTGGCAGAGCGACCTGGCCGCCAAATATGGTGTGCGCGCTCCGACATGGGGATTCGCAGGATCGCCTTACGTGTACGGAGATCTCGTGATCTACAATGTCGGCACTCGCGGCCTGGCCCTGCACGTGGCGGATGGAACGCTCGCCTGGCAGAGCGGGACCGGTCGCCCGGGGTATTCCACCCCAGTGCCCTCTCACTTCGAGGGACAGGACTGCCTGATCCTCATGGGAGAGAAAACCTTCTACGCCATCCGGCCCGAAACCGGAACCCTGCTGTGGGAACAGACCTGGACAACCAGCAATCAAGCGAACATCCCCGATCCGCTGGTGGACGCAAATACGGTCTTCGTCTCGACAGGGTATCAGAAGGGCTCCGCTTCGTTTGATGTGACGGCAGGCCGGGTCACGCAACTGTGGTTCCAGAAGAACATGCAGATCCTGCTCAACAGCGCCGTGCTCTGGCAAGGATATCTCTACGGCCCCAACGACAATGGAAAAGCCTTGACCTGTGTGGAGCTCAGCACCGGCGAGATCATGTGGACCAAGACAGGCTTCGGCAACGGCAGCGTGATGCTGGCCGACGGCAAACTGATCGTCCTGAGCCAGACCGGAGACCTCTGCATCGTCGAGCCCTCCCCCGCAGGCTACAAGGAGACGGGCAAGGGCCGGATTCTCACCGGCAGGTGCTGGTCCGTGCCCGTGCTGGCCAATGGCAGAATCTACGCGCGAAACGCCGCCGGCGCCCTGGTATGCGTGGAACTCGAGACGACAGCCCCCAAGGTCAATGCCGGCCCCAGCATTCTCACATGGCTCAAAGCCGGCGCGACAACCGTCGCCTTGAGCGGAACCGTTGTGGATGACACTCGCGATGTGACCACCATTCGATGGTCCGTGCTTTCGTCGCCGCCCGGCTCTACTATCGATATCGCAAACAATTCGGCGGCAACGACCACAGCGACCTTCATCGAAACAGGCGTGTATGTGTTGGAGCTCTATGCGATCGACGCAAAGGCACAGGAAGGCTCCGACCGAATCGAGGTCCGGGTCTACGCCGATAGCTGCCAGGCCGCCAGGAACAATCCTACTGGCACGCATATCGCTCTCGCCTGTGACTTTGACGACGATTGCATAGTAGGTTTTGGTGACTTCGCCGTGTTTGCCGCGAAGTGGCCGGGGATAGAGGATTTCAGTGACTTCGCCGGCCTCGCGGCCGAGTGGCTCGA
>JAFGJR010000314.1 GCA_016928975.1 Sedimentisphaerales bacterium | reverse complement strand
TATCACATGGGTCCCCGCACGGCTGTGGTTGTACTGCTTCTCACGCCAACCACTCGAATCCCAGCCACCCGCATACTCCACCCCGCTGTTGCCACCATACCACGAGATACCGTCCAGCGCAAGAGCATCGTTCAACCCCTTGATGACCAAATCCCCGTTGTACAACGCCGTCTGCGTCCCCGCCCGGCAGGCATACTCCCACTCGGCCTCCGTCAACAACCGATACGTCCCCTCCGCCACACCTTCCATCTCACACAGCTTCTTCGCGAGAGCCTGACAATCGTGCCAACTCACCCGCTCCACGGGGGCATCTTTGCCCGCATTCTTGAAATACGATGGGTTCGTCCCCATCACCTGCTCCCACTGGCCCTGCGTCACCTCGCATTTGCCGCAGTAGAACGGCTTGCTCAGTGTCACTTGGTGCTCCACCTCATCCTCGACCACGTTTCGCGGCACACCGGCCTTCACCATTGCATCCTGCTCGGCGCGAGGGCTGCCCATCGTGAAGCTCCCCGCAGGAATCAGCCGCAACACGATCCCCGTCTTGGCCGTCTTGACCTCCAGAGGCAGACCCAGTTGCCGGACCGCCTGACGCTGCCGCTCCTGGGCCTCCCGGCTCCCGGGCGCCAGACCATCCAACGAAGCGTGCTGCGCATCGGCGACCGCAACCAGATCGTCGGGCAGAGGACGCGCCTGCCTTTGTTGCCCGCCTTGCTCGGGCGCAATGGGTCCCGACGAAGGGACTCCGGCGCGTGCCAGATCAATCGCCATCCATAGGATCGCCGTCAACAGGACGATCCACGCCTGATACTGCCGTGAATTTGGCCGCCTCATACCAATCCCCTTTCCGTTTCAGCTTCACATTGCTGCTGACAATACGCACATCTCGATTGAGTTGCAGACTATGCAACGGCTCGTGGTGCGTCAAGGCAAAAAAAAGACGCCCCGAACGCCGCCGGGCACCGCGCATCGGTGTGCATGGCACACCCTACACGCAGCAGGCGAGGCGGGTCTTCAGGGAGTGCTTGGCGCGGTGGAAGCGGGTGCGGGCCTGGGCGGGGGTCGTCCGGGTGCGGGCGGCGATTTCGCCGTAGTCAAGCTGGTCGTAGCAGCGCAGCTCCAGGATGTCGCGGTGCTCCGGGCTGAGCCGGCTGACGGCGACGGTGACCTGTTCCAGTGTTTCCCCGCGAACCTGCACGTCCAGCGGTGTGTCGTTGCTTGCGCCGTCGCGCCGGACGGCGTCGAGCCGCCTGGTTTCGAGGCTGGACCGCAGGCGGCGGTCGCGGTGGCCGTTCTGGATCTTGCTCCAGGCGATCCGGTAGACCCAGGGCCAGAATCGCCGGTTGTCGCGCAGGGCGCCCAACCGGCAGAGCATCGCCAGCAGGGTCTCCTGGACGACATCCTCGGCGCCATTGTGGTCCAGCGTGGTCCGGAAGGCGAACGAGTAGACGCGATCCCAGACCATGCCGGCGAGCTTGCCCAGCGCCACCCGGTCGCCCGACCGGGCCTCGGCGAGAAACGGAATGGTTGCGCGATCGTCACTCATCAGTTTGGTCCTCACCTATACAAGGCCGACCCTCCCTTCGAGGTAACAGGAAGATCGAATATCCAACACAATTATTGGACAGAGAGCGCAGACGGCGGTTCCCAGTTCTGAAGGTTGATGTTCGATTCTTGAAGCTCGAAGTCCTCCCACATCTCCCTTCACACATCCCGCATCACACTTCTGACTTTCCGGGAATCCTCTCCTCCGAGTGCGGGGCGGGATCGTTGCCGGGCTGTTCCTCCGGCTGGCCGATCACGCGCCAGGCCGGGGGAATCAGATCGGGGACAACCCAGGGGCTACCGCAACGATGGCATCTTTCCATGTCCACCCGGCGGTCGCGACCGCAGTTCTGGCAGGTCACGCGCGCGACTCTGGTCCGCGTGATCTCGAAGGTAACGTACGCCGGCAGAGCGAACACGACCGTGGCCGCCATCCAGAGGCGTCTGGCCCGGGTGGACATGCCCAGCCGCTGCGCGTCACGGCTGACGAGCCGCGAGAGCAGCCCGCCCAGCACCACGCCGGGCAGCAGAAACAACAATGCCCTCACGAAACGGGGAAGCCACCAGAGCCCGACGTCGCGCGCACTCATCGCGGCAAACGAATTCGGCAGCAGGAAGAGCGATCGGTAGCCGCTTGTCGCTTCGAAGCTCGACGCCGTGAAGTAAGACAGCCACAGCAGCGCCGGCGGATGCAGGCTCTCCAGGATGAATTTGGCTGCCGTCAGCACCGGCGCGTTGGGCAATTCGAAATACAGAGCGTCCACGGTGGAGCGGGATCCCCGCCGCTCGCCGAGGCCGCTCACGCCTACCCCGTCAGGGGGAAGCAGGCTCTCACGCGCAGCGATACTTGTGCCGTTGGCATCGAACACTTCCACTCTCATGGCGGCGGCGTCCCGCGACAGCGCCGCCACGGCACAGCCGGCGTACACATCGCCTCTGCTTGAGAACACGGGATGGACCTCGTACGCGAACAGATCGTCCGGCGTTGCCCGCCTGTAGGATGGGAACAGGGTTGCGGGACTGGGCAGTGCCCCGGCAAGGCCGGCATATTCCAGCGTCTGGAGATCGAGCATCCGCAGATTCCCCGCGGCATCGAGCACGATGGTCCGGTCTGGCTCCTTGCCAAACGTGACGTGAGGCTCTTGGGTGTCAAGGGCCAGGCGCAGGCATGCCGGTTGCTTGCGAGGCCAATCGAAATCGACCGGCCTGTCAGCCCCGGCGGCCACCGGCTTGCCTTCCTGGACGGTCCTGCCGCGCCAGTCGATGACGAAGAATCGATGGAGGCCGCGGTCATACAGAACCGGGCGCTCAAGGTCGCCTCCGATCAATCGTACGATAGGATCGTGGAACCGGCCCAGCTTGTCCTCCGGCCGGTCCGAGATCCCCTTGGGGCCGGCATAGTGGACGACCTTCTTGCTCACATACCTTCCACTGGCCTGGGGCACGGGAACGGAGAAGTGGTAGACCATCACGCCCAGAGATCGATCATAATAGAGCCGCAGCCCCATGTCCTCCCTGCTCCAGACCACCACGCGAGAATCCCGCTTTTCGAGATTGTGGGCATTCCAATACTGCCGCAGGCCCAGCCCCTCGGCCAGCGTTTCCCCCGGCCTCATCGAGGCCGCAAAGGTGAAGGGAATGGCGTTGGGTTCTGCCCCTGCTGCTTTCGGGCGGAGGAAACCGGGCATCTCGATTCGAATCTCTCGAGCTTGCTCAGGAAGCATCTCGTAGCGCGCGGACTCACAGCCCCACCTCGCCCAGAACAGAACAATCGATGTCACGATCAGCACGAGCAAGCCAGTCGCCACAACGTTCAGAGCCCTGTACCTTCGCACATTCATAGCCGACCTCTACAACGAAACGGATGTGTATCGATGCCATACGTTCGACAGGCATGCGACACTGAACAGCACCAGGAGCAGGATCGCCGCGATTCCCATACCCTTGACGACGACGAGCAGCAGAAGCAGCAACACGCCAAAGAAAATGCCAAGGACAGGGATCACCCGGTTCGCTGTCCAGCCCGACAGCAGGCCGGCACAGTAGCAGGCGAAGCTGGCCAGCACCGCGGTCGTGAACACCTCCACGATGGCCCCCCAGCGCAGGGAGAGCGGCGATCCAATCATCCAGAGGATGACCAGGATCGTGATCAGAATGGGGACGAGCGTCGCCAGAATGACCAGAGCGCCGGAAAGGACTCTCGCCGCCAGAATTCCGTTGCGAGTCACCGCCGACGTGGCCAGCAAGGCGGAGACGCGGTTCGCACGATCCGTGTACATCTGCGATGTGCCGAGCATGCAGAATACGGCGAAGAGCAGGGGCATCATCGCGGCGGCGATCCCCTGCCAGACCTCCGTCATGCCCCACGTGGCCACTACGGCCGCGATGATAATCGTGAAGGTGCTGACGAAACCTGCCAGCACGATATGAGGAGCATGGTCGCGAAGCTCACGACCGATCAGGGTCCACATGTCACACCTCGCTTTCCTGCAAAACCGGGGCTGAAGCGGGCCGGGTGCACTCGATGAAGATGTCCTCCAGCGACATCGGCATTTCCGTGCAGCTCTGGGGCTTGAATGTTTCGAGGATGACCCGCTTCTGCGCGTTCCAGTTGGCGACGGTCAGGACCATCTCTCGGCCCTGGCTTTGCCGATGAATGATATCCGTCATATACAAATCGTCGGGGACTCGCTCGGGGAAGATGACGCGGAGCTTCCTGACGCGGTCCTTGAGCTCCTCCAGGGTGCAATCCACGGCGAGCTTGCCGGCGACGAGGATGCCGACGCGGTCGGCGATCCGCTCGACGTCGCCGAGGATGTGCGAGCTGAACAGGATCGTCCGGCCCTGTCGCTGAATCACGTCGATCGCCAGCTCGAGGAACTGCCGGCGGGTGACGGTGTCCAGGCCGAGGGTGGGATCGTCAAGGATCAACATCTCGGGGTCGATCGCCATGGCCAGCGCGAGGTTGAGCTGGGCCCGCATCCCGGCGGACAGCTCGCGGACCCTGCGGTCCATCGGCAGCCGGAACGTCTCGACCAGGCGCCCGAAGAACTCGTCGTTCCACTGGAGCGACAGGCCCTTGCACAGGCCGATGAGCCGCCCGACCCGGTAGCTCTGGATCAGATGATGTCCCTCCGCGACGTAGCCGACGCGCCCGTGTGCCCGTGCCGACAGCCGCGACGACTCTTCGCCCAGGACGAACGTGCGGCCCCGCGTGGGCGGCTCCAGGCCCAGCAGGATGCGGATCATCGTGGTCTTGCCCGATCCGTTGCGCCCGAGCAGGCCGTAGATGCACCCGCGCGGCACCTCCAGGCGGATGCCGTCCAGCACGCACCGTCCGTCGTAGTACTTGACCAGATCCTCGACGACAATCGGTTTGTCATTCATAGCGAACCCTCTTGCACAGCCGACTGGGACATCATCGTACTCTCAATCGGCGACATACGTGAACTCCCGCCTGTTCAGCAACAGAATTCCGCCCAGGCCGTAAACAGCCGTCAGCATGACACTGTAAGCAGTATTAGCGATGCCTCCCGCCAGGCTGCATTTGCCCCGGCCCATCCGCACGAGCAACTCCACCGGCGGACCGGCATAGCGCAGAATTCCCAGGTAGACTTTCGTGGTAATGCTGTCCTCAAAGAACAGCAGGAGCATATACAGCGGAAACACCGCCGCAATCGTGGCCAGGATCAACAGCATGGAATTGTGATCGCGGCTGACGACCACGGATACGGACGCCGACAGTGCCGCCCAGGCGTTGAAGATCAGCCAGGAGGCAAGCAGCCACGCGGCGAAGTGGTCAACACCGCCCCGGCCCGTGAGCGCATGCAACAGCAGAATCACCGCCCCAGCCGCCAGGAGATGCCCTGCCGCCTGCAAGGACATGCCCAGGAATCGGTAGACGTACAGCTCCCACAACCGGATCGGCTCGGTCGCCACCATGCGAATCCGGCCGGACGCGATATCGTCGCCGAAGATGCCGGCGCTGATCGCCAGGGGCAGCAGGCATCCGCTCCACACGAACACAAAGCCCCCCCACTGCCACGCCTCCGGCGACATGGGAATCAGGAAGACCGCCGCATAGGTCCCCAGCCAGCACGCGTGCACAAACCGAATGCTCGACTTGCGCAGAAACGTCTCCGCGATCAGTGCACAGGCCTTCATGACGTGCTCCTTTCATGGCAGAGATGCACAAAGGTCTGTTCGATGTCTTGCAGTTCGAGAGCAACACCGACGATGTCAATCCCGCCCTTCACCAAGGCGCGGACGACGTGGGGGACTCTCTGCATGTCGTCCACGCCGACGACCAGGTGCGTCTCGGACTTCTCCAGAGGCCCGTAAGGCGCCAGCGTCTCCTCATCCACGTCGGGACGGCCAGGCAAGAAGTCGATCCGCAGGCGCAGCTTCTGTCCGACGGGCATTTCGCCGTTGAACTGGACGATCCGACCCCGGTGCAGAAAGACGTACTCCGATGTCAGCTTCTCCAGCTCGCCCAGTCGGTGGGAGCTGATGAGCACGGTCGCCCCGGACTGGCGGACCTCGGTGAGCACACGGCGCAGCTCGATCACGCCGATCGGGTCGAGGCCGTTGCTCGGCTCATCCAGAAGCAGTAGTCTCGGCCGGTCCAGCAGCGCGACGGCCAGGGCAAGCCGTTGCCTCATCCCCTGAGAGAACCCGCCGACGGCGCGATCGGCGTATTCCTGGAGCCGCAATTGCGCCAGCAATCTCTCCGATTCGTCCGCGCCGGCGCGGCGGGACAGGCCGTGCAGAGCGGCGTGATGCCTCAGCACGGCACGTGCACTGTACCGAGGCAGGAACGCCGGCGACTCGGGGACGTAGCCGAGGCTGCGCCGAGCCTCCAGCGAACGCGCCGGATGGCCACAGACGCGAACCGTACCGCCGGTCGGGAAGAGCAGACCCGCGATCAGGCCCAGGAGTGTGCTCTTGCCGGCTCCGTTCGGCCCGATCAGGCCGATGATGGTCCCGCCCTCCACGCGGAGCGAGACATTGTCCAGCGCGCGAACCGACGCCTTGCCCCCCGCCCCGGCGCCTTCGTACACCTTGGTGACCTCGCGGCACTCGACCACGCCGGCCTGTTTGTTGTCACCGCTGTCCATTTCCGCCCTCGCTGCACATCTACGCGGCCTACTCCTTCCCCGCTGTCAGGTTGAATTTCTCCATCGTCGTGCGGAACCAATCGGCCAGCGTCTGCCGGTCGATTTGCATATGAAACGCCTCGACGGTGATCCGCTCCAGCTCGTCGCAGATCAGCTTGCGTCGCACCGCCCGGCTCAACGCGCTGTCCAGCCCGGCGACGAACGCTCCCGCCCCCGCCCGCGTGACGATGATCCCCTCCTGCTCGAGCTG
>JAFGJR010000313.1 GCA_016928975.1 Sedimentisphaerales bacterium | reverse complement strand
GGCTCAGATCGGCGGTTTCGGGGATTCTCGCGCAAGACATTCACATTCCTGCGGGACCTGGGCCGCAACAACGACAAGGCGTGGTTCGAAGCTCACCGGGCCGTGTACGAGGAGCACGTCTTGCAGCCTCTGCGCAATCTCGTGAGCGATATGGCGGACCCCATGCTGGGCATCGACCTGTCATTCGAGGTCGAGCCGGCCGTGGGGAAGACCATCTCGCGGATCTACCGCGACACTCGCTTCTCGAAGGACAGATCGCCTCTGCGGAGCTGCATGTGGATCACGTTCAAGCGTTCCGGCAAGGACTGGGCTCGCTACATCCCCGGCTATTTCCTGGAGATCAACCCGACGTGGTACCGTTACGGGCTGGGTTTCTACGACGCCGCTCCTGACCTGATGGTCCAGTTCCGACGTCGAATCGACGAGGATCCCAAGTCGTTCCTCAAAGCGGTCGCATGGTTCGCCAAACAGGATGTGTTCACCCTGGAAGGCGAAACCTATAAGCGTCCCATCGGCCAGGGCAAACCCGACGCGATTCGCACCTGGTACCAGTACAAGAGCTTCTATCTCTCCTGCAATTGCCGCATCGATGGCGCGATCTTGTCGCCCGGGTTCGCCGACCGGCTCGTGGATCACTTCACGATGGCCGCTCCACTGTACCATTACATCCGCCGAACCGCCTCCCAGGTCCTCGACGCACACCGATAGACGGTGGAGCAGACATGTTGGCGACCCTCTCTGCTCACATCCCGCCTCTGGCCATCTTCCTTCTTGCCTCGCGCCGGAACCTTGCCTATGATACTGCCGGGATGTCAGGAGAGACGACGGTTGAAGTGAGCAGGAACGATCGGGAGGTGTATGATGGCAACGCGGCGACGGCGTCTATTGGCCAGTCATTGCTCGATACTCTTGACCGCGATACTGTGGACGGCGGTGGCCAGCGGCGCAGCCGGGCCGGAGGTCCCGGATCCGAGCATCATGTTGCCGCTGGTGCCTGCGGCGGCGCCACGATTGGCGGCTTATGGATCTCGCCGGCGGCACTGGCCGGCCTGCGCCCCGGACAGACCATCGAGACCAACGACAAGGTGGGGACGAGCGTGACCGTCAGCGACGTGACAGGCGGCTCCGTGACGATCCGCGAGACCGGCCCGCTGCACCGCATGGACTGCACCTATGACGCCGCGACGGGTATGTTGTCCGCCACCACGCTGACGCAGCAGATCGGACTGGCAAGGATCACCCACAGCCTCCGATTGACGGGCCAACGTTGAACCGCCAGGCGCAGAGCCCGATTCCGCGCGGATTCCTGCGGCCGTTGAGACTATGGCAGCGCCGACTCCCAGGCCAGCTCTGGGTAGGTCGGCTGATCGCCGGGCATCTCCCAGAGATCGTCCGTGCCATTGAGCGTCTCCCCTTCGAAGTCCCAGCCTGCATCGACGTATGTTGACACATCCTGCATCTCGGCCGTCGTTTTGCCGACTCCGCCATCGCTGATGTTCAAGCCGCTGGCCTCGACATCCCAGAACGAATCTGCGATAGGGACGAAATCATTCGCGCCGATCAGCCCTCCGGTTCCGGTCGCCCCTGCCACCCGGCCAGTCGAGTAGCACCTGTAGACGACTCCGCCCTGGTTCTGGCCGATCAGACCACCGACGATGCTCTCCCCATGCACGCGACCGGCGGCATAACTGTTGGCAACAAGCGGCTCATAGTGCAGAACGAAGTCCTCCGCGAAGCTGAATCCGACCAATCCTCCGACGACGCGACCGCCGGTGACGTACCCACCGGCCCAACTGGTGTCGATCAGGCCGCCGTTGAACCCGACGAGACCGCCAAGCTCGACACCCCCGGCCACGAACGCCGTGGAGTAGCTCCGCGAGACGCTCCCCTCCAGGTATCCCACCAGTCCGCCGGTTCGTCGCCCTCCGGAGACAGTGCCAGCGGTGAAACAACCGTCGATCTTACAGTCCTTGCCACAGGTCCCGACAAGTCCCCCGATGTTCGTCGTATCCGCAACCCAACTGGCCGCGTGGCTCCGAAGCACTTCAGCCTGTCCTCTGCACTTGCCCACCAGGCCACCAATTCCACTCTGGCCGGAGACTTCTGCCGTGGACCAGCACTCTGAAACTGTGCCGGAACTCTCGCCGACCAGGCCACCGATGGTCTTGTCGCCAAGTACCTGACCACCTTCGACAAAGCAGTTGCGGACCGAGCCGGAGTATAGCGTCCCGATCAGAGCGCCCACGGTCTCGACTCGCGTGCTGCACGTGGAGACAGGCCGCAAGTCCGGCTTGACCAATCCCAGGTCTTCAATCACGGCGTTCGGGCCGCACACCATGCAGAACAGGCCGAAGTACGCCACAAAGTCGATTTCTGGTGGGCTGTTGACATCCGTAATGGCATAGGTCAGATTCGCAATCGTGTGTCCGTCGCCATCAAAGACCCCCTGAAAACGGCCGATGAGGTGAACGGCTGCTCCCTCCAGATCATTCATGTCGATGTCCGCCACAAGCCGAAAGCACTTGGCCCAGTCCTCCGGGCTGAGCCCGATGGCGTTCATCTGCTCGGCCGTACCGATCAGATAAGGGTCCTCGGCGGTGCCGCTTCCGCCGGCGTACTTAGCCTGCGCCGGCAAACCGAGGAACAGGAGGATCGCCCCTGCCGCAAACGCTCCCCAACCCGCAAGATTCTCCTTCCCGTTCATTTTCTGCTCCTTTTCTAATGATCGCTATGAGAACAATGACGCCGGCCGGATACGGACCGCGCCGGGCCGTACGCATCGCGCCTCCGGTGCCGTCGGGCGGCGATGAGCGACCGAAGCGAAGGGCCGCGCACGCATACCGTGCCCTCGCCGGTCGCTACGCCGGAAGCGCAGCATTCCGAGTGTGCATAGGTCTTCGGTACTATCGAAGGCAGGCGGATATGAAAGGACGCACGTATGAAATATGATGCCGATACGAATCATGATAAGACCACTTACCCGCCTTCGTATCTGCTGAGTTGATTCTATCACAGCGACGCCGGCGATGGCAAGGAAGAAAACCTCACGGATGCGTCAGAATTGAGCCCGTGGCGGAAGAAGACCTCCGTTTATCTGGCAGGAGCGAAGACTATTCCGGTGTCTCCGGTCCGGCGGCAGTCGGGACCTGCACGCCGGGGGCGGTTCTCACCCGCGAGGCGACGTGGATCACAATCTGGCTGGCGATGCCCAGACCGACCAGTGCGATGGCGAACCAGTACGGGGCGTAGGGGCCGACGTGCAGGGCCAGATGGCCGCTGGGCCAGGAGCCGGTCATGACCCCCAGAGAGATCGTGATCTCGTGGATGACCATTCTCACGGAGCGCCTGCGGCTGGCGGCGGCGCCGTAGAATAGATGAGAGCTGTAGGAGAACCCAAAGGCCACGCCAAAGACGACCGCCGAGAGGAACAACACGGGCAAAGTCCTGCCGTAGATGACCATGAGCAGAGCCAGCAGGACCATGCCCTGGGCTCCCATCAGCAAGCCCGCGCGGAAATGCCAGAACGCCCAGCGACCACTGGCAACCAGAGCCCAGAAGTTGCACAGAGCGATCGTCGTCAGATACAACCCAAACTGCGACTTGGAGTACCCAAGACCGGTGAACACCAGGGCGAATTGCGACCTGGCGATGGCGAAAGAGGCCCAGGTGCAGAACAGGGCAATCCTCGACATCCAGCGAAAGTCGGTGAGTCTGATATCCGGAGCCTGGCTATCGGATTTCGGACGGAAGGACGGCTCACACGCGATTCCGCGATCGGCTGCGCGCCATTCGCCGTCTTGCTTCCGCGGCCTGCGGGCCAGGCCCAGCAGCAGGAACGAGGCCACGAAACACAAAACCGCGGCGAGCATCGGCCACACAGGTCCGCGCTCGACCAGCCAGGCGCCGACCAGGGGACCCACGATCGCGCCGCCGGACCAGGACCCATTGTAGCGCCCCAGCCGCCGATTGAGTCTCACGGCCTCATAGTCGCTGGAGACCCAGCTCATCAGGAAGGGCCAGAACAGGGCCATCGCCGCCCCGCCCAGTCCGCCGCAGGCAATGACCAGCCAGATCCACACCCGGCCGCCGGTCCCGCCGCCCATCGTCGCTCGAAAGACCACCAGCGCCATCAGCAGAGCGGCGAACGTCGCGGCCAGAGCGGCCCCCCGCGTGGCACGCTTGGCATCCACGTGTCCCAGTCGCGACCCGGTCACCAGCAACGCCACCATATAAGCAAGGATGTTGACCGTGGGCGCATCGCCAACGTGGGCTTCGGTGCCGCCCATGGCGATGAGGACAAACGACAT
This sequence comes from Sedimentisphaerales bacterium, assembly GCA_016928975.1. Next base: position 15,504 of record JAFGJR010000313.1, on the reverse strand, counting down.
GGCCGACCAGGCGATACTCAGGCTCAGACCCGTCGCGAACGCCGCGCCGTAGAGCGGCCAGGCACGACCGGACCCGGCAGGCAGCCGTCTCCTGCTTCGTTCAGACATCCAGCGTTACTCCAAAGGCACCGATTGTACCACCGGCGAGACAACATGCCACCCGGGAATTCCTGCCGCGCGGATCGAGGAGACCGTGACACGACCGCAGTGAACGCACTGCGGATGTTGATGAGCGGGTCGAAGACCGGTGCGACAGGATCACTTGTCGCCGGGCAGACTCGGGGGATTTCCCGAAGACTGGTTCTGCCTGTAGCGTGCGATCTGCCGGGTGATCTGCCCGGCGAGTTTCTCGTCGCCGTCCGATTGAGCGATGCCGAGCGCTTCTTCGAGGGTCTTGACCGCCTCGTCGAACCGGCCCGTCTCCGCGTAACTGACGGCCATATACGAGAGCACGCCGGCGTCGCGGGGCTCTCGTTGCAGGATTTGCCGCCACTGTGCGATGGCTTGATCGTGCCGTCGCAGTCTCGCCAGTGTAATGGCGAGGTTGTAGCGCACGGTTGCATTGGCGGGGTCCAGGTCCACCGCCGTGGACAGGTGCGGCAGGCCCTCGTTGACCGCTCCTCTGGCACACAGCGCCATGCCCAGCCGTGCGTGTGCCATGGCATGGTCCGGCTTCAATCGCACCGTGCTCAGATAGTGCTCGACAGCCTTGTCGAGATCACCCTGCTCTTCCAGCACACGGGCAAGGTCGTACTGAATCTCGCAGTCGTCGCCCTTCAGTTGCGCAGCCCGCGACAGGTGTTTGATCGCCTCGGGCTTATCTCCTCGGCAAAGCATCGCGACGCCGAGATTGGAATGCGCGCTGACGTCATTCGGATCGATTTGCAGGGCCTTCTGCAAATGGCTGACGGCCTCGTCCAACATCCCCTTGGCGACGAACGCGGCCCCCAGGTTCGTGTGGATCTCGCCCTTTTCCGGGTCTCGCTGGACGGCCTCGGACAGGTACTGGATCGCCTCGTCGTGCCGGTTGCGTCCGAACATGGCCAGTCCGAGGTAGTAGTACGCGCGAGCGCTCTCGGGGTTCAGCTCCAGCGCTTTTCTGCACTGGACTTTCGCGTTCGAGTAATCCCCAGCCCTCAGGTACTCCCAGGCGGCGCGGACGTAGGAGAGGTCATCGACGAATTTTTCCTTGATTCGCTGGATGGCGGTTGCCTCAAGGTTGACGAATTCGGGGATATTGGCGGCGCGGTCACGGGAGGTCAAATGATCCAGGGCCACTGCCGGCGTGCTCTCGCCGTTCTCGTCGATATGGGTCAGGAAGAGCCGCGTGTACGCGGAATCGGGCTTGCCGGAGAAGACGAGCCACCTGCCGTTGGGCGAGAAGCTGTGCCAGGAGTTCATGCGCTTCGTATTGGCACGCAGTCTTCTGGGTTCGCCGCCCTCGGAGGGGATGATGTACAGCTCGCTGTCGGGCTGCAAGAGCATGTAGTTCTGCGCCTTGCAGAACACGATCCACTTTCCGTCGGGAGAGTACCTGGCGAAGTAATTGCTCATCCCGTTGAAGGAGGCCCCGCGGATCGGCACGGCCTTGCCGCCCCGGCCGTCATTGAAGGGGATCCGGTAGAGGTCGAACTTGAAGGGCTTGCCCTCTTCGAGGAACTCACGACACTCCTCGGGGGTCAGCAACAGGCCGCGCGAACCGCTGGCTCTCTTGAGCCGGTGGGCCTGCGTGGCGGCGAAGATGATGTACTTGCCGTCGGGGCTCCACGTCGGGTTGCTCTGGACGAGATTGGGATCATTGGCGCCGGGAAGCGACTGGAACGCGCCCGTCTGCCGGTCGTAAATGCACAGGATTCCCTTGACCGGGAAGAACAGTTGCGAGAACTCCAGTCCCGGCTTGGGGACGAAAACGGACTCGTCCTTGACCGTGCTCACCACGAACCTGCCGTCGGGCGAGACCTGCGAGAGCAGGCCGTACGTCGCGTCCCCTTCGTTGCGTTTGTAGTCGCTCCAGGAGATGATCTTGCTCCGGTCGAGAGTGATCTGCCGCTCCACACCCGCGACGGCATAGGAGCCTTTGTCATTGGCGTAATCGATGTCCATCCCCAGCACGGCCCCGTCCGCCGAAAACGAATGGCAATTCCCGCAGACAGGCAGCTTCTCCAGCACGACCGGCGGGATTTGCGGCGAGGAAATCGTCCCGAAACGCCAGCGAATGTTGGATGGGTCGCGGACGGCGTCCACGAACGGGAGATTCACCTCCCGATAGAACAGCGGCGCGCCGACCTCATCGGCGGAGGTCTTGATGGTGACCCGGGCACGGGAGAGGATTTCGGAAAGGCTCCTGCGATTGACACCGACGATGGTCACCGTCGCCGGCTTCTCCAGAGACCGCTGCTTGATCGCCTCCCAGACAGAGACCTCCGGCCTCCACGGAGACCGATCTGCGAGACAGTCGATTCGCCCCGCACCATCAGCGAACTCTATCGTGACCAACCACAGGTCCGAGCGAGGATCGCCATCCTTCCAGCGAAATGACGGCGACGGAATCTCTGGAGGGAACAGCGTCTCGTCGAGCGGGTATTCAATCGTCAACCGGTCTCGCGGCGTGGCGCCGCCCAGGGCCTCCCGTATCTCGGCCACATCCGTTTGGCGAGCAGGCAGAGCCAGCAGACCTGCGACGACGGCGGCTGCTACGGCGATCAATCCCACGATGAGGTTTCGAACCGGCTTCTGCACAAGACCTCGGCAATCAGGATCAATGGAATAGCCAACCTGCACGTGAATTGTATCCGCGTGCCCACTGCCAATCAAGCCTCAGGGCAGCAGGGACGACAGATCGGCCACACACTGTCGGAACCGTGCAGCCGGCAGCATCAGGGTCTGCCACTTCGGGCTGCGGCGCCTCATGTACCGGCAATAGTCATCCAGGCCGACGTAGAAGAACAGGTATGTGTCACGGTCATAGGTGAATGCACTGTGGCCATCGAAGTCCACGTCGGCGCCGGTGACGCGATAGGCAAAGACGAGGATGGCCTTATGGTCGCTGCCGAGGGCCTGCCTCCAGGTTCGAAGGCTCTCAATGTCGTCGGCGGTGATCCAGCAGTCGAGGCCTTTGAGTCCCGCCAGGGTCGTGCCGGCAAGCGTCCGTCCCTTGACCTCGACGATCAGCTTCCTGTCCGGCCGGGGCCAGATCAGGAAGTCGAAGTTCTTGACGGACTGTGGAGGCAGTCCCGGCCGCTTGTGCTCCTCCGCGCGAACGTACGGAACACGATGATCGATCAGCCAGTTCTCGAAGGCCCGCTCGTAGTGGTTGGGAGGGAATTCCTTCATCCGCCCGACTCTCGATTGCAGATTGTGGATTTCGGCTTACGGATGAGCATTCGTCGCTCCGCACTCCACACCTATGACGCCTTGGGTGGCATCGGCAATGCTTCCGCGTCACTCGCCCAGGTTGGCCAGAAACTGGTCCGCGTCCACCAGCTCCTGCTGGCCGGTGGTCATGTCTTTGACCGCGAGTTGCCTGTCCCGGCCGTATTCCTGCCCGATGATCACGCACTTGCGGGCGCTCTGGCCGGCCGCTTCCTTGAGCTGCTTGGACAGGCCGCCGAGCTTGTAGCTGAAGTTGGCGGAGTGTCCGCGGGAACGAATCTGCGCAGTGATGCGGTACATCAGCGATACCAAGTCCTGGTCGGCGATCGCCACGAAGTAGTCAAGCTGCCGCTGGGGGACCTGCTTTTCGAGCAGGCCCTTCTCCTGGAGCAGGATCTCCAGCACGGCGTCGCCCATCCCCATGCCCGTGGCAGGAATCAAAGGGCCGCCGAAGTCCCGCAGCAGATTGTCGTACCGCCCGCCGCCGCAGACGGCTCTCAGCGTGCCGGCGACGTCGTGGACTTCAAACACGACGCCCGTGTAGTAGGCCAGGCCGCGCACTATGCTCGGATCGAAGGCACAGTATTCCGCCACGCCCATCCACCGAAGCGTGTCGAGTACGGCTTTCAGCTCGCCGACGGCGTTGAGAACGGCCTCATCCGGCTGTGTCACTCGCTCCACCTGCTCAATCGCGTCCAGCGCCATGAAGTCGAGGATCTTCCCGGCCTGCCCGGCATCGGGCACCTGCTCGGCCAGCAGCGTCTCGAACGTCTCCGCCGGCAGCTTCGGCTTTTTGTCGAGCACCGCATACAGCGGATCGAGCTTATCCGCAGGAATGCCGATGCTCGCGAGCACCGCGGCCAACAGCTTTCTGCTCGAAATCTTCGCGCGGATGTCCTCGCTGGTCAGGCCCACCGAGCGCAGATAATCCAGGGTCGTGAAGATGATCTCCGCATCGGCCTGGCCGGTCGCGTCGCCGACGACGTCGAGGTTCCATTGGAAGAACTCGCGCAACCGGCCCTTCTGAGGCCTCTCCGCGCGGCACAGGCGCGGCACGGAGAACCACTTGATCGGCCGGGGCAGAGCGTTGATCTGCTGATTGACCATCCGGGCCAGCGTCGGCGTGATCTCCGGCCGGATCGCCAGCTCCCGGCCGCCGCGATCCTGTAGCGAGAACAATTGCTCGACGATCTCCTGCCCGCTCTTGATCTGGTACATGGACAGGTACTCAAAGATCGGGCCGTCGTACTCCTCGAACCCGTTGCGAATCGAGACCTTTTTCCAGCCGTCGATGATCCAGTTGCGCCGGGCCATGTCCGGCGGATAGAAATCCCTTGTCCCCTTGACCGGCGGTATCTTCATGCTTTGCTCTTCTTGCCGCTCCTGACCCTCTTGCGCTTCTCAGTGACGTTGTTGCCGAATTTGACCCGGATATACTCGTCCATCTGGCGATCGTCGGTGAAACGGAGCTCGTAGTCGTATTCACCCGGCACGGCGTCACAGTCGTCGTGGCGGTACGTGCGACAGACGTTCGGCCGCCTGTCGTAGATCAAACAGGTGTGGTTCTTCTGTGATAGGTGCCGACACTTGTTGCTCACGCTGAGATACCAGTCCCCTTTCTCAACAAAGACAGAGGTGTTCCTGTGGCAGAGATACCAGCGAATATCATCGTAGTCCTCTCTGTTCCTGGGTGTCTCAATGGGGAGCGCAAAGTACCGGCAGCATAGTCCCGTGCACTGCTCGCACCGCCCTTTCGCAGCCATTCATCCATCCTCGCATACGACATTGTACCTGCTCTCTTCATGGGGCGTTCACTATATGCCCCGCCGGCGTCATCGTCAACAGGGGCAAACACTTGTGGTCCGAGGCAATTCCACAGGCTGGGCCGGGGAATCCACAAAAAAAACTCGTGGAAACCTGCCTTTGGGTTGTAACGTTTGTGGCCTTGCACAGACATACAAGCAGAGAATCTCACTCAGTGCTCGACATGGCTGTGCGAAGTACGCTACGCGTGGATTCCTCCACACGAAGGCTGGGCTACACACGAGAGAAGGACAAACGCCCATGCGGTCCCGCTGGCCCCTGGACCCGATCCGGCGGGGCCGCACCTTCCTATCCGCATCGGTTCATGCCCCTGATACAATGATGCCGAGGATTTCCTACGCACACCAGGGCCGCGACCGCTTGATCTCGCTTGCCAGGATTCTCTGGGCAATGATCGAGTCTTCACGCACCTGGAAATCGAACATCCCTATGCAGAGGAAGTCTGCGCCACCCTCGAAGGCGAATCGGAAGCCCTCCATCGGCGGCACCGCGCCGGCGGCCAGGACCTTGAACGCGATCCACGGCTGCTTGAGCGTGGCCATGTACTCGATGGTTTCCTGGGGATTGCGGCACCACATGTTGTCGTGGTGCTGAGCGTGGTCCTTGCTCTCGGGCTCGACCACGTCGAAGACCTTGCGGTTCTCCTCGGGCGTGGCAGACCAGTAGTTGTCGGGGTGAAGCGTCTTGACCCAGAAGTCCGGCTCAAAACCGGCCTTGACGCAGGCCTTGATCGTCTCCAGGTCGTGTGCACCAAGCCCGCCGGGGACCTTGAAGGTCTTGATATACTCCAGAGCGTCGCCAAGAGCGGCGGTTTTGCCGTCGCACACGGCCTGGTCGGCCACACCGCCCTGCACGTACACGGCGTGGGCGCCATTGTCGACCGACCGCTTGATCCCCTCCTTGATGTCCTTGCCCCAGGCGCAGTCGGAGATCCACTGGATCTTGCCGCCCCGCTCGTTCCAATAGCGATTGATCACCCGGTCGGAGATGGGATTGGTCAGGACCGCGTTGATCCCTCGCTCCTCGGCCAATTCGAATGTCTCCATCACCTTCTCATCGGTGTGATAGGCCTTCACGAGCGAGCTGACGTACAGCAGGTCGCGGCTGTGGGCCCAGCCGCCGATGAGGTTGCCGCCGCAGAAGACCCGGCTGATCGTCAGGTTCTTGATCTTGCCGCAGGGCATCGTCGCGCTCGGGGTTCTGGCTTTCTCCTCCCCTGACCTGCCGCTCCCGCCCTCAGCCATCCTGGCCAGAAGGTTCTGCTCCTCGAAGCTGCTCAACCCCAGGGCCACTCCTGCCGATGCCGCCACTGATCCCTTGATGAATCCACGTCGATTGACTCGATTGTCCGACATAATTCACTCCTTCTACCCAATGAGATTCACACGTCACGCCCGTAATGCCGGGCGACGGCGTATGTCATTCCCGCGAAGGCGGGAATCCATAAACCCATCGCGTCCCTGGACCCCCGCCTACGCGGGGGTGACATGGCGGCTGGATACAGCCCTACGAGCGCCACGGGCGCGTCCGGCCCACGTCGCCAGCCAGGATATTCCTGGCGATGATCACGTCCTCTCTGACCTGAAAATCGAACATGCCGACGCAGAGGAAGTCGGCGCCGTTCCTGAATGCGTGCTTGAACCCTTCACTCGGCGGGATCGCGCCGGCGGCCAGGACCTTGTAGGCGATCCAGGGCGTCTCCACCGTCGCCATGAACTCCGCTGTCTTTTCGGGCTCCTTGTCCCAGTAGTTGTCGACGGCGTAGTTGTCGATCACGTCCTTGGTCTGGTCGGGCCGGCGCTTCGACCAGTAGTCCGTGCCGTGATGGGTCTTCATGAGGAAATCGACAGGGAGCCTGTGCTCCTCGCACAGCATGGGCGTGCCGAGATTGTGCCCGCCGACGCCGGTGACGACGCCCTGACTCTTGACGAAGTCGAGGAACTTGCCGATCAGATCAACCTTGCCCGCCCGGGACCACTCGTCGCCGACGTTGCCGATCAGAAAGGCCCCCACGGCCCCGCCGTCAATAGCCTTCTTCGTATCGGTCTTCAGGTCGCCGGCCTCCGGGACGCACTGCGCCAGCCACTGGATCTTACCGCCGCGCTCGTCCCAGTACTTCTTGAGCACGTCCGCAGAATTGGTCCCTGTGATGATCGTGTTGACCCCGTTTTCCTCGCAGATTTCGAGCGTCTCGATGATCTTCTCGTCGGTGAAGTAGTGCTTCAGCAGCGGCGAGACATAGAGCAGGTCCCGGCTGTGCGCCCAGCCGCCGATCAGATTGCCGCCACAGATGAGCCGGCTGACTGTCAGATTGCCGATCTTGCCCGCCGGCAGATCTTGAACGCCCGATTCCCGAGATCCCCGGCCTGGCTCGTTCGTCGCCCCCAGCAGCGCCCGCTCTTCCAAGCTCAGGGCCGACAGCGCCGCCGCAGAGCCAACCAGAGAGCCTTTCAGAAACTCGCGTCGATCCAAGTTGCCTGCCATGTCGTGCGCCCAATCACAGAGATACATCGCCCGCGGGGCAACGCCCCACTGCCGAGATTATCCTACCACAGTGCATCGCTCCTGTCAAAGCAGTCCTCACGTAACGAGTGGTACGTGGTTCACCGTACCGCCTTCAGGCGGCTGAAGACCGCGTAAACGCGGCACTCCAAACGGCCCTCGCCGGTTCCACGAAGGCCGTGGGCGACGGGTACCGATGCGCGCCCATCGAGCTTACATTCAGTTTCGCTTGAAGGATCCAGGTATGGCGCAGTTGCGCCCAGCCGGCCAGGACGGTGCCGCAGCTCTTGGTCTGCCAGGCGTCGCGCGTCATGAATGACGGTGCGTTGGGCTCTGGCGGTTCCAACGACGATCATCGCCCGCGTTCTGGCCGATGTCACAAGACCGGGACCTGCCGGAAGCCCCTGAGCCGCGGAATCGAGGTTCGCCAGGACAAATCGCAGGATGTCCGGCAGCGTTCTCCGGAGGTACGGCTCGAACACCTGCTTATATGTCTGCCCGGTCACGAGGATACCGTCGGCGTCCAACTGCTGGCGGTGACGACCGGACTCAGACGCGGTGACATCGAAACCATCCGCGTTGGCGATATTCATTTCGATCGCAACACGATCTCCACCCAGAAGCGCAAGACGGGAAAAACGATGCCGGAACGTCCCGTTCCCGAGGCGATCATGACAGGACGATCCAACTACGCGGCCGCACTCCCAGATGGCCATAGAAGGCCTTTCAATGACAGATTCAGCCCTAAGAAGCGGGCGAGAATCCGAAAGGCCGTGAAGTTGCCTGACCTGGAGTCTCATGATCTGCGTAAGAGGTTTGCTTCTTTGCGGGCACAGAGAGGCGCATCCACTGCGGTGACTCAGCGGCTGTTGGAGCACTCCAGCCCACCGCTCGCGAACGATGTGTACGCCCACGTAGACCCGGTGTTGCGACAAGCGGCTGAGTTGTTGCCGGTTGGAGACTGGCTGTGATCCTCATCTCATGCTTCTGAGACGTGAGGTGAGGCACCGTCTGCGACTCGTCGGGAGGAGCCTTCTCTCAATGCACTTCATTTGCTATTTGACTACCTTCCCGGGTCTGTTGGAGGATTCGTAGAGGGTTCTGATCTCTTCGGCGCTCAGGGCGTAGCTGTAGAGGCGGACATCGTCGATGAGGCCGTCCCATTCGCGGTTGGTTTCCTCGGAGTTCTCGCCGATGTACACGGGCCAATCGTTTGTTCTGACGCGGCCGGTCGCGCCAATCGTGGCGTCCAGTTCTCCGTCCACGTACACACTCAGACGAGAGCCATCATAGACGCCCACCAGGTGATGCCATCGGCCGTCACTGATTTCTCTTTGTCCCCCCAGATCGGCCCACCGACTGCCCTGGGGCTCTGCTTTTTGGATTCCATAACAGACGAACTGCATGTGGTTCGTGTAGGCCTGTCTATTCAGGATCCAACCCCTGTCACCGTTGGAGACCAGGGCCTGATGCTTCTTGTTGAAGATCCTGGGTTTGATCCACGCGCAGATACTCAGTGTGTCAGTGAGATTGAACCGGACATCCTGACCGCAGTCCACGAAGTCACCCTTGCCATCCAGACTCAGAACCTCGCCTCTTTCAGGATCGGATACGATGCAGGCGTCCCCCACGAAACGGCCGTGAAGGTCATTGCCTGAGTGATCGTGAACCTGCTGGGTGTCCTGGCGGTCGAATTTCCACCATGCAATCAGTCTGTTGGGCCAGAGGTACTGTTGGCGATACGGTTGTTGTTCGCGATAGAGGTCCAGTTTGGCCTGGGCCTGCGCCCGGATGCCCGCATCACTGTCTGAGGCCAATCGGTTAATAGTCTCCTGTTGCCATTTGACGGCCGCGTCGAAGTCCCCGGCATTCGCGTGAGCGGCGGCATAGACCTCCAGAGACTGGGGATCGCGCCATGCCGTCAGCTCACAGGCCCTTTGTGCATTCTGCAGCGCCTGGGGTGCGGCCCGAAACTCCGCCAGCGGGCAGGTGGCCTGCACCCGGGCGAGATGACGAAAGGCCACGGCCAGATCCGGACGAATCCGGGTCGCCGTCTCATAACGGGCCAGGGCGGTCTCGTACTGCTGCTCGCACTCGGTCCGAAGACCCGCATAGAAATGGCACCAGGCCAGGCCGTTTCTGCCGGGAGAGTCCTCTTGGATCGACTCACCCTGCACTTTGATCAGTTCGTCAGTCAGGAACCTGAGAAAGCGCCGTGGGCGCAAGATGAAGTCGAATCTGCGGTGGAGGTAGGGATCAGCCCTGAGCTGCGGATTCTGTTCCAGGCGGGCAAAGTGCTCCACATCCATCAGTGCCTTCTCGATGTCATCCAACTGGAGGTAGCGCTGCCCACGCAGAAGATAGTTCAGAGGTTCGTTCAGATCCATTTCGATGCAGCGGTCGTAATAGGAACGGATGATTTCCCGGTGATGCTCTGCCACGGTGTGACACGCCCCGGCTCGTTCGACCCGGCAGTCTGCGGGAGACATGTCGGCCATCCAGATCTCCTGCCCCCACAGGGTGGTTTGCGTCTTCAGCGCAAACGCCAGACGTGGCTTTTCAGGATTCGGTGAAAACTCCGCGTAGCCAAAGGCATAGCCCTTGAAGATCCTGGACAAGGACTGCGACGTCACGTCATAGAACCACAGCCCTCCTACGGTATCGTTGCAGCCGACGAGCAGTGACCGGTTATCGGCACACCAATTCAGAGACAAGACTGAGAGTCCCGGGATCGATCCCACGACTGTCTGGGTGGCCGAATCGACTACGACAGCGGGCGTTTCATCCTGAGCCGCCGTTGGTTTCGAGAGGAGCTTGTTGTCTGTGGCAGAGCGGTAGATCACGCGTTTCGAATCAGGGCTCCACCGCGTTCCGTACCCTTTGGCTATGAAGCGGGGACTCTCGGTGCCATCGGCCTGGATCATCCAGACCTCATGGAGGGCCAGGTTTTCAGGATCGGCCATGTCCTTCATGGGTCTCTGCCGGAAGAGCACCGAAAAGGGCAGGGTCTGTCGGTTGCGCGTATAGGCAATGTAGCGGCCATCGGGCGACCACGCCGGATCCTTGCCTGGAATCGCCAGTAATTGAGATTGCTGCGACTTGATATCATACACCGCAATCCCGGTGAACTGGGGAACACCCAGGGCGTAGGCCAGCTTGGTCCCATCCGGGGAGAAGGAGGGATGACTGCCCAGGCTGACCAGCCGTGTGGCTCTCTCTGCCAGATGCCGGTAGGACTCATCCGCCAGGCGCAGAGGCAGAAACGCTTGGCCGGTCGGCATGTCGCCGGAGGGATACCACGACAGCCCCGCGGCCAACGTGTCAAAAACGTGTCGCGTGGCCCAATCGTCAAACTCGAATTTGTCGAAGTCATAGGCGGCGCTCAGTTCTTCGTAGGCCGTGGCGGCCTCCCCATACTGCCCCAGGGCGACCAGGACAAAGAAGGCACGCATTTGATAGAGGTTCACGGAGGGCTCCAACCGAACGCACTCTTTCGCATCCGCGAGCGCCCGCCGGTAATCACCCATGCGCATATAGGTTTGACGACGTTCATCGAATAGACCGGCGTCGTCCGGCGACCGTTGAATCGCCCGGTCATGATCGGCAATCGCCTCGGTAAACCATCCTAATCCGCGTTGAGCGATGGCGCTGAGCGAATAGCCCAAAGGATCGTCCGGTTTGATGGTCTTCATTTGGGCGGCATCGAGCGCCATCTGGCGATAGTTGGAGTTGACATGATGAATGTAGGCGCGGGTCTTGACGGATTCGAAATGTCTGGGGTCCAGTTCGAGGGCCTTGTCGAGGAATGCCAGGGCCTGTGGCACCGTCGCCGCACTGATCGTACGCAACAGGTAGGAATCCGCGGTCTCCGGGAGCAGCTCGTCCGCCTTCTGCTTATGATGCGCCCACTGGGCTCCGTAGTCTCTGGCGCTGCTGGGCGCCTCGGAGTCACTCTCGTAATAGATGGTCGCCAGGAGGAAGTGAGCTTGCCCGGCGATGTCATCGGATTCTCCGAGCAATCCCTTGAGCTCATCCATGACCTGGGCCCATCGCGCATCATTCGCCATGACTACCTCGGAAGAGGATTGCAGGGCCAGCATGAGAAGTCTGGCGTGAAGCAGATGCGCCCGGCGCCCCAGGTGCGCGCTGTCCAAGATCGTCTCCACCGCAGACAAAGCGTCTTCATACTTGCCTTGCTCGCCCAGTGCCGTGACCTCGGACAGCGTGTTTTCATGCCTGATGATTTCTGCGTTTCGTGATTGGTCTAATCCCCTCCGCAATATGGCAAGGCTTATCATGAGCCCTGTGACAACAACGACGAAAGCCAGCACCGCCGCCAGCTTTCGCCTGTGTCGATACAGGAACTTCCGTGTGCGGTACAGCACGCCGGGCGATCCTGCTGTGACGGGCTCGTTATGGAGGTGCCGCTGAATATCTTCGGCCAGGGCATGGGCCGTGGCGTAACGCCGGTTCGGGTCTTTCTCCATCGCCTTGAGCGTGATCCAATCCAGATCCCCACGCAGCTTTCGCCCCAGGGTTCGGACATCCGTACGACGCAGCGTGGCGACCTTGGTCGACGTCTCTCCGGAAATCCTGTGCAGCCGCGTGCTGGGCGTCTTTGGATCTTCCTCACGGATAATGCGTCGGATGTGCTCAGGCCCTCCCTCCCGCAGTCTCTCGGCATCAAAGGGAAGTACGCCGGCCAGCAGCTCGTACAGGACCACACCCAGCGAATAGACGTCGGTTCGCGTGTCAATGCCTTGGGCGGTCGGCTCGGCCTGCTCGGGACTCATGTACTCCGGCGTCCCCACGAATTGGCCTTGCTCGGTGTACAGCGTTCGCTCCGTCAGGGGCTGCGTCACGGCCTTGGCAATGCCAAAGTCAATGATCTTGGGCACGGCATGCTGGTCCTGCATGGTGACCAGAATATTCGAAGGCTTGATATCACGGTGAATGATACCCTTCTGATGCGCGTGTTGCACGGCGTCACAGACCTGCAGCAATAGCTCCAGCCGTTCCTTGATGCTCAGCTTGTGCCGGTCGCAGTGCTCGGTGATGGGTACGCCCGTCACCAGTTCCATGACGAAATAGGGCCGGCCTCCCTCGGTCGTTCCGGCGTGATAGACGCGGGCGATGTTCGGATGATCGAGAAGCGCCAGCGCCTGCCGCTCCGCCTCGAAACGGGCAATCACTTGCTTGGTGTCCATCCCCGGCTTGATGACCTTCAGCGCCACCTGGCGCCGCAGGGGGACCTCTTGCTCGGCACGGTACACCACGCCCATGCCGCCTTCGCCCAGGATATCGAGGAGCCTGTAATCGCCGATCCGCCCGCCGGGTTGCGCCGTCCACGCCTCCAGGGAGATCGTCGGCTCCGCCGGTTTGTCCGGCTCGACACTCTCCAGGACCCTGGAAACCAGGCGATCCAGTCCTTCAGGAGAGGCACCGAATATCGAGTCCTTGCCCTTCATGCAAGACGCCCATGCTACGACAGAACGACTTCTCGCTGGACTTCTGCAAAATGCACATTGGGCCTATATTCTTCAAGGAAATCTCATTCTTCGATTTCCTTGAAGAATCGACGCAAGTTGTGTTATCTGTGCTACCGTTTCAGTTTGGGAAGGAGAAATCGAGAAACGCGATTTCTCCTTCCCAAAGTAGGCCCAATGTGCATTTTGCAGAAGTCCACTTTTCACATACCGGCTAAGACCATATCCGTAAGAAACTCAGGGTCCTGCTCTACTTCTCAAAGAACGTGAACATTTCCCGCAGTTCCTCCTCAGCCGTCTCGCCCGAAACGACGGTCTGGCGTATGTGCTTCTTCAATACGCTCTGGAACTGTCTCTTGGCGGTCCCGAGCATGTTGGAGGCCTTGGTCTCATTCTCTATGCCGTACTGCTGACACAACCGGGGCAAAGAAGGCGCTTCGGTGTCCTCCAGGCTCGGTTGCACAAGGCGATCCCGGAAGATATACCAGTGAACCTCCATTCCCTGTCCCATATACCATTCCCGCAGTTCCGTCAGGACGCGGTCCAGCAGGTCTGCCTTCCAGGCATAGTTGAAGAACTGCTCGGCGTCGAGCTCCTGCACAGTCTCCGGAAACGCCGGCGGGTCGGCGATGTCCAGCGGGACCAACTTGGATGGGGGGACGCGCTTCTGGGCCTCTTCTCGGCGTTGTTCATCGATGAGATACTGATTCAGGGCATGGAGCAGAAAGGATCGAAAGCGCCCTTTGGAGGGGTCCGCCCGCTCGACGAGCTTGCGATTGAGCACCACCTCGTGAAAGAAGCCCTGCGTTAGGTCCTTGGCCTGCTCGTTGGCGTAGCCCTTGCGGCGCAGGCAGCAGTAGACCGGCTTCCAATAGCGTTCCAGCAGCAGGCCGATCAGGGCCTGGTCTTTGTCCTGACGCTCCCGAACCCCTTCGATCATGGACCAATGCGTGGTGAGGAATGTCTCCCGCACTCCCCCCATGTTTGTCGGATCGAGGTTGGCCATTCACTTCAGGTCCTAAAGCTGGTATGGAAGCGACCAGATGGAACTCCATCCACGTCTATTCTATCGCCTTGCGGGGCCTGGGGCCAAGATTCTTCGAACTCTCGGCCGATTTTTCCCAGAGGTATGCAGGATCGCGATTCCTTTGCGGATTGTATCACAGCCGGCCGAGTACGCCGGCCTGTGTGACTCATTCTTTTGGGCCGTGTCTCTATTTCCAGAGGCCATTTTGAAAGGGGAGAATTATGAAGACCCGGCGAACGACACGATGTTTGCTCAGCGTCGCCCTCTGTACCCTGGTCCTTGGCAGCTATGCTCGGGCCGGAGGCGGCTTCTTGGATGATTTCAGCGATGGAGACATCTTGGACGGCTCTCCTGTGTCGTGGCAGTGGGATCCCCAACGCGGCCAGTGCGCAGTCTCACCTCAGGGTCTTCAATTGAGTCCAGCACAGGTCTACTGGTCAGCGCTCCAGCTTCTGGCCACAGACAAACATGGAGCAAGGGTGCAGTACCGCAGTAATATGACGGTAAAGGCACAGTTCAACCTTGGCATTGAGCCGACTACAATCGCTTGCATTGCCCTGGTCACACCGGATTACCAGCCTGGCAGTGCTACCGGAAGCTACCTTCTCGCTTTCAACAGGACTTGGTTCTTTCTCGCCCGTGACGACGTCTACCGGGCAGATTGGCATTGGTCGACAAAGGGTCGCTTTGACCCGGCAGAGGACATCATTATGCAGTTGGATTTGATCGATATCACCGATGGCGCCGGTCAGCGTACTGCGAGCCGCCTGGAGTGCCGCTGGTGGGTGGCGGGGCAGGCGATGCCTGTGCAACCCCAGATTGTCGGTGTGGATTCCGTGTATGATGTGAGCGCCGTCATGCTCGGCGCACTCACAGATTCAGTAGCAGGTTCAAGGTCAAGTCCAGTCGTCTTCCGCTGGGTCGAGGTCATCGGCACTCAGATTGAGACAGTGCCCATCGTTGACTTCAACGGTGACGGACATGTGGATAACCGCGATCTTCTCCGACTCATCGAATCCTGGGGCCAGAACGATCCCGCGGTCGATCTCGTTCCCGACGGCGTCGTGGACCAGAAGGACCTGGAAGTCCTGATGGACCATTGGCAGCAGGACGTGAACGATCCGACCCTGCTGGCGCATTGGGCCTTGGACGAGGCCCAAGGCACGATCGCCTCGGACAGCACGGGCCTCTATGATGCGACGCTGGTCGGAAGCCCGGCTTGGGACCCTGAGGGCGGCCGGACAGGCGGCGCCCTGCGGTTGGATGGGCTGGACGATTATGCCATCGCGCCCT
>JAFGJR010000062.1 GCA_016928975.1 Sedimentisphaerales bacterium | reverse complement strand
CGGGGCAACGCTCGCGACGTGGGACTATCGCCCGTTCGGCGAAGAGCGCGCATCGACAGGCAGCTACAGTGCTAGGTTCCGGTTCTCCTCGAAGGAGTATGATCAGGCCTCTGGGCTGTACTACTTCGGGCTGAGGTCCTTCAACCCAGAACTTGGACGATGGATTGCTGTTGACCCCCTCTATGAAAAAGCGGGGAATCCAAACTTGTTTGTGTATGCGATGAACAATCCGCTGGCCAACTCAGACGTTCTGGGTTTATGCACGCCAGGGGATACGGACAGAGTGATGACCAATGTTCGGCATGAACCCGGTAAGTATACAGGGGAGGCGAATCCCTATATGACGTCTATCGATGGCACGGCGTACCACGTCTGCCGGTGCGAACAGAAAGGTTTGAAAGTGGTGGTGGACGTAATTATCCGGAAGTGTAATTCCGACTGTGAATGGGAGGCCGTAGGCGCGATCTACGATTTCGTCTTTAAAACTCTGCCTGACAAGTGGGTAACGAAGTGGTGCAGGCCCCGTACCGATCAAGACCAGGGCCTAGGCTGGATCTTGGGAATGGACTATCAATGCACAGAGAGATGTAAGTCGCTTTCGCGTTAGCAATTCAATCGGTGTTTAGATCTTGGCTGTGAGGTGATAGATGACTGATATTCGCAATGATACATGGTTCGGCTCGAAGAACAGGGGAAATACAATTCTGGTGCTTCATATTGTCAGTGTCCTATGGTTGTTTGTTGCTTTTCCCGGCCTTCTTGCTCCGATCCGCTGTATCGTTATTGGTTCAGGTTCAAGCAGTGACTTTTCGATTTCGGCATACTCGATTGTGTACCTCGTCCTAGGAGTATTCGCGATTTGTGGCCTCATCGGCCTGCGGCGATGGGGGTTCTTGCTGGCTACAGCCTTCTACGGGGTTTCAATCATCTGGGTGTTTAGGGAGGCAGTCTCGGGCCAGTGGTGGAATGCTCAGGCGTTGATGGCCCTAATGTTTTTCCTCCTAGCTTCTTTTGCGGCACCACTCTGGATAGTTGTAAGTGGGTTGCAGGGGCTCCGAAGGTAAGAGAGCGTGAGCATGACGGCGGCGCGCTCGACCGACGGTTCAACGCTGGCGACATGGAACTATGAAGAAAAAAGGGTCAGGCCTTGCAATTGGCAATGGCAGTGGGGCAAGATAAGGCATGGCCAGACTACTGCGCGTGGAATACGAGGGAGCACTGTACCATGTGACAGCGCGAGGGAACGAGCGGCGGGCGATCTTCCTGGACGACAAGGACCGGGTGCGGTTTGTGTCCAAACTGGCCGAGACGGCTGAGACTTACCACTTGAGGTTGTACGCCTACGTGCTGATGAGCAACCACTACCACCTGGTGGTGTGCACGCCGCGGGGGAACCTGTCGGCGGCGATGCAGCAGTTTCAGTCCAGCTACACGACGTGGTTCAACTGTCGTCACGGGCGCAGCGGGCATCTGTACGGGGGCCGGTACAAAGCGCGGCTGGTGGAAGGGGACGAGTACCTGCTGAGCCTGACGAGGTATGTGCACCTGAATCCGGTGAGGGTCGGCTCGGTGAGCAAGAAACCGCTGGCGGAGAAGGTGAAGCTTCTGCGGGGGTATGAGTGGAGCAGCTATGGGGGGTATGCGGGGCTGAGAGCGAAGGAGGGGTGGGTGGACTACGGGCCGTTGAGGGAGTTGGTAGGGCGAGGCAGGTCGAGGAAGGCGAAGGCGTATCGCGAGTACGTGGAAGCTGGGCTGGCGGAGGACGATGAGGAACTGGCGGAGGCGATGTCGCTGTCGAGCAAGGCGATAGGGGGCAAGGTGTTCTGCGCATGGGTGAAACAACGGTACAGGGATCTGGCCGGAGCCCAGGGCAGCGAGGTGGATGTGGCGCTGAGACGTGAGGAAGTGCCGCCGGATCCTGCCGAGGTGGTGGGCTGGGTGTGTGAGCGGTTCGAGGTGAAGAAGGAGGAGTTGCTGAAGGCAAGGGGGAACAGTGCGGCGCGAGACGTGGCGATGAAGGCGCTGCATGAGCTAAGCGGATTGACGAAGCGGGAGGTAGGGAGGATGCTGGGGCATGCGGATGGGGCTACGGTGGGCAAGCGGCTGAAGGTGCTGAGCGATGAGATGGGCCGGAGGAAAGGGCTCAGGAAGTCATGGAACGAGCTGCAGAACAGCATACACATTGCCAATTGCAAGGCCTGACCCCTTTCCGGTTCGAGGGAGCACTGTACCATGTGACAGCTTTGCGCTCTTTCCGCTTTCCGCGCTTCTTCCTGCGCTTCTGTGTTCAGAACGTCGAATCGCGGAGTCGGGGGGCATGGTGACGGCGGGCCGGGGGATTCAGTTCGTTTCGGGACGGGCGACAGATGTGATTCTCCGAAGGCATACGACACCGCATGCTGCTGCGATGTAGGCGAAGGCAACGGCGAGCAACACGACAACCAGCGCCAGCCCATCGTTCATGCCGGACCACATTGTGTAGCACTTCGCGCCAAACACAAGCAGCGCCTGAAGGACCAATATCCCCAAGCTGGACCAGTAGCCGGCCCATCCACCGCGCACGAGCACGGCGCAGAGGAATGCCATGCCGGCCACCAGTGGGATACCCCACACCTGAAGCACCGCGACGCACGCGTACACAATGGGCCCGATCAGGGCTTGGCGCAGGCCGACAGCCTCGGTGAAGACGATGCGTTCCACGATCGCCGTTGCGGCGGCCACCAAGAACCAGAACAGCAGGGCTACAGCACCCGCGCGCAAGAAGCGCGCGCCACGCCTTCTCGAAGCATATGCGGCGCCGCCCATGGTCAACGCGCCTCCGCCAACGCTCCATTCGTTGTCGTCGCGCCGCTGACCACCTCCAGATTGCTGCGGATGAACGGATACATCGCCTCGGCGAGGTAGCGATTGCCGAGGGGTGTATAGTGGCATTCGTCGTAGTACAAGTCGGCGGCGGGCGGGAGGTCCGCGCGGCTTCTCAGGTAGCCGAGGATGTCCAGATACGGCATGCCCAATTCCCCGCTGGCCGCCCGCATCTGCTGCTGGGGGAAATCGTACGTATACGACGCCTCAACCTGCGCCCGGGCCGGCAGGCAGACGGCCAGCAGTTTGATGCCCCGGGCGGCGCACCGCTCGGCCAACTCCACGAAGAAGGGCCGCGCAAGCTGCCACGCTTCCGGGCTCCACGCCATTCCCCACGTGGTGAACCGTCGCAGGATCAGGTCGTTGAATGCCGCCGCATCCTGCCTGTAATCTCCCCGCCGGGTCGGAAGAACCCCCCGCAGATTCCGCTCCCAATCCACGAGGTCGAGCCTCTCGTACAGCGCCGCGTCAATCCTCGACGATGTGCCCACAGCACGCGCCAGCCCCAGCGCCGTCGCCTGCAGCGGTGCGGCAACGCAGTGGTACAGAAACCAGCTCTTCTTGAGCAATCGGGGCATGCGCGGCAGGACAACGCCCGCCGATTCCTTGAAGTCGTCCAGAAAGAACACCAGTACCACGGCGTCCGGGGCCACGCTGAAACCGGTCTCCGACAAGATAGACAGGTAGTCCCGCAGTCCTATAACGGGTACCCCTGTGTTGATTACGTCCCAGGAGAGACCGTCGTTCTCGGCCATGGTTTCGATCCGTCGCAGGAAGAGTTCGTGATCGTGCAGGCACACGCCGAAGGTGATCGAGTCGCCGAGGAACAGAATCCGAGTTCCGGCCTTGGGCCCGATGTCGCGATTCCTGTATCCCTGGGCGTTGGTGCGGATCTCGATCGTTTCGCCGCGCACACCGTAGTTCTCGACCACGGCCACCGTATTCGGCCTGAGGCGCCGTCCCGCGGGCGTCGTCAACACCAGCCCTTGCCCCCTCTCGGGATCGTTGGTGAACACCATGGATGTAGGCTGGGCAGGGGTGGTCCCGGAGGACGTTCTCACCTCCACGATCTGCGGGGGCGAGAGGAACCGGCGGGCGAGGACCTCGGCCAGGACGAGGGCGACGGTGCACGATAGGAGCAGCAAGAGAACTCTGAAAACGATCCTGCGCATGGTTGGTGTCTGGTCCGCCGCCATCCTAGCGGGTGGAGGGTCTTCTGGCCAACCTGTTTTCGGCGGGGCGTGAGGACGACAACCGGCAGATCCCACAAATGGCTGGAATGGGGCAAAGCGTGGGGTGGGGAGGAGATCTCTCGATTACGTGCCGCCTTCGACGGCACTTCGCTCGAGATGACAGGGATCGTGGGCGGGAGCGCCGGATTGGAATCCGGCGCTACGTGGCCCCCGATTCCAATCGGGAGCAGGTAAGGACTTCTTCCCCACAGAACACACAGAACTACACAGATGTTTCTTCTGTGTGATTCTGTGTGTTCTGTGGGCTCTCGTTGCCCTCGCTCACGTCCACTTCTCTTCCTTGTAGTCTTCCAGCACCGAGCCGCGGAGGATGAGCTCGGTGTCGAGCTGGACGGCGCGGTGGGCGAGGTCGCCTTTCTCGATGGAGTCGAGCAGCAGGCCGAGGCCGGTCTCGGCCATCTTGCGGATCGGCTGGCGGACGGAGGAAAGCGTGGGCTGCATGACGGTGTCGGCCTCCTCGTCGTCGAAGCCGATGACGGCAACGTCCTGCGGGACGCGCCGGCCGGTGTCCCTGAGCACCTTCAACCCGCCGTACGCCTGCTTGTCGCCGGCGTAGAGGATCGCGTCCACGTCCGGCTTCTGCGCCAGCAGCTCCCGCGTGGCGTGCCCGCCGCCTCCCACCGCCACCCAGTTCTCGTGCACGATGAGGGTCGGGTCGTACTCCAGCCCGCCCTCCTTGAGCGCTTTCTTGTACCCGGCGAGCCGGTCGTTCCACACGTGCTCGGCGCCGGGCGGGGGCATGATCAGCGCGATGCGGCGGCGGCCCAGCTCGACGAACTTGGCGACGGCGCGGTAGCTGGCCTTGACGTTGTCGATGGTGACGCAGCGGCCGTAGTCGGTGAAGTTCTCGAGGAGCACGACCGGGATCTGCCGCTTGTAGAGGCGCGCCAGGAGAACGTCGGTCAGGTACACGTAGCAGGAGAGGACGCCGACAACGCCGCGCTCCTGGGAGACGCGGTTGAGAAACAGCTCCTTCGTGTCCTCGCTGCGCAGGTCGTGGAAGGTGTCGATCATGTACCGCAACTCGAAGTAGCCTTTCTTCCGGATGCGGTCGTCGATGCCCCACTGGATCTGTTCGACCAGGTGGCCGCCGATGGGGCCGTAGAGGATGACGATGAACTTCATGTTGCGCTCGTAGACGTTGACGAGCGAGGCCTTGAGGTACTTCTGGTATCCCATCCGCGCCGCGGCTTCCTTGATGCGCAGGCGGAGCGTGTCGCTCACGCCGGGCAGGTCGTTGAGCGCGCGGGACACTGCCGAGGTCGAAACGTTGAGTTCCCGGGCGATGTCTTTCAGTGAAACCCTCATGTTCCTGTCCCTCCGGCCGCGCAACGTTCCCGGCGCTTTTGCGTTGGCGCAGGGCAATTATTGCGTGCCATTT
>JAFGJR010000312.1 GCA_016928975.1 Sedimentisphaerales bacterium | reverse complement strand
CCCGTCTCCGATGGGCTCACAGAGGGCCCGTGCGTTCCTGGTGCAAGCCGGCGTCTTAGCGGCACGGAAGATTATAGCCACCTCGGCCCGGCCGGTCAACAACGTACACAAACCCGTTGCATCTCCGCACAATGTAACGATGCAGTTGTTCGCGTTGGATCACCTTGCGCCAGATGCGCCCCTCCAAACGGTCAGAAGACGCGGGCCTTTTCTCCCACGCACAGGCGAAGGTGGCAGCGGTCATTGCCTGCCAAGCCTCACTGATCCATACAGCGGCGCGGCCGAAATTGACAGACTCCGTCCCCGCCGGTTCCGCGCACCCGTTGACGTAAAGCTATTACCAAAAACATCTTAGCACAACTAGGCCCCGAAACCTCCGGCCCGCATCAAACCACCAACGGCGGTCCGCGGACGCGCAAGATCACACCAGCTCGCGACCAACATATTATCGTCTCCCACTCGGGTTCGAATTAGGCTTTTTCCACGCCGCGTGGGACAACGCCCGCCAAGCCTGGGAGGAAGCCCGCCCCACACACACCGGGTGTCCATCTTTCTCCGACGTTGCAGAAAGAAACGCGATCTGACGAGAAAACGCAAGCGAGGAGATAGGCTGCAAGCCTGACATTCAACCTTTCATTGGTCTGTGCCGCCCGGTGGAACTACAGATCGCAAACGCGGTCCACACATGGCACACCACCCAAGCCGTCTGCCATATGTGGCCACCTCTTGGCAGGGCTGTGCCATGATAGTAAGCACCGAACTGGGCGTCGTCAAGAGCCAAACGCCAGCCGCACAATGCGGTGTGGGCAGCATCTCTGCGAGGAAGGACGCGGTTGCGGCATCGCCAGCCAGGCATCAACCGCGACATCATCTCCTCCCACTTGTCACATCGAAGCTTCATTTGTAGGATTTACAGAAGAAGTTGCGTAGATCATCCTATGGGGGGGCACCATTCAAAGGGAACCAATGTCATGAAGACGCCAAGACACACGGCGGGTATGTGCCTGTCGCTGGCAGCGCGTTACCGGACCATGTTGTTGGGAGCACTGTTTGCCTGCGTGCTGGTCTCAGCGACTTCAGCGCCCGCCGCGACATACTACATCGATGCCGTTAGTGGAAATGACGACAATTCAGGATTGGCGCCAGGATCTGCATGGCGATCCATGGCCAAGGTCGCGAGCTCGGCCAACCCAAGCGATACCGTAGACATACTATCCTTCGACGCCAGCATCTTCACCGCCGACTGGCCGGATGACATAACCTATCTGGCGGCGGGAGTCACACAGTACGGCATCACGTGGACCTTCGGAGAAAGCCGTATGATCGGACGGTTCGCCAACGGAGATTTCTGGGTGGTCGGGCCGGTATCTGTCACCAATATCGACCCTGGGTGCGCCACGATAAGTCAGGACGGTGAATCCTTCAATATCAATGGGAATATGGTTAATCCAGACCCAGAAACGATAGGAGGCGGTCACCAGGGTTACGACGACCGCGGCGGACCGTACGATGCAGCGCTGCGGTTGGACGTACCTATCTCGTTGAAGGCGGGCGATTCGCTCGTGTCAACGATATCCTGGCAGATCGGTGAGGCGGGATGCCCGGACCGATACGACAGCAACCCCGCTAGCCACCTCTACCACATGCCCCGGCCCCCCTTGCGGGTCGCGGCGATCTTAACCTGCGTGGCCTCGGCACCTGCGGCGGGCTCCTTTCGTCCACCTTACGCCGGCACGGAGAAGCCTTTGTACAACGTCTCGAACATGAACACGGCCATTTTGCCGAATCTGACCGCCCCGGCCGGGCTGTATGACACAAGCTACGCCAATATGGA
Source organism: Sedimentisphaerales bacterium (assembly GCA_016928975.1). The sequence goes on along the minus strand of JAFGJR010000312.1, from coordinate 21,859 downwards.
TGCCTATATCGACAAGATCAAACGTGTCTGGCTCGATCATGTCACGGCTGAGGAGGGCGAATGGGTCAATCCCACCGAGTGCATGCCGTGTTACGGGCGGGACCAGGCCAACGCTGTCAATCGCATCGGCCTGGTGCTCATGGTGAATATCGACACGGAGGCCAAAAAGAAACTGGCGACGCACTTCTGCCAACTCGGCATTGACTGGTACCACATCGTCAAGGCCGGCGGCGGCTGGGGTAAGGCCGGCGGGGCTATGCGCATCGGGCGCAAGTGGCCCATCATTCTAACCGGCAGACTCCTGGGCGACACCGACATGACCAACGTCGGGATCGACTACCCCGCCACCTCCTACCGCTTCCAGGAGGATGCGCAGGTCTTCTACATCGGGCAGGACGAGGTGGACAAGCACGCCGCCACGACGCGCACGAACTGCTCGATCACGCACGAGACTTACAACGGCAAGACCGTCGCGATCATCACCGACAACGACGGCGGCAGTTGGTGGGATGATGACAACGGCGGCACACAGCCGCTTCTGGCCCGACGGGGCTTCCCCGATAGTTTCTGGGTCCGCGTCCATCGGGGCGAGGGCCGCTATGACGTAGTGCGGGCCTCGGCGATCCATGAGGAAAATAACGCCAAGCTGCGCGTCAACCAGGAGGATCTCGACTATTATGGCCTGCTGGACACCGGCTCGGGCCTGACCGTCGAGATTCAACTGTTTCCCGCCTACCGCCTGGGCTACCCAGAGTGGACGGAGAATTACTACTGGCGCTACAACAAAATGTACTATTCACGCAATTACCGCATGGTCTCCGCGACCACGTATCACGGGGCCGCCCTGGGGGCCCTCATCCTGGACTGCAAAGCCCTCTGGAACCGCGACGCCTACTTCGACTACACCGACTTTCACATGGCCGAGCAGGATCACGGCACGCCTCAGCGAAGCTGGTCGAGGTTCACGGAGAACATGTGGGACACCTACCGCAGCCAATACGGACCGCTCTGGTCTGGTGACGGTGGCGGTCGTCCCAATTTGTCAGCCATCGGTAATCGGCAGATCACGGCAGGCGAGACCCTAACACTGACAGTCAGCGCGACTGACCCAGACGGGGACAACCTGACTTACTCCGCCTCCGGCCTTCCAAGCGGTGCGACATTCGTGGAACAGACGTTTAGCTGGACACCCACAGAAAGCCAAGTCGGCAACCACCAGGTGACGTTCACGGTTAGTGATGGCCAGACACAGGATTCCGAGACGATCACCATCATGGTCACGTCGGCGACAACAAATGCGCCTCCTGTCCTTTCGGCTATCGGCGGCAAATCCGTGCGCGAGGGAGAGCATCTGGCGTTCTCGATCACGGCGACCGACCCGGACGGTGATCCACTCACCTATTCTGCTGCCAACTTGCCTAACGGAGCGAGCTTCTCAGGCCGGAGTTTCAGTTGGACCCCCGGCTACGATCAGGCGGGCAACCATCAGGTAACGTTCGTTGCCAGTGACGGGCAGGCCCAGGACACGGAAACCATCACTGTATCTGTAGCCAACGTCAATCGTGCACCGGTCTTGAGCGGCGTTGGAGATCGTTCCGTAGATGAGAACAGTCTCCTTTCATTCAGCATCTCGGCCGCAGATCCCGACGGAGATAGTCTTACCTACTCTGCCAGCGGCTTGCCCTCGGGCGCCGGTTTCAGCGACCGCACATTCAGTTGGACGCCCACCTCAGCCCAGATCGGGGTCTATGACGTCACGTTCACTGCGAGCGACGGCCAGTTGCTGGACACGGAGACGATTACCCTTGCGGTGGTCACGAGTGGCGCCGATGAGTCCGCGCCGACCGTGACGAGCCTCTCGCCGCAGGCTGGTGCAATCCAGGTCTCTTTGAATCATCTCATCAGGCTCCATGTGAACGACGCAGGTCAGGGCGTTGATGCTGACTCCATCGTGATCCGGCTGGACGGCCAGGTCATCTACGAAGGAGACACGAGCCTGCACACGAGCGCCTACGGGCGATGCAGCAGAACCGGCACAAAGCATGACTACAGATTCACGTACCAACCCGACAAATCGTTTGACTGCGACCATATCGCAAACGTAGAAATCGACGCCTCAGACCTCGCCGGCAATGTGATGAATACCTACTCGTATTCCTTCCTGACGGAGATGCGGGCCTTCGGTAGCAACTACATGGCCAGCGGCGCAGCGGGCGGGACAGAGCCCAAGGGCCGACCCGCCACCGTCAGCGATGCGGCGGGAAATATCTGGGCTGTCTGGCACTCGGGCGCGGCAGGAAGCAGGGATGTCTACATCGCCGCACTAACGGCAGGTGCGCACGCATTCGGAACGTCCGTGCGGCTGACCGCCGAGACGGCCGACCAGTGCAATCCCGACGTGGCCTTGGCCAGCGATGGGTCGCTATTCGTTGTCTGGCAAGATCACGGACGCGGAAACTGGGACATCTTTGCCTCCGTTTGTTCCGATGGACTGAACTGGTCCCGCCCTATCCAGGTAACCGACTCCGAAGGCAATGAGACCAACCCGGTCATTGTCATTGACCAGCAGTCTCCGCGTCGAGCCTACATGGCTTGGCAAGATGATCGAAACGGAAACGCCGACATCTATGTCGCGGTCTCGACCAGCGCCTTCAGCGAAAGCACGATAACACGCGTGACGACGAGTTCCGCCGACCAGGTCGATCCGGATATCGCAGTTGACGGAGAGGATACCGTCGTTATTGTCTGGACCGACATGAGAAACGGCAACGCCGACGTCTATGGCGCCTCCTCCAGCAGTGGAACTTGGGCCAACGCGCCGGTTGTGACGGGATCGGGCGCCCAGACCAGTCCCGCTCTTGCAGCGGACCCGAGTGCGTCTGCTTTGCACCTGCTCTGGGTCGATGACAGGCCGGGCAACCGCGACATCTACTACGCCTGGTCGGATGGCTTACCCACGAGTTCTCTGAGCGGCAGCAGTATCATTGATGACTCATCCGCCGCCGATCAATTTGCGCCGACCATCGCGTGCGTCGACAGTCTCAGGGTCTTTGCCTGTTGGGAGGATCTCCGCCACGCGAATCCATCCGGCGAGGACTCGGACCTGTTCATGGCCGATCTCGGGCCAGGAGCCGCCAGGACCAACGTGCTCATCGGGGATGGCGGCACCAACTCCAGCCAGAGCGAGCCGGCAATGGGTATCGACGGCTACGGGAACCCCTACGTGGTATGGACAGACGGTCGGAATGCCCAGAGCGAGGTGTACTACGCCGCCACGACGTTCATCAACCCGGTTCCGCTCGACTCCAAGCAGGTTACAGCAGCCGTCGGCGCCACCGTCGGGACCGACCCGGCAGCCATCGCATCGAAGAATGACGTCTCAATCATCGTTCCAGCGGGGGCGTGCCAGTTCGACGCACGCGTCACCATCTCCGAGATACTGAATCCACCGGTATTGCCGGTCGAGTGCCTGGGCAGTTACGACTTTGGCCCCAGCGGCATCGATTTTGACGTGCCGGCAACCGTCACGATCCCCTACGAGTTCGCCGGAGGCGTGGGTTCAGCGAAACCTTACTGGTACGACTCGCTCACCGGAGCGCTCAGTCAGCAGGGCATAACAGAGATAGAGAACATCGTCATTTCGTCTACACTGAACGCTCTGCGGTTCAAAACGACGCACTTCACGCCGTTCTACCTGGTTGCGGGTGACGCGGACGCCGGCGGGGTGATTGGTGACACCAGCATTGGCGGCGGATGCTCCGTCTCGGTGACCGGCAGCAGTTCAGCCAGAGATCTGCTCGTGCCATACGGGATCATCGCTACCGTGATGCTGGCTCTGAGACGATCCGACCGAAAGAAGCTGAAGGTTCTCCGGCACGCGCAAGGATAAGCTCGACCCAGCACACTCATGCGCACAGCCCGACGGGAGTCTTCTCAGCAGTCCGGCTCGTCCAGATTCAGCCTAATTGCTGTCGGCGGGACCTTCCCCCACCCAATAGGCTGCCTGCACGTGACCGTTCTGGTCCGGCAGAAAATCAAATATCGTATCGGCCAAAGCACCGAGCGCCGCCCGGGCCGACTGCTCCAGGGGCGCGCTGACCTGAACCTGAGCCACGTAGTGAGCCGAGTCCCCCGACCGATTCAAGCTCCGTCCCCACAAGTCCGAGAACTCACGCTCGTCGAGCTTGATCACGCCGTTGAGGACATAGAAGCTCAGGACTGCGACCCGTTGGTACTGCGGCGGGGCCTTGTGAAAACGATATATCCAGCACGGCACGCGTCGACCGGATGTCGAGATGAACTCTGTCGGCAGCTTCTCGTCTCGAATCCAGCCACCTCCGAAGTAACAGCGGTCGGGATTGTGGCCCGTCATACCGGCCAACCGAGAAGAGCAGTAGACGACATACAACCCGGCGTGCATCCCTTCGGCGCGACTCGTGTATTGACGGTTAATGTAGTCGTCAGCGAAATTGCTCTCCATGTACTCTCTGATGCTGGCTTCAAGCGGTACATCCTGCCCTGTCCATCCGTTGATTTCCAGGGGTATGTTGCTCAGGGGCACGTCCAGCGAGACAGGGGGCAGGTCCGCCAAGCGTGAGGCTTCCACCCGGTAGACGATTCCTGCCGCCACCAGCAATAGAACGGCGAGACATCCCGCCAGCCAAAGCGGCACTGTCCCGCGCCGCCTCGCGGACTTGCTGAGGATACCGCGCCAACCCTTGTCGCCTGTCTCGTCTGCAATCATCCGCAACGATGCCCCTTGAATCACATCTGGCTTGGCATATTGGACTTCACAGCAGTCTGCACAGCACCCAGGATGGTACCAACGGACGCATCCTCTGTTCAGCCATTGCGTCCTGATTCTACAGCAGCTATCGGCCGCTTGTCAACCGCGCTCGAGCATAAACATCAGCAAGCAGAAAGAGCCAGCACCAAGATGGGCATATAGGACATTCTTCGGACCTTCCGGCCCGCGCTGGCGGCGTGTGGGACGACCTGCCTCCACGCTTCTCGAACGTGGGAATGCCTGGATCGGCGCCGGGCGTGCCTCAGCCTGTTGTTGCATGGAACGGGTTTCATTTGTACCCTTTGTATAGGCGTGGGAGAACGTCCGGTCCAGGCCGTGGGGCAACCGGCTCGACAGATGCACGATGCGTTCGTACGCGATGAGACCGTTAGTCGTTGCCGTGGGGTCCAATATCAAGACCCCTTTGGGGGAAATGGCCATGCAGCGCTGGACCTGCAGCCGATGGGATTCACCCGTCGGCTGCGGAGCAGGCACACGACGCAGGGAGACAGAAGCCCATGCGGATCAACGAAAGGTAGCATCCGAATGAGGCGCCAGTGCGGCCAGTCCGGCGGTCCCAACTCGCTGTCGTTCTCCGAGCCGGCGCGCCTGTTTCCGGACTCGCAGACAAGACGCCCGGTTTGGCTGACCGTCGAGACAATCGCAGTGACGATCGCCGCGCTGGCAATCATCAAGATGCTGAACATACAAGGGGGCTCGAATCTTCGATGGTTCGTGATCCCGGGCGTACTCGTGGCTGCGGCCTTGGTGCCCACTTGGCTCGGGGGGCGCGCATTCCCGCCCATAGGTCTTGACCTCGAACATGCCGGCTTGGCTCTGGGATTTGTATGTCGCGCGTTCATCTATGTCCTGCCGATGATCTTTCTGGCGTTGTGGCTTATGAAACGCCTCGGCGCGCCCATCCCCCTGAGGCCGATCATTGGCAGACAACACGATTGGCTCGCTTGGCTGCTCTACCAATTCCTCTACGTGGCAGTGGCAGAAGAGATGTTCTTCCGGGGTTATGTTCAGGCGAACGTCACGAAGGTCCTCAACTGCAGCCGATGGCGATCATCCAAAGCCGAGCAGGGCACTGTCATCGTCGTCTCGGCAGCCTGCTTTGCCCTGGCGCACGTCATGGTCCAGGGTCGGATGACTTCCCTCGTGACCTTTCTGCCAGGCGCGCTGTTGGCTTGGCTCTTTGTCCGGACCCGCTCACTGCTGGCCCCCATACTCTTTCACGGATTGGCCAACGTGACCTATGGGATCATGGCGATGACTCTGGCCTGATACGCAGCCGCATGGGCTTATCGGACATTTCCCCTCTCCCCTGGCGACAGAGCCCCATAAAACACAACGTCTGATATTGTCAGCCCCCACCAATGCTTGACATTTGCACATGCGCGGCTCGGCATCAAGTGAGGACGTGGGCTGGACGATATGCCCGACAGGGTCAGAGTATGTTTGGACGACAGAAATGATAAACGACAGACAAATTTCAAGGCTCTTCTGGGCAGCTAAGGCTGGACTGCTCGTCCTGTTGCTTTACGCGATCGTCGCGGCCGTCTCGACTCCGTTTCGGCTTGACACCGCGTTCAAGCCGAATGCCGTTGCAGGAGACGAGCAAACACATGCGCTCGTTGCGGTCGCATCAAACAACGAAGCGGCAACCGACTACGACGCCATTGTGGAGAGCGACATTTTCGTCGGAGCCAATACAGAGACAGATGTTGGTGTTTCGGAGATCGCCGATTCGATGCCGTCAGCAGAGGAGCTGGGTCTGAAATTGGTGGGTGCGATTGCATTTCCCGCCAGTCCTGCCGCTTCGTGCGCCATTATCGAGAACACCCGCACCAAAGCAGCCCAGCCATACAAGACTGGTGATACCGTCGCATCCGCCACCATAGAATCCATCGAGGCTGACCGCGTCATCTTGTCCTACGCCGGCCAGAGATGTGCATTGGTGCTCCGTACCGCCACCAGCACCACTGGCCAAGCAGGTCCCGCCGAGAACATCGATCTGAACGCGACCACGACGGAAGAACTCCTCACTGCCAACAAGTTAGGCCCACAGACATCGGCCCGGTTGAACTATGTTGAGAGTGTCTTCCGAAAAGCCACCATTGAGCCACACGTGCAAAACGGCCGGACCGAGGGACTGACAATCACGGGCCTGGATCAGACCCCTCTGACAGCCGCCTTGGGTCTACGCAACGGCGACATCGTCCGCAACGTCAACGGGCAGAACCTTACCAGCAAACAGAAGGCCTTCCAGGTGCTGAAGAAGGCGCGGATGCAATCAACGCTCACCATCGAGCTTCTGCGCGATGGCAAGATCAAGAATCTGTCATTCGATCTGTAGCAACACGGAGAAGGCTGTGAAAATCAAACGCAATCATATCATGGTACGATTCCAGAACACTATCCCGATCGAACGGCTGTGGGGACAGTTCCGGCTCGGTCTATTCGTTTCCGTTCTGTTCGTTGTCGGTCTAAGCAGCATGGGCTGTGGGATTCATCCCAAACCCGTCCCAGGCCGCGAGGTCAGCCCCATTCAATTGCGATCACGACCCAGGCAGAAAGCACCTGCACAGGCTGACGCTCCGAAGGCTACGACCCAAGCACCAGCATTGGAACCGAGCGCGACGCAACAGCAGCCAAGCCTGCCACCGGTCAATCACGTCGGCGAGCGCCCGGCCGAATCCTCACAGCAAGGTGCAATCGCACCGCAACGGCAGGTACAAGAAACAGAACCGGCCCAGCCTACGGAGACTCCTCCGGAACGGGCAACACGCCGAGAAGCCGTTGAAGCCGTGACGACCGCGACAAAGCCGCAGCCGCCGGCTCAGCTTCCGCAGGTCGAGATGCCCCTAGTAAGCCAACCGGGAATGGCGGATCAACTCGTCTCAGTCAATTTTGAGAATGTGGATATTCGGATGGTCCTGAAGACGATCGGAGAAGTCACAGGCATAAACTTCATCCCTCATGAGAGCATCAGCGGGAAAGTGACCGTGATGTCGCCCACGCAGATCCGACTCGGTGACATGTACGGCTTTCTCCAGACTATCTTGGATGTGCAGGGCTACGCGGCCATTGAGAGCGAGAATGCCATCAAGATCGTTCCCAAGGCTGACGCCGCGAAACACAACACGCAGGTTCGTATTGGCGCCGACCCGGCGTACATTCCCCGGAACGACGCCATAGCCACCCAGATCCTGCCGCTGCGGTATGCCAGTGCCGCCGAAATCAGCGAGATCATCAAACCGTTCCTGTCCTCAGTGGCGCAACTGGCCACGTACTCCAGGACAAACTCCATCATGATCACGGATACGTCGGCCAACATTTACCACATCGCTCAGATCGTGCAGCAACTCGACGTCGAGGGCTCAGGGGAAAGAGTCCTGACGATTCCGCTGGTCCACGCTTCCGCGCGAGTGCTCAGCGAACAGATCACGCGCATTCTGGAGAAGGCGGATGCGACGACGCCGCAGATTAGCCGGAGCCGCGGGATCCCGACATACGGCCAAGCCGCCAGAGCATTGCCCGACGATCGCACGAATTCAGTCATCGCGGTCGGCAGCGAGCAGGACATCGAGACCATCAGCAAACTCGTTGAGCAGCTCGACATCGAACGCCCCATGGGCACGGATAACGTGCACGTCACGTATCTGAAAAATGCCGACGCCAATGAGGTCGCTGCCGCCCTTGAAGCAGCTCTGGCCAGCATGAGAATATCCGGCGCCATCGAAGCGACTCAGCAAATTCAGATTACGGGCCACGCCAGCACCAACTCGCTGATCATCGTCGCCTCGGCCCAGGATTTCGAAGTGATCTCCAAGATCGTCGACAAGCTCGACATCGTCAGGGAGCAGGTCCTGGTCGAGATGCTGATCATGGAGGTGACGGAAGAAGCGCTCAAGGAGATCGGCGTCGATTGGGCCACGCTCGACGGTATCGTGGCGGACAGCGTTCGAGGATTCGCCATGACTAATCTCGGTCCGCGTGTCGACTTCGTCAGTGGCGACCTCGAGGGCCTAGCGATCGGAGCGTGGAAAGGGACGGATCCCACAGCGGATATCGGGGTCATTCTGCACGCCCTGGAAAAGCAATCAGGGGTCAATATCCTCTCTACGCCCCACATTGTCACCAGCAACCATCGTAAGGCCAGGATCATCGTCGGTGAGAACAGACCGTTCGTTACGCAATCGAGAATCACCGAGAGCGCCAGCGCGACCACCGAGTCGCAAGTCATCAAAGGTTTCGAGTACAAAGACGTCGGCATCACCTTGGAAGTGACGCCGCACGTCAGCCAGGGCGGACTCGTCCGGCTGGAGGTGGACAACGAATTTACCAAACTGGTTGAGGATGTGACGACTACGTCACTCGATACCCCGGTGACGGCCAAACGCTCCGCCCAAACGGTGGTCAGCATGAGGAGTGGCAGCACGGTGATCATCGGCGGTCTGATGCGCGACGATAAGACCCGCATCCAGCAGAAAGTCCCGCTGCTCGGGAGCCTGCCGCTGGTTGGGCCGCTCTTCAGATCGCAGAGAGACCTCTTGCAGAAGACCAATCTGCTCATCTTCATTACCCCGACCGTCATGGCGAGCGAGGAAGCACTTTTGGAGATGACCAACCAGAAACGCCAGCAGATGACGGACGTTCAGGAGAAGGGCGGCTGAGCCAGGGTCCAGCGCGAGCGCTCGCCCTTGCCCAGCCAATGCGAGGAGGCAACTCGGTGAAGACAACACTGACACAGCAGATCGACGGTCGGCAGCTCTGGAAGATATCTCCGGAGCAGTTGAATCCCGACCTGGCCAGACGCTTGCCGCTGGAGTTTCTCAAGAGACAATGCGCCATCCCCATCGTGCTGGAGGATGGGACCACGGCCGTCGCCCTGGCCGACCTGCTGAACGTTGAAGCCTACGATGCCATCGTCGGGATTCTGGGGCAGCCATGCCCTCGCGTCAAGTGCCCGGCGCCGGAAATCGAAAACGCCATAAGCCAGTGCTACTACCAGGCCGTCGAGGGCGAGAAAGGCCACGGTGACGGCGAAATGGCGGATATGATCAGTCCCGAGACAGCCGCCGGCACGAGTTCCGTGCAGACCCATGCCGAGGACCTGCTGAACATCGCAAACAAAGCGCCGGCGATCAAGCTGGTCAACAAGATTCTCTTCGAGGCCGTTCAGCGCCGGGCCAGCGACATCCACATCGAGCCATACGAGAACGAGGTGAAGATTCGATTTCGTGTCGACGGCGTATTGCACAACGTCCTCGATCTATCGCGACAGCAGATGGGACCGCTGTTGTCACGACTGAAGATCATGGCCAACCTGAACATCGCCGAGCACCGGCTCCCGCAGGACGGCCAGAGTCGCGTCAAGATCGGCGACGAGCTGATGGACATCCGTGTATCGGTGATTCCCACTGCCGGCGGCGAAAGAATGGTGCTCAGGCTCCTCGACAAAGGCCGAGGTGCGTTGGGCCTTGAAGACGTGGGCTTTGGACCTGAGACGCTAAGGACTTTCCGCGAGTTGATCGGTGTCTCGCATGGCATCATCCTGCTGACCGGGCCGACCGGCAGCGGCAAGACGACTACGCTGTACGCCGCCCTGAACGAACTCAACAACGAGGAACGAAACATTCTGACCGTTGAAGATCCGGTCGAATATCAGTTGCCCGGTATCGGTCAGACGCAGATCAAGCCGAAGATCGACCTCACGTTCGCCAACAGCCTGCGGCATATCCTCAGACAGGACCCGGACGTCATCATGATCGGTGAGATTCGGGACACGGAAACGGCCGAGATTGCGATTCAAGCCTCCCTGACCGGGCATCTCGTACTGAGCACGCTGCACACCAACGACGCTCCCTCGGCAGTTACCCGGCTGATCGATATGGGTATCGAGCCCTACCTGATTTCATCCTCGGTCGTAGGGGTGATGGCTCAGCGCCTTCTGCGGATGGTTTGTCCGGACTGCCGTCGGCCCCACCATCCTCAGGACCTGTCCGAGATCGTCGGGGAACTGCGTCAGCTTGGAACCGTCGATCCGCAGTTCCACAAGGGAACCGGATGCGAGGCATGCCTGGAGACAGGCTACCTCGGCAGAACGGGCATTTTCGAACTCATGGTCATCGACGATGAAATAAGAGACTTCATCATCCAGAGACGCGGCGCCCACGTGATCAGGCAGGCGGCCCTGAACAGGGGTATGACTACCCTGCGTCAAGATGGTCTGCGTAAGGCGTTGACGGGCCTCACCACCCTGGAAGAGGTTTATCGAGTGACGCAGGACAGCGTCAAAACAAGCGTGGAGACAACCAAGAATGCCCGCAGTTGAGCGACAGATTCTACCGGACCACGACATGGCACGGACGCAGGCGCGCCCCGAGAGGCGGGATCGCCCTGCATCTCGCGCCGATGTCGTCGAACTGCCCCGGCGGGTGAACACCAAAGACCTCTGCCGGTTGGCACGGCAGCTATCGACCCTGCTGCACGCTGGGATGCCGCTGGTGCCGGCGCTGTCGGCCCTGGTGGAGCAATTGCAGCGTCCGCCGAAGAGCCGCCGCGTTCGCTGGGGGTACTACAGTGAGTCACTCGCTCCGATCATCGAGCAAGTTCGCGATGACGTGAACGCCGGCAGCAGTCTCGCCGAGGCGTTTGGCAAACACGCCGGGCTCTTCCCGCAGCTCTTCGTCAGTATGGTCGCCGCCGCTGAGACCGGCGGTACGCTCGAACCGGTGCTGGCCCGTCTGGCGGACATTCTCGAAAAACGCGTGCAATTGGTCGGCAAGGTCAAGTCCGCCGTCGCGTACCCCGTCATGATGGCGGCCGTCGCGGTCGCCGTGGTCATGTTTCTGCTTTCATACGTGGTGCCGGGCATCACCCAAATCTTCACCGAGATGAATCAGGCGTTGCCCTGGCCCACAAGGCTGCTCATCGCTATGAGCAATTTCGCTCACGCCCATCTGGTGTTCATCCTGATCGCAGTCTGCGGCAGCATTGCCGGCGCCGCGGTCTTGTGCAAGACGCCGGACGGCCGGATACGGGTGGACCGCATCAAGCTCCGACTGCCTTTATTCGGGCCACTGTTCTTCAAACTGGAAGTGGCGCGCCTGACCCGGACCTTGGGAACGCTGATGAAGAGCGGCATTCCCGTCATTGCGGCGCTCGACATCAGTCGACGCGTCAGCCAGAACCACATCGTCGCCGAGGCAGTCGATGCGGTCAGGCAGATGGTCCACAAAGGCGAGACCATCGCCAGCGCCGTCAGGGCTACGGGCCTGTTCCCGCCGGTCGTGTTCCACATCATGGCAACCGGCCAGATGACCGGCAACGTCGAGGATGGTCTGCTGGATATCGCCGAGATGTACGACACCGAGGTCGAGACGACGGTGCGTACCCTCACCGCTTTGCTGGAGCCCATGATCCTGCTGCTGATGGGCGGCATCGTCGGCTTCATCGTGTTGGCGATTCTGCTGCCTATATTCGAAATCAACCAGGCTTTATGAGAGGTTAAACATCATGCGTACGCGAGACAGACATTTCGCTCGAAAGCGAGCCGGCTTCACGCTCATCGAACTGATGATCGTCGTGGTCATCCTCGGGCTGCTGGCCACTACCGTCATGCCGAGGATTCTGGACCGGCCGGAGCAGGCCCGCCGTGTGAAGGCCAAGGCAGAAATACGCAGCCTTCAGCAGGCGCTGGCCTTGTTCAAATCGGACACGGGCCGCTTCCCCACGACGACGGAGGGTCTGATGGCCCTTGTGACGAACCCAGGTGTGAAGAACTACTGCAACGGCGGTTATCTCGAACGCTTCCCGATGGATCCCTGGGGCAATCCCTATGTCTACATCAGCCCAGGTCTTCACGGCAAAGACTACGATCTCGAATCTCTCGGCAAGGACGGTGAGGATGGCGGCACCGAAGATGATGCCGACGTCGAAAGCTGGAATATCGAGGGTTGATGAGCGCGTTGGAGGCCGGAGAAAGCTGCGCAAGGGACTATGAACCAACCAACGAGGACAAGATCGAAGGCTTTCACGTTCGTTGAAGTCCTGGTGGCTTTGGCCATTGCGTCCATCGCCTTGCTGGGCCTGCTCAGACTCCATTTGCTCAGCATGAAGACAGCCGACGCCGCCCAGGCGATGGCACAAGCTGTCTTTCTGGCCCAGGAGCAGCTTGCGGAGGCTTCCGCCGCTGGTTGCCCCAGGCACGGAGCGGATTCCGGCAGCGTCGAGAAAAACGGGCTGAGCTTCCTCTGGCAAACCGAGAGCGCGGACGTGGGCTCACAGGCAACGGGCGGTCTTCCCGTGAGAGGTCTCCGCCAGATACGTTGCACCGTCACGTGGCAGCAGGGAGCGGACCAGAAGAGCCTGCAAATGAACACGTATGTGGCCGACACCAGGGCAAATGAGCATGAACCGCAATAATACAGGCTTCACCCTGATCGAGATGCTCGTGGCACTGGCGATGATCGCGACCATCGTTTCGATCGTATATGGCAGCTACGCCGCCACGTCCAAGTCCCTGGAGGTCTATGACAATCGCCTGAGTTGCTCGCAGCGGGCTCAGCTCGTGTTGCGTCTCATGACCCGGCAGATTCGCTGCGCCTACGCCCCTGCCGAGCCCAACAACTCGGAGTCCTTGTCCTCGCAAATCGGTGAAGCACGAGAGACCACAAGCCGGGCCGGGACCAGGAAGCCCGCTGTCGCTTTTCGTGGCGACCCCCATAACAAACGCGGCGAGATTCTCCATTTTATGACGACCGCCGGACTCGGAGACAACCCGGCAGCACCGCAGAGACTCTCCTACACGAAGTACCGATACGACCGCTCGACGATGACGCTCTCAATCGACCGGGGAGCCTGCGCAGGCCCACTCGGATCCGAGGGCAGTGCCTCACACTGGCAATTGCTGCTGGACCGAGTCGAGGGCATCGACCTCGCGTTCCACGATGGACGGCAGTGGCGGCAAGCATGGGACTCCGCACAAGACAAGGGACTGCCGCGAGCCGTAAGGATCGGTCTGAACGTGGTCGATGAGAACGGTCGTGAGTATTCTGCGGGAACCACGGCGAGCATCGGCTGCCGGATCACTCAATCGCAGCGAACATCCAGACAATCGACTGCGGACATGAAACGATGAGACGTAGAACACGCAAACACGAACGAAGCGGCCTCGTCCTCGTCCTGGTACTGGGGATGGTGATCCTGATGTCGGCCGTGCTGTTCGGTTTCAGCCGGAAGAGCCGCACCAGCCTGGTTGTCGCCGACGGTTTCCGCGATTCCGAGCAGGCGAGGAACTGCGCGCGTGCGGGCGTGAGCATTGCCGTCGCGGCAGTCAGGGACGCCAACAACCTCTACGCAGATCCCAGGTTTGACAGGCTGCGCCGCGGCAAAGAGGTGTTCTCCATCGGCGATGGAACTTGCTCGCTGACCATCACTGATGAAAGCGGGCGGCTCAACATCAACACGCTCAAGGATAAGAACGGCACGATCAATCGAAAACGCATCGATCAGTTCCTCAAGCTCATCGACCTCCTCAACCGTCAGCAGCCCGACGCGGAGCGAATCGGATACGGCCTCGCCGCCGCCATCATCGACTGGACGGACCGCGACGACGAGGTTACGCAACTGCCCTTTGTGAAGGTCGAGAGCCTCGGGGCCGAGAGCAGCTACTACGATACCCTTGATCCGCCCTGCTCGTGCAGGAACCAACCGATAGATGTCACCGACGAGTTGCTCCAGATCAGGGGCGTGACACCGCAGGTCTTCCAACGCCTGCGCGACTTCCTGACCACCACGGGCGACGGACGCGTCAACATCAATGCCGCCCCGAAGCTCGTCATCGAGTGCCTCAGCGAGCAGATGGATTCCACCCTGGCTCAGATGATCGTCCAACGACGCGAGTTCAAGCCGTTCCAGAACGTATCTGAACTCAGAGACGTGCCGGGTATGACCGATAATATTTATGAGGCAATCAAAGACAGCGTCGCCGTCAGTTCCGCCGAGCCGTACTACCGCGTCTGTGCGTCGGGAACCGTTGGCGACCACCGCTGTCGCATTGAGGCCGTCTTGCGAAGAAATACGCGAGCCGGAAATGTCGATATTGTTCTGTACAGAGAGTCTCGTGTATAGGCGCTCTGTTTCGGCTTCGGGGGAAGGGCGAAAGACTGGATCATGGCTAACAGATCGATCGGTATAGACATAGGACGTTACCACGTCCGTGTCGTGCAGATGGCGCGCACGTCCGAGGGTTTCCGCGTCGAGAGAACCTTCGGGATGCAAACACGCCGGAGTACGGACTCGCCGGTCGACATTCTCCGCCAACTGACCGGCGTGCACGGCTTCGATCGCAAGGCCGACGTGGCCGTCTCGCTACCCCACCACGCGGTTTTCTTCGCCGACGCGGAGATCAACGCCTCGACGCTAAAGAAACTCGCAGAGACGGACAACTCGATTCTGAGGGACAACTTCCCCATCCCGGGTGACGAGGCTATCGTGCAGGTCTGTTCCACCCGTCCGCTGGAGAACAAGCGTCACTCAGTTCTGGTTGCGGCGACATCCAGCGAGTTGCTCCGGGAAGAGCTGCACCTGCTGGGTGAGGCCCGCATACGACCGACGGTCGTCGACACGGCCATCACCGCCGCCCACACGGCCTTGGCCGTCAACCATCCCGAGGCCAAGCAAGGAATCGCCCTGCTCTGCTGCGTGGATGAATGGCTTCTGAGCCTGGCGATTGCGCAAGACGGCGAAATCCTCATGGTCAGGAATATCCCCATCGCCGTGCCCCGCGACTGCGAGGCGGACGCGCTCGCCAGACAAGTCACTGACGTCCTGAGCCGTGAAGTCGATATCACCTGGCGCAAGCTATTTGACGTCGATCCGGATACTGACCTCCACGTCTTTCTCGTTTGTGCGCCGAAGACCGCCCAGCCTCTCGCCGCCATGATCGAAAGCGAAATTGGCTGCCGAACAACCGTGGTGGACCCGTACGCGCGGATTGCCGCCCCCGCAGAAGACGAGGCCGGCTTTCCGATATGCGTGGCCGAAGGGCTCGCCTTGCGGATGCTGCTACCAGCCCCATCCGGCAGGATCAACTTTCTCACGCCCTACAAGACGCGGACAACACCGCGTGCCAACGTTCGAAGAGAATTGGCCACCTGCGGCGTCTTGCTGACCGCCATCGTCGCGGTCTGGATCATCGGCATGTTCCTGCGGCTGTCACACCTGGAGTCGCGATACGCCAAAGCAAAGGCGCACGAGCGAGACATCTTCCGACAAACCCTGCCCGAAGAGAAAGGCATCGTCAACCCTCTGGCGCAGCTCCAACAGAAGCTCGATTCGTTCCGCGATGATTGCGCCGTGTTGACGTCGTTTCAACCCGGACGGTTAACACCGCTGGAGGTTCTACAGGCGCTGAGCGCCCACCGTCCCCCGGATGGCAGCCTGGTGATCGACGACCTCCTGATCGCAAGCGATTCGGTCCGCGTGATAGGCCGCTGCGACTCCTTCGCTGCCCTGTCCGACTGGCAACGCACGCTCGAAGCGGTTCCCGGCTTCGATATCGTCGACGGCCCGAATCCGAAGAAAGAAATGGGAAAGGTGCTTTTTACCCTGTCTCTATCTACCCGAAGAACGGTGCCATAGATGCTACACTTGACCGGAAGAGAACGAACGCTCGCCATCAGCATGACGGCCGTCGTCGCCGCCTGGGCGGTCTACGGATTCGCGGTCAAACCCGCCCAGGACCGGATCCGCACGCTCGAACGTGTCATACCCGAGAAGCAGAGCGAACTCGCGGAGGTCCGCGCCAAAAGCGCCGAGTATACGGCGCTGCGAGAGGAATTCGAGAGCATCCAGGCACGTATCACCCGGCAGGACCCCGCGTTTGAGCTGCTACCCTTCCTGGAATCGCTGATCGAGCAGCACAAGCTCGCGGGCCACGTACTTACGATGCGACAGGACGCACTCCAGCCGCAACCGGGGTACACCGAGACGAGCGTCACCATTGATCTCAGGGGTGTCTCGCTGCGTCAGCTCGTCAATTTCCTCGACGCCGTTGAAAACTCAGGGGTCGTCGCTCAAATCGGGAGTCTGCATGTTCAGAAGAACCGCAGCGAGACGACACTGCTCGACTCGACGCTGCAGATTTGCAGTCCCCGCCTCACCCATAATGCTGTCGCCGCCGGTTCGCTCCGGCCGTGAATTCTCCCCAAACAGAACGACGGGCGGCCCGACACATATCTGCGAAGGTGGTTCGGCACGCCTCCATGCTCGCTGACAGCATGGCACTTCGTGAAACAAGCAAATGGCGGGCCGTGCGCACCCCTTCTTGCTCCCGCCTGCGCACGCAACTCTTTACATCACAATTACTTATGCAGACCGCAACCTTTTCCCGTGTCGGCCTCCACAAAGAGCGCTTCTTGAGCGAATCGCCCGCACGAGGGCCAATTGCAGAGAATCCCGACGTCTAGGTGTCACCATTCCGCAATGCGAGGCACTGTCGTAGTAGGCGTTTCGCAGGAATCGGCCTCGCGCTCGTTTTCTCTGGGCACGTCAGGATGGGAGGGAACTCGCCAACGCGATAGGACCGGAAACAGGGAATCGGAAAGGAACTGGGCAGAAAAGACACCTGCGGACCTTTCGGAAGAGAACAGGTGCAAACAGGCAGAAACGAGAGTTGTCGAGGTCCTTCCAAATGCCAAATTGTCGCGCTGGACGACCTGGTTGAACTCGTTCTCGTGCCTTCATTCGTGGCGGACGGGACAGTCGTCCTTCCCCACATTGTCAAACCGTTTCAACAGGAAAGGAAACAGGAATGCTGACAACCAAGGCCATCGGGAGTGTTGCCGCGGTATTCATCATTGTGGCGCTGCTGGTGGCAGCCCCATCCTACTCGCAAGAGCCTGGTGATGGACAGGTTGTGGATCCCCAGGGCAGTGGTGACGTTGTCGCGGACGCATTGGCGGCGAATAGTAAGGATCATGAGGATCCGGAAGATTATGTTTGGGATAGCTCTGACGTCGTTCCAATCGCGCTTGATGGAGACTCCATAATCGCAAATGGGGCCGGTGTGACTGTTGACGGCAGCAAGATGACAATTACGTCTGGAGGTACGTATAGCCTGAGCGGCGTTCTGGCCGATGGACAGATCATCGTGGACTCCAAGAACAAAGGGACCGTAAGACTCATTCTGGACGGGGCCTATCTCAGTTGCTCTTCGAGCGCTCCCCTCTTCGTAGAAAACGCAAAGAAGACGGTTATCGTCCTCGCAGAAAATACTGAAAACTACGTCGCAGACGGGAGATCACCTACTGTCGCAGACTCGGATGTGAACGAACCCAATGCCGCAATCTTCAGCAAGGATGACCTCACCATCTGCGGCGCCGGCTCGCTGAGCGTTTGTGCCGATGTCAATGATGGCATCTCCAGCAAAGACGGGCTCATAATCGCAGGCGGTATCATCGACATAAACGCAGTGGACGATGGAATCCGAGGTAAGGACTATCTTGTCGTTCGCGGCGGAAAGACCACCGTGAAAGCCGGAGGGGACGGTCTCAAATCCGACAATGATGAAGATGCCGCGATGGGATACATTTCCATTGAGACCGGCGTATTGAGCATAACCTCCGGAGCGGACGCTATTCAGGCCGAAACGGATGTCATCATCACGGACGGCGAAATCGGGCTGCTCTCTGGCGGCGGCAGTCGCAACAGGATCGGTGTGAGCACATCTGCCAAGGGAATAAAGGCGGTTGTCAGCGTGGTCATTGGCGGCGGGAACCTCGCCATCGACTCCGTTGACGATGCTGTCCATTCAGATGGAAGCCTGGTGATCAATGGAGGCACGTTTGCCATTGCCTCCCGAGACGATGCCATCCACGCCGGCGCCGCCCTGGAGATCAACGGCGGCAGCATCGACATTACGAAGTCTTACGAGGGGATCGAAGGTTCGACTATCGCAATTTACGATGGGGATATCCAGATTATCTCAAGCGACGACGGCATCATTGCAGTGGAGAGTCTCTCCGTTGGGTACGGTATGATAGACGTTACCGCTGGCGGTGATGCTGTCTCGGCCGGAACAGATGTCACGATCGTCGATAGCGAGATTACCCTATCCTCGGGTGGCGGCAGCAACAACAGCGTCGATGCAGGCGCATCTGCCAAAGGAATCAAGGGAGTCGGCAGTGTAGTGATCGACAGCGGAAACCTCACCATCAACTCCGCCGATGACGCCATCCACTCGAATGGGGCCGTGACCATCAATGGCGGTACGTATGTTATCTCCTCCGGAGACGACGGCATGCACGCGGACGCCAACTTAGTCATCAACGATGGAGACATTAGCATTGTCAAGTCTTACGAGGGCTTGGAGAGTGCCGATGCCGACATCACCATCAACGGCGGCAACATTCACATCGTATCGAGTGATGACGGTATCAACGTCGCCGCGGGCGGTGACAATTTCGGTATGGGTCAGCCCGGCCAGCCGGGTCAAGGCGGATTCAACCCTGTGCCTACGCCCGTGACGGGGAACGATTGCTATCTCTATATCAACGGCGGTTATCTTGCCGTCTATGCCGCGGGCGACGGTATCGATTCCAATGGTTCCATCGCGATGACCGATGGCGTGGTCATCGTCCACGGTCCCACGACCAACATGAACGGCGCCCTGGATCATTCCTCGTTCCAACTCACGGGCGGATTCCTCCTGGCGGTCGGCAGCTCCGGCATGGCACAGGCCCCCAGTACGAACTCGACGCAGTACTCCATCCTGCTGACCTTCAACACCACGTTGGCGGGCGGCACGATGGTCCATATCCAGAACAGTGCCGGCGAGAACGTCCTCAGCTTCGCGCCCGCGAAATCGTATAGCTCCGTGGCATTTTCGTCAGACAAACTCCTGAGAGGTTCCACCTATGATGTCTACTACGGAGGCAGTTCGACGGGCGTAGTCCGTGACGGTCTGTACGAAGGTGGAACCTACACCCCCGGCACCAAGTACACCAGTTTCACCATTACCAGCATGGTAACGAATGTAAGGCGCTAGTCCCGGAGTGGTTCGAGCGCACTGGTCTGGTGGACGATCTGTCCGCACGACAACCGAAGTCTGCCCCGCGGACGGGGAACGTGGGATGAGCTCGGAGACAAAGCCGCTCAGTGGGTATTATGCCTTGCGTGTTTCCTCTGTCGAGGCTACCAGCAGCGATAACAGAATGGCCCCGGCCACCGCCGGCGCGACATCGAGTGAATTGACCACGCGAAGTATCGCCATCGCAATGACAGTGCACGCGAAGCCGATGCCAAGGTATTTGAAAGTGGTTGGCTTGCACATCTTCATGGTCGTCTCCCATCGAGGGCCGACACCCGGAACTCGCAACGCGCGCAGGTCGCCAGGACAGCGCCCCAATAAAGTATGGAAAACAAATGCAGGAAAGCCAAACGCCCCGCCCCATCCCCGAGAGCTGGTGTTTGGCGACCAGCCTGAATTGTGCTTGCAGGACGGCTGGTTGGCCGATAGACTCCGGCCATATTATAGGAGACAGTGGAACGAGAGCGATGACGCAAGTTCCCGAAAACTCGCCAGATATCGAGAAATGGCTCAAGCTCACGCGAGCCGACGGGGTCGGGCCGGTGTCGTTCGCCAGGATTCTCAAGCGATTCGGCTCGGTCGATGCGGCCTTGGGTGCGTCGATCGGCCAACTGGCCCAGGTCGATGGGATCGGGTTCAAGACCGCCGAGCGAATCGCGGCGACGCGCGAGAAGTTCGATGCGGCTGCGGAACTGGAACTGGCTGAGAAGCTCGGTGTCTGGATCGTTCACCTTCAGGATCCGCGTTATCCGACGGTGCTCAAGCAAATCTACGACCCACCGCCGGCGCTGTACGTCAAGGGGTCTCTGGGTCGGGAAGACAACCTCGCGGTCGCCATCGTCGGATCGCGGCGATGCAGCATCTATGGACAGGAGCAGGCCTCACGCTTGGCGCACCTGCTTGCGGCATCAGGATTCACGATCGTCTCGGGGCTGGCGCGCGGGATCGACACGGCTGCTCATCAGGGAGCCCTGGCCGCCCAAGGGCGGACTATCGCTGTGCAGGGCTGCGGCCTGGCCAACATTTTTCCGCCGGAAAACGAGAAGCTCTTCGAGCTGATAAGCCACAGCGGCGCCTGCATTTCCGAGCTTCCGCTGCGATACGAGCCATTGCGGGAGAACTTCCCGCCTCGCAACCGGATCATCGCCGGGCTGTCTCTCGGCGCCATCGTGATCGAGGCGGGCCTGCGCAGCGGCGCTCTGATTACCGCCCAGGCCGCCTTGGAGGGCAATCGAGAGGTCATGGCGGTGCCGGGCAAGGTCGATTCACCGCTCAGCCAGGGTTCCCACCAACTCATCAAGCAGGGCGCCAAGCTGGTCGAATCGGTCGAGGACGTCATGGAGGCCCTCGGCTACATCGGCGACCAATTGAAAGAACACACGGCGCTAACAACCAGGAAAGCCATCAAGAGGGCCGAAACGCCGTTGTTCGAGGTCGCTCGCGTCAACCTGAAAGGCCACGAGAAGCAGATCTACGAAACCCTGGGCAAGGAACCGCAGCACAGCGACGAAGTCATTGCCGAGACCAGCCTGCCGCCGGGCGCGGTCAACGCCGCGCTCGTCTCTCTGCGTCTGAAGGGGCTCATTAGACACTTACCCGGGAACCTGTTCGCCCGCCGGTAGAAACGCAAGATACTGCGTTTCCAGAATCTTGGGCTGCTGAAACGCAGAACGTTGCGTCTCTGCAGTGACCCCGGGCGTTGCGATGAGAGTCGCGGGTGTATTCCAGCCGGTCAGATCACAGCGGCTCTCAGACCATGCTGCTGTCCTATGACAACAGCGGGACCGGCACCGTCACCTACGGCACCGACGCCGCTGAGAGCGCGGACAATCAGACTATCGTCGCCTGACGCGAGCGGAGCATTCCGACGGCCGAAATTGTCCAATTGGGGCTATACACCTGACTCCAGTTACCCCTATATGTTGTGGTCAGCCTTTTCGGCCGCTGGAGAAATCTTTGACCGGTAATGG
>JAFGJR010000311.1 GCA_016928975.1 Sedimentisphaerales bacterium | reverse complement strand
GCTCTTGACCGGTTGTTCGCCGAGATCAGGACAAAGCATGTAGTTGTGGGTCTGCTCATCATCCTTGCTGCCGGCTGGGCCGTGACAATGGCTCGTGCCCTGGCGGCGCAGACCTGAGAGAGTCGATCAACGTTGGTGGGCTTGGAGCTTGAGCATGATCAGAGTGCTGATCACAGACAAACTGGCACAGGAAGGAATCGATCTGATTAACGCCACGGAGGGGGCAGAGGCGGTCGTCAAACTCGGAATTCCCGAGGACGAGCTGGCGAACATCATTCGCGATTACGATGGTCTGATCGTGCGCAGCGAGACGAAGGTGACGGCCAAGATCCTCGCCAATCCCGGTCGGCTCAAGGGCGTGGCGCGAGCGGGTGTCGGCGTCGACAATATCGACGTGCCTGCCGCGACGCGCAAGGGCGTCCTCGTGATGAACACGCCGGGCGGCAACACACTCAGCGCAGCCGAGCACACGATGGCGCTCATGCTGGCCATGAGCCGCAATGTCGTACAAGCCTGCAACAGTCTCAAGTCCGGTGCCTGGGACCGGAAGAAGTATATGGGCAATCAACTCAGCAACAAGGTCCTCGGCGTCATCGGCCTCGGTCGAATCGGGATGGCTGTGGCCAAGATGGCCCGCGGATTCAACATGAAAATCCTGGGCTACGATCCCCTGGCCGCGCCCACCGATGCCGAGCAGTTGGGTATCCAGGTGACCGACGATGTCAACCGCATCTTCCGGGAGTCCGATTTCATCACTGTGCACGTGCCCAAGAACGCGCAGACGCTGAACATGATCAGCACGGACCAGATCAACATGATGAAGCCGACAGTGCGGCTGATCAACTGTGCGCGCGGCGGCATTATCCATGAGAGTGCGTTGTACGATGCCTTGACCGGCAAGCGAGTCGCCGGCGCAGCGCTGGATGTGTTCTCGAGCGAGCCTCCGGAGGACAAGCGATTCTCGAGCCTCGACAACTGCATCGTGACGCCGCACCTGGGCGCCAGCACCGAAGAGGCGCAGGTGGAAGTGGCGGTCGAAGCAGCCCAGATTCTTCTGGATGCGATCAAAGGGGGTCCGATTCGAAATGCCGTCAATGCGCCGTCCACCGCCGGGGCCATGCCGCCGCTGGTGCGGCAGTACGCAGAGCTGACCCGGCGAATCGGCAAGATGCTCAGCACCGTCGCACCGGGCGGTATCAAGGGCGTTCAGGTCCAGTATCGGGGAACCATTGCCGGCATGAGCGTGCAAGCGGCCACGCTGAACTTCGCCGTGGGATTGCTCCAAAGGCACTTTGACATGCCCTTGAACATGGTGAACACGCCGGTGCTTGCCAAGGAGCGAGGCATCAGCATCGATGAAACGAAGAACACCGAGCCACGCGACGTCGCATCCAGCTTCAGTGCGACGGTGACCACCAGCGAGGTCACCCGAACGGTCCGAGGCTCCGTGTTCGGGGAGACGCTGCTTCGCATTATTGAGATCGACGATTTCCACGTCGAGATGACGCCGCAAGGCACGGTGCTGGTGATCTTCAACGACGACAAGCCCGGCGTCATCGGCGCCGTCGGCACCATCCTCGGCAACCACGGCATCAACATCGGGACCATGGGCGTCGGGCAGAAACTGGAGTTGCAGAAGGCGATCCTGGCGGTGAGCCTCGATAAGGAGCCCGACGTAGCTACGGTTGAGGAGCTTCGTAAGCTCGATTTCGTCAATGAGCTCTACATCTGTACGCTCGACTGATCTGTGTAGGCTTCTCCTGCGACAGACCTGACACTCGCAATCCGTTGTGATGGGGCGCTTTCCACTGGAGTGCATGCGGCACATCTGTTGCACCGCGACGCGGTATATCGATCCGACGGTCGCTGTCCTGCGTAGGCTCTATGGCGAGACCGATCACGGCACGATACCGGTGTGTCCCGCGGAATCCTGTTGCAGCCGGCACTGTCAGGCAGTAGAATGCAATGTCTCCCAGCGAGGGTCTTGCATAAGAAAGGATAACAGCAGCATGAGTCTTGAGAGTTTCTTCAACCCGAAGTCGGTCGCGATCATCGGCGCCTCCCGCCAGAAAGGCAAGGTGGGCTATGAGATCCTCGCCAACATGATCGAGGGCGGCTACGCAGGCAAGATCTTCCCGGTGAATCCAAACGCGGACACCATTGAAGGACTCAAGTGCTTTCCCAATCTCAAATCGATCGGCCAGGTTCCCGACCTTGTGATCATCATTGTCCCCGCCAAACACGTGCCGGCGGTAATGGAGGATTGCGCGAAGATTCGCGTGCGGTCGGCGATCATCATCACGGCTGGTTTCAAGGAAGTGGGCCCCGAAGGGCGGGAGCTGGAGGCGCAGGTCGTGCGGATCGCCCGCCGGGCAGGGATCCGATTCATCGGTCCCAACTGCCTCGGCGTGATTGCCCCGTCGCACAAGCTCAACGCCAGCTTTGGCGGCGACTTGCCGTCGGCGGGCGGGATTGGATACATCTCGCAGTCCGGTGCGCTTCTTGCGGCCATCCTGGACCTGGCCAACGCCAGCGGCATCGGCTTCAGCACCCTCGTCAGCATCGGAAACAAGGCGGACGTGGACGAGTTGGACATCATCGCGGCCCTGGGTTCGCAGAAGGATACCAGGGTCATCGCCGGATACCTCGAAAGCATCACGGATGGCGATGCTTTCGTGCAGGAGGCGGAGGAGATTTCCTATCGCAAGCCTATTCTCTTGATGAAATCCGGCGGGACCGAGGCTGGGGCACGGGCCGCCTCCTCGCATACCGGCAGTCTGGCCGGCGGCGAGGCAGCGTACGAGTCCGCCTTCAAGCGGGCGGGCGTGATCCGCTGCGATTCGATCAAGGAACAGTTTGATTTCGCCCAGGCGTTTGCGAATCAGCCCTTGCCGAAGGGGCCGAGAGTGGCCGTGATTACCAACGCAGGCGGACCCGGCATCATGGCCGCCGATGCGATCGAGCAGAAGGGCCTTACGTTCTCGAAACTGGAAGAGGAGACGCGAAAGAAGCTGACGGAGGGCCTGCCGCCCGCGGCGAATATCTACAACCCCGTCGATGTGCTCGGCGACGCGTTGGCGGACCGCTATGAGTTCGCTCTTGACATCGTGCTGGATGATCCGAATGTGGACAGCGCGATCGTGCTGCTGACGCCGCAAGCGATGACCCAGGCGAAAGAGACGGCCGAGGCCGTCGTCAGAATCGCCGCGAAGAAGGGCAAGCCGGTCCTCGCCTGTTTCCTCGGCGCCGGCAAAGTCGAGGAGGGCGTTCGGGTGCTGCGGCAAGGAAACGTCCCCCAATACGATTCGCCGGAGAGCGCCGTGGCCACGCTCACCGTCATGACGGATCACGTCCGGTGGCGCAACAGGCCCAAGCGGGTCGTCCGACTGTTTGCCGTGAATCGTCGCAAGGTCGAGAGTATCGTCGAGAGGCACGTGCGTCAGAATCTACTGGATATAGGAGAGGCAGAATCGAAGGAAATTTTGGAGGCGTACGGCTTTGCCACCCCGAAGGGCTCCGTGGCGACCACCGCCGAGCAGGCGGCGAATATCGCTCAGCAGCTCGGCTATCCGGTGGTCCTGAAGATCTGGTCGCCGGACATTCTGCACAAATCCGATGTCGGCGGCGTACGAGTAGGATTGAAGAGCGAGCAGGAGGTGAAGGACGCCTTCGATCTGATGATGTACCGCATTCCCAAGAAACGGCCGGAGGCGCATATCCTCGGCGTGCTCGTCCAGGAGATGGTCCGCAGCGGCAGGGAGGTGATCCTCGGCATGCATCGCGACCTCCGGTTCGGGCCCCTGATGATGTTCGGAATGGGCGGGATCATGGTGGAGGTGCTCAAAGACGTGTCGTTCTACCTGGCGCCGCTGACCAACGAGGAGGCGAAGCAGATGTTGACCAATACCAGGACGTATCGCATCCTTCAAGGCGTGCGAGGCCAGGAAGGCGTGGACATTGAAGCGATCGCGGAGGGCTTGCAGAGACTGTCGCAGTTGGTGACGGAGTTCCCTCAGATCAGGGAGATGGATATTAATCCCTACGTCGTCGGCGTTCCCGGCACGACTTCCATCGCCGTGGACGCCCGGATCAGCTTAGAGAAATGATATGCAGAGCTTTGACTGGAAAGAGAAGTACAAGGACAAGGTGAAGACGGCGGCGACGGCGATGAAGCTGGTCAAGTCAGGCCACAGCATCTTCGTCGGCACAGGGTGCGGCCAGCCGCGACATCTCGTGCAGGCCCTCGTCGAGCACTCCGATCATGTGTACGACGTGCACATCGTGCACCTGTTGACCATGGGCGATGCTCCTTACATTCGTGAGCAGTTCCGCGACAAATTCAAGATGAACAGCTTCTTCATCGCGGAGAACGTGCGGGACGCGCTGGAGAAAGGGATCGGCGACTATACACCGATTTTCCTGTCCGAAATCCCGATGGAGTTCGAGACGGGGCGGATCCCGATCGACGTGGCGATGATCTCCGTGGCGCCACCGGACGTCAACGGCCTGTGCAGCCTCGGTGTTTCCGTGGATATCGTGCAATCCGCGGCGTCCAATGCACGCTACGTGATTGCCCAGGTCAACGATCGCATGCCGCGAACGTACGGCAACAGTTTCATCCACGTGAACACGATCGATGTGCTCGTGCCCTGGGATGAGCCGATCCTGGAGATTCCGGTGCCGGAGCCGGACGAGACGCTGCGTCAGATCGGCCAGAACGTCGCTCGGCTTGTCGATGACGGCAGCACCATCGAGTGCGGCATCGGCCGGATTCCCCAGGCCCTGGCGGAGTATCTCGTTTATAAGAAGGACCTCGGCATCCACACCGAGATGTTCAGTGACTGGATCATCGATCTCATCGATTGCGGCGCGATCACGTGCGCGAAGAAGTCGCTCAATCGCGGGAAAGTGGTCGCAAGCTTCTGCATGGGCTCGCAGCGGCTCTACGATTACATCGACAACAACCCATTCTTTGAATTCTATCCGACAGAATACGTCAATGACGTCAATGTCATAGCCCAGCATGACCGGATGGTGGCGATCAACGTCGGGCTGGAGATCGATTTGACCGGCCAGGTGTGCGCCGATTCGCTGGGCTATCGGTTCTACAGCGGCATCGGGGGGCAGGTGGATTTCATCCGTGGGGCGGCCCGGAGCCGGGGCGGCAAGGCGGTCATTGCCATGCCGTCCACGGCCAAAGACGGTCAGGTGTCAAGGATCGTGCCCCATTTGACCGAAGGGGCCGGCGTCGTAACCACGCGCGGCGATGTTCACTACGTGGTCACCGAATACGGCGTCGCCTACCTGCACGGCAAGAGCATCCGGCAACGAGTGCTTGACCTGATCAACATCGCTCACCCGAAGTTTCGCAAAGGCCTGATCCAGGCCGCCAAAGCGAGGAATTACATCTACCAGGACCAGATCGAGCTCGCGTGGGATCAGGTCAACTACCCGGAGGAGCTGGAGCACTATGCGACACTGCGCGACGGAACGGAGATCTTCTTCCGACCGATCAAGCCAGTGGATGAGGCAGCCCTGTCGGAGATGCTCTACTCGCTCAGCGAGGAGTCGGTGCGGACCCGCTACATGACGCGGACGATGACCTTCCCGCACAAGGACATTCAGCAGTTGACGAACATCGACTACAAGCACGACCTGGCCATCGTCGGCATGGTGCCGGGCATTGGGGGGGAGGATATCGTGGCCATCGCACAGTACTTTCTGGACCCCAAGACCCAGGCGGCGGAAGTGGCCTTTGTCGTCCAGGATGAGTGGCAGCAGAAGGGGATGGGAACGTTTCTGCTGGACTACATCACGCAGGTCGCCAGGCAGCGGGGCGTGAAGCGGTTCTACGCCAAGGTGCTGCACGATAACAAGCCCATGCTGGCGGTCTTTCAGAACTCCGGGTACAAGGTCAACATTGAGTTTGACGGTGACGTGTACAACATCGCCTATGACCTGGCCAGGGAGGAGCAATCGTGATCGACAAGCGATGCACGAGCAGCAACGTGCCACATATGGCTCCTGGGAGTCGGCGACCGGGCGTTTTCCGCTGCTGCCAGATCGTCAGTGTCGCTTGCGCGCGATCATCAATCGTCAGTGGCGGATCGTGAATCATAAATGCGAAGATCGGCCTTCATACACTCGCAGCAGATTGAGAAGTACCACTATCCGGAGGACAGTCCGTTCAAAACCGAGCGTGCCGGACGGACACGTCAGGTCCTACATGCGATGGGGCTGCTCCACGGCCCCAACATCCGCGAGGTGGCGCCCAAGCCGGCTGACAGGAGAACATTGAAGAAGTTTCATACGGCTCGCTATCTGCACGCGCTGAAACAGGCGGAAAAAGGGCAGTGGGACCTTGAAGCACTGCGCATGGGCCTCGGGACGACGGATTGTCCGATCTTCCGTGGGATGACGAATTACGCGGTGCTTGCCGCGGGAGCAACGCTCGTGGGGGCCGGGCTGCTCCTGTCAGGTGAAGCCGATGTGGCCTTCAATCCTTCTGGCGGATACCATCACGCTTTCCCAGAGAAGGCAGCCGGGTTCTGCTACATCAACGACAATGCCCTCGCCTGCACCGTTCTGGCGGAGGCGGGGAAACGGGTGTTGTACCTGGACGTGGACGTGCACTGCGGCGACGGTGTGGCCTATGCCTTCTATGAGCGCTCCGACGTGATGACGATTTCGCTGCATGAGAACCCGAAACTGCTGTTTCCAGGGACAGGCTTCGAGGACGAGATTGGGCAAGGGCAGGGCAGAGGGTACTGCGTCAACTTGCCGTTGCCTGCGGGGGCGTTCGATCAAGCCTACTTGTATGCCTTCGATTCCATCGCCGTCCCTTTGATCCGTGCCTACAAGCCGGATGTGATCGTGTTCGAGTTGGGAGCGGATACGCTGGCCGGCGATCCTCTTGCTCACCTGCACCTGACGAACAACACGTATGCCGACATCATCGGTCGCCTGCTGCGATTCAACAGGCCGATCCTGATGACGGGTGGCGGCGGGTACAACGTCGAGAACACGGTCCGCGCCTGGGCACTGGCCTGGTCGGTCCTGTCCGATCAGGACACCGGGCAGGGCATGGAGGCCGCGATCGGCGGAGTCATGCTCCAGAGTACCGACTGGCAAGGTGGCCTTCGTGATCGCGAGCTTCCCGTCACCGATCAGCAGCGCACAACCGTCCTATCGGCCCTTGATGCCTCGATCGACATCATCAAAGCGACCGTATTCCCCATTCACGGGCTGTAGAATCCCGCGCAGAAAGACAGCCGGGGCCGGGAATGGCCATGAGGCGGCGTGCGCTACGACGATGATTATGCAGTCGCGGACTGCACGACGGGGGCAGCCCTGGCGTCCACGGGTTTGATCGCCAGGGTCCACGCTGCCGCTGCCACACAGGCGATTCCGGCGGGAATGAACGCCCACATCCATGCGTGCCTGTCGCCCATCGTTCCACCGAGGATGGGACCGACGACCCCGCCGATGCCATATGCGAGGAAGACGAACGGGTAGTTCACGCCCACGGTCTTGTTGCCGAACAGGTCGGCCGTAGCCGCCGGGAACAGGGCGAAGTTGCCGCCGAAGTTGAAGCCGATGATGGCCGCCCCGATGTACAGACCCCACTCGTAGCCCCCGACGTAATAGAAGGCGATCATCACAACGCCCTGGAGCAGGCTCATCAGCACAATGGAGTGTTTTCGCCCCAGTTTGTCGGACACAGTTCCCCAGACGATTCGGCCCAGGCCGTTGAGCAGGGCGTAGAACAATCCCATCGCGGTATTGGTGACCGCCATCGCCTGGGTCGCATCGACGCCACTCACCTGCAGACGGTCCATGCCGAAGAGCTTGATGATGCCGATGACCATCAGGCCCGCCAGCGCGCCCACGGTGAACGTCATGAACAGGATCCAGTACTGATACGTCCTGACCATCTGCCCGACGGTGAAGGAGACACTGCCCGCACTCGTGGTTCCGGTGGTCTGTGGGCTCCACCCGGCCGGCAACCAGCCCTCCGGCGGGTTCACCAGGACGAGCGAGCCGAGGCTGACGAGACCCGCGAAGAGGATGCCGTACAGAATGAAGACCTTGTTCACGCTCCATCCCATGCCATAGAGCCCATTCCATCCGGGCGTCAGATCGACCCACGGGCCGAACTTGAAGCCCCCCGTCAACATGATCCACAGCAGGGCGCCGAACCCGAAGCCGGCTACCGCCAACCCTGTGATCATTCCCTTCTTGTTCGGGAACCACTTGACCAGTGCGGCGATCGGGCAGACATAGGCCAGCCCAATGCCGGCGCCGCCGAGGATTCCGACGCCGAGAAGAATGCCCACAAAGCTGCTTCCTGACAAGCCCGCCAGAATGTAGCCGAGGCCGAGCACAAGTCCGCCCACAGTCGCGACCTTCCGCGGGCCGACCCGCTTCTGCCAGTTGCCGGCAATCATCGCCATGACGATCGCGAAGGTGAGCAGGCCCACGGAGAAGATGATCTGCGTCTGCCTCATCGTGAACGCGTAGGGATCGAGCGTCAGCTTCTTGGTGAACGCCGACCACGCGTAAATGGCGCCGAGGCAAAGCTGCACCACGATGCCTCCCACGACGACGATCCAACGATTCATGACTCTTCCTGCCGCCATGATGTCTCCTTGTGTGAGAAGAATGCCGGGCGCACGGGTGAAGCCGTGCACCCGGCCAACGTGCTACGTAAGGGGGATTACCGACCCCGACCTCTGATCAGCGCCTCCACGACGCCGGGATCAGCAAGTGTCGTGATATCACCGAGGTTGTCGGTGCTGTTTTCCGCGATCTTGCGCAGGATGCGCCGCATGATCTTGCCGGAGCGCGTCTTGGGCAGGGCGGGGGCAAACTGGATCACCTCCGGCATCGCAATCGGCCCGATCTCCTTGCGCACGTGCATGACTAGCTCTTTCTTGAGATCGTCGCTCTCATGGATGCCATCTTTCAGGGTCACGAATGCGTAGAGAGCCTGCCCCTTCACTTCGTGTGGCATGGGCGTGACAGCGGCTTCCGCCACCTTCGCATGGCTGACCAGGGCGCTTTCGACCTCGGCAGTGCCGATGCGGTGGCCGGAGACGTTGACGACGTCATCGATGCGTCCCATCAGCCAGTAATCGCCATCCTGATCGACGCGGCACCCGTCGCCCGTGAAGTACTGGTCCGGGAACATCGTGAAGTAGGTGTCGATGAAGCGATCGTGATCACCCCACATCGTCCGCATCATGCCCGGCCAGGGT
This sequence comes from Sedimentisphaerales bacterium, assembly GCA_016928975.1. The sequence goes on along the minus strand of JAFGJR010000311.1, from coordinate 1,743 downwards.
TTGCGGATGCACAACTTGCCGCCCTCGTTGGCGCCGCAGTCGGTGCCATCGTCACGCAAGACGACCGGATCGACCCCGAAGAAGGGCTTGGTCGCACTGCCCGGTTTGAGAGTGAAGGCGCCCGGCAGCGGGGTGATCAGGATGCCGCCGGTTTCCGTTTGCCACCAGGTATCGACGATCGGGCACCGCTCGTGACCGATGTGCTTGTAGTACCAGACCCAGGCCTCCGGGTTGATCGGCTCGCCGACCGTGCCCAGGACCCGCAGCGCATCGAGCTTGTACTTGGCGGGCCACTCGTCGCCCAGACGCATCAGGGAACGAATCGCCGTCGGGGCGGTGTAGAACACCGTGACGCCGAATTTGTCACAGATTTGCCAGAACCGGCCGGCGTCCGGATATGTGGGCACGCCTTCGAACATCAACGACGTGGCGCCATTGGCCAGAGGGCCGTACACGATATAGCTGTGCCCGGTCACCCAGCCGATGTCGGCGGTGCACCAGTAGATGTCCTTGTCATGGACGTCGAAGATCACCTTGTGGCTGAGTGCCACGTGCAGGAGGTAGCCAGCGGTGGTGTGCACGACGCCCTTGGGCTTGCCCGTCGAGCCCGACGTGTACAAGATGAACAGCGGATCCTCGGCGTTTATCTTCTCGGGTTCGCACTGGTCGTTGGCTTTCGCCATTTCGTCGCTGTACAGAGTGTCGCGGCCGGCCTGCATGTTGCAGGGATCGTCGGTGATCTTCGCAACGATGACGCTCTGGATCGAAGGGGTCTTTTTCAGGGCCTCGTCCGCGATGCTCTTGAGCGGAATATGCTTGCCGGCGCGCAGCGAGACGTTGGCGGTGATCAGCATCTTGCACTCGGAGTCATTGATGCGTCCTTCCAGCGCGTCGGCGCTGAAACCACCGAACACGATGGAATGGATGGCACCGATGCGGGTGCACGCCAGCATCACGATCGGGAGTTCCGGGATCATCGGCATGTAGATGGCGACACGGTCGCCCTTGCGAATGCCCTTGGCCTTGAGCACGTTTGCAAACTTGCAGACCTCCTTGTGCAGTTGCTCATAGGTGTACTTCCTGACGGCGTTGTCGGCCTCGCCTTGCCAGATCAGCGCCGTCTTGGTGGCCATCGGCGTGCCCAGGTGGCGGTCCAGACAGTTCACCGACACATTGAGCTGGCCGTCGGCAAACCACGTGTGCTCGATCTTGCGGGCCGCTGTGTCCCACGTGTAGTCCAAGCTCTTGGTTGGCTTCTTGAACCAGGTAAGCGATTTGGCCTGTTCCAGCCAGAACTTGTCGGGATCGTTGACCGACTGCTCCCACATCTTCCTGTACTGCTCGACGCTGGACACATAGGCGCTGTTCTTGATGCGCTCCGGCGGCGGGAACACGCGAGTCTCCGTCATCAGAGAGCTAATCGCTTTTTCTTGGGCCATAGCTTTCTCCTTCTGTGATTAATCTATTCATCACGCAAACAGCATTACTCTGCATTCCCCGTCGGGCATCCGCGACTGTCATGGGAAGGCGACAATCTGCGTTGTCGCGGGCCCCACGGGGCATGAGATGTAAATTCGCCTTTATAGAGCGTGGGCAGGCGATTGTCAAAGGAAAAAAACACACTTGGCGGCTCGTGTGCGAGGAGGAATCCTGGCGATCTCACGCGGCTGCTCGCTCGGCTTTCCAGTACGTACTCCACAGACCGCTGTGATAGAGGCTCAGCAAGGCCATCATCGCTTCGGC
>JAFGJR010000310.1 GCA_016928975.1 Sedimentisphaerales bacterium | reverse complement strand
CGACAACTGTGATCTTCTTGCCGCCTTTGACCTGGAGCGACCCCGACGCCTGTAGGCACGATGAGAGGGCCCCGATGGGCTCGATGACCGGCGTCACCACTACCTGCACCTTGTGCCGGGCGAGGCCCCGGGCGCCGATCCCGGTGAGGATGACGGCATCATACGGAGAATCCGTCAGGTCGCCATCCTGCGGGTCGGTGCCCTGGAGGGTGAACGTACCGGACCCGAGCGGCTGGTCCTGCATCCACGTTCCGTTAGGCCAGGTGGTGCGCCAGGCGCTGTCCGCTTTCATGTGCAGCAGGCCCATCTCGATTGCCGAGACGGCACAGACCCTCGCCTCGGCACAATCCCTCGTCAGCCGGCACGACCTCGCCTGAATACGAACGGCCAGGAGCGCTCCGACCCCGATCACGCTGACCAGCAGCGACGAGGCCAGCACGTGCAGATACACGCTGCCCTTCGATTGCAGATTGCGGATGGATGATCGCGGATTTGTCAGGGTCGTGGGCCCGAATCCGCGGTCCGCAATCCACAATCCGAAATCAATGTGAGTGTTGGCTCTGCGCATGCCGTCACCTCGCCGTCCGCAATGCCACCAGCGTCACCTGCGGCACATTGTTGCACTTGGTGACGATGGTAATGCGCTTGGCGCCGCTTTCGCTGCCGACTACTGTGGATGGATTGAGGCGGTCGACCCATTCCACGGTGACGGTCTGGGTCCACCCGGAGGAGTTGGGCAAGGCCGTGCCATCCTTGGCCGTCGGGACGCCCGACCACCCGCTGTAATCATCGACATCGTCGAAATCCGCCCGGGTCGTGGTTGATTCGCCGCTCTCGACACCAAAGACCGGGCTGGTGGAGTCCTGGTAGCTCTGCAAAAGAATCTCCGACAGAAACATCTGGGCGAATAGTCGCCCACGGCCGATGGTCGCCGTTCGCCACTGGACCGACATGGAGGCTCCGACCGTGTTCAGGACCGCCACGAACATGACCGCGACGATCACCGTCGAGAGGGCCGCCTCCACAATGGTGAAGCCGCGTCTCATCCGCTCACCTCCGGCTTATCGAGCAGCCGCACTGCGCCTTGCAGTGTCGCCTGGGTGTCCGTGCCCGAGCGAAGCTGGACGTTCACCCGCTCGAGATAGTATGTGGTCTGGATCTGGGGCGTGCCCGAGGTGGTGACGGTGCCGTAGACCCTGTACTTGAGCCCGTAGCCCGACGGCGCCGACCAGGTGACGCCTTTGTCCGTGGACTTGATCAAGAAGCTGTCCGACGTGCTCGCGCCCTCGTCGTAGCCCCATAACTGGCAGGCGGTGCTATCATAGACCCACTTGACGACGAGGCACAGACCCTGCGACGGGGACCGTCCTGAGACGCCATAGAACTCGAACTCCGCCTCGCCGAACGCCACCAGCAGGGCCGCCTCCATCAGGGTCTTCTCTTCCAGGACCGTGCCGCTGGGCCGTTTGCCGGCGGTCGGCGTCTGGAGCTGGACCCGGCTCTCGCCTACAAACGCACCATCGGTCCGTCCGTAGATCTTGACCCGCGTCACTTTCCAACTGACCGCGTCGGCAGGCAGGGCGGGAAAGAAATACTGCCCATACCATTCACTGCTCTTGATGGGAAAGTCCTCCGAGTGCAACGTCTGCGTCCAACTGATCAGCAAGGTCTCGGCGCTCTCGTTGCCCTGCGGGACTTCCTCGCTGATCGTCTTGAGATCGTAGGTGAGGGCAAAGTCGCGGACGTCGGTCAGGACCGTGACGGGGGTCTTGCCGTTGTATTGCCGGGTGAGCGGCGCTCCGGCGGTTCCCGACCACTCGTACCGGATGACTTCCTCGACATCATTGCCATCGCGATCCGCCACGGCAAACTCGATCATCGTGGCCGATCTGCCGTTGACCGTGGTGGCATATTGCAGCTCGCTGAGGATCTGTTCGAGGACGCTGGAGGTGTTGACGATGGTGCCGGCGGGGCTCTTGGCGTCGGGCACGGCCCGCCCGGCCAGAAGCATGGCGCCACCGACGCTCAGCATGAGCACGGAGGCGATCCCCAGACTGACAACCATCTCGACCAGGGTGAAGCCGGGGGCAGGCCAACTTCGAATCTCGGATTCCGAATCTCGAATTTGGATTGCACGTGTCATGATTCACCTTGCGAGGTCATTGAATGGCGACCTGTCCCGTCTGGCTGTCCACGCTGACCGTCCTCTGCTCGGAGCCGGAGGCCACGACGACGGCGCCCGTCCTGTCGGGCGCCCCCCATCCAGTGAAGACGACCTGAGCGTTGGTGAGGGTCGTCGAGACGATCTTCGCCCGGTACGGCGGCAGCGTCAGGTCCACCGTGTACGTGCCCGATTTGCCGTCCAACGGCGCCACGCTGGCGAGCTGGTACTGGCTGGTGGCGACGGTGAAGGTCACCGTGCACGAGGCGCTGGTCATCTTCGCGTAGGATTGCGCCTGGCGCAGATCCGCCGCCACGCGCCTGGCAGCCAGATCCGCCTGGTAGCGACCGACGGCCCGGGCGTAACGGGGAATCGCAACCGCCGCGCAGATGGCGATGATCGCCGTGGTGAGCACAACCTCCAACAACGTGAAACCACGGCCGCCGGCCATCTCGCGTCTTGCGCGTCGAGCCTCGAATTGTAGGGGGGCGTCCCCGCACATGGCAGGGCTCTCCAGGCGATGTCCGGGTCCGGAATGAGGATCGGGCCGCCGCCGACACGTTCGACAGCGACCCGAAGTGTGCTCTCTCAACCCGTTGGTGTCGCGGCGGGCTCACACAGTCGTCGAGCCCATCGAGCCGGCACCACGGGCACCCGCTCAGTAATCGCTATACAGCTTGCCGGAATCGTCCTTGTCCGTGGTCGTCGCATTCGCGGTGATCTTGCCGGCAGTCGCGTCATAGAGCCAGCCGGTGTTCGGGTCATCCGAGGCTGTGATCCCGTTCTTGCCCTTGCGCCATCCTACCGGGATCGGCGGAATGGTGCGAATGTACGGTCCGTATATGTACGGCGAGCCCTTCGTCAGGCTTGGATTGCCGGAGACATCCGTGTATTGGGTCAACTGGCTCGTGATCTGACCCGCCGTCGGGAACAACCCGCCATGCTCGGCGGAGTACAGGTCAATCGCATTGCGCAGCACGGCCAGGTCACCGCTCAACGCGGAGTCATTGGCCCCACGCGAGCCTCGGCTCATGCGCGGAATCCCGATGGCCGCCAGAATCGCGATAATGGCTACGACAATGACTACCTCCAACAAACTGAACCCACCTCTCGTCGTGCGCGTGAACCTTCTCATGCGTATTCTCCTACACAGACCTCTCTTGTTGGAATTCTCCTCGACTCTCTCCCATATCGACACGATAGGCAAGGCACTTAAGCAATTCTACTTAGTCACCAGCTCCAGAACGACCTGCTCCCCTTGCCGATCGAAGACGGCGGATTTCGGACCTACGGAGACCAGTGTGAAGCCGTCGATCTGATCCCCCAGTTTCAGGACGCGGTCGTTGACCAGGGCATACGACTGGCGGCCATCCATGATGACCGCCCCAAGCGGGTGGGCCCTGGCGAACGCGGCCAGGAGACTGGGCACGTCGGGCGAGTCCTTCTCTGGGCGGGCAAGCCAGGAACCCTCCAGGGAGAAGGGGTCCCTCATACCCACATCGTTCACCTCCTGATCGGACCACACGCGGTCCAGACGCTGCGCCACGGTCGGGCGCTGTTCGTCACCGGGCGATGCGGCGGCGGAATCTCGGACTTCGAGAGGCGAGTTTCCGGCTTCCGCCCCAGATACGCTTTCGGCTCCACCCTGCGGACGCAGGAAGACGCGGTCCGCCGTGAGAGCCACGAGTCCGAGAACAAAGACGACGATCAGTGCCTTTTGACGTTTGCCCAGAACCATTTCCATCAATTCTCCAAGGCTG
>JAFGJR010000309.1 GCA_016928975.1 Sedimentisphaerales bacterium | reverse complement strand
GCCGGCGTCGACTCGGGCAATCACGTCGTGGACCGCGTTCGGCACGTCCTTGACGTAATCGACGTAGTCCGGATCGCCCATCTTCTGCTCGTCGAGCCCCAGCAGGCCCTCCAGCACGAGCTTCTGGAGCACGGAGACATCGAGCGATCTCCAGGCCTCGCTTCGCTCCGGCGCCACAGCGGCCATGCGGGACTCATCCTCAAGGACAGCAACGTAAAAGAGGCCGCCTCCCATATAGAGGCCAAAGACGGTCAGGTCCCGGTCGTGCGTGCTTCGCAGATCGGTCAGCGTCCGCAGCATCTGCTGCCTGGCCTGCTCCTTGGCGGCTTCGTCCGGCGCGGAGCCGAACTTCATGATGGTGAAACCGTGGTCCTTGAGATCCAGGAGGAATTGTTGAGGGCGAAAATCCGGGATGCCGCCGACGAGCCGGTGCGTGGCGAGAACGACGAGCCCCTTCTGCCGGGTATTGGTGAAGGCGAGCATCTGGTACTTTGCGGCGGGGTTGTCCGATTCCCGCATGTGCTTGAGGCCGGTCGTGTAGCGGTGGTGGCCGTCGGCGATGATGCAGCTCTTGTCGGCCATCATCGTCGTGATCGCCTCGATCTCCCTTGCGGCGGTGATGGCGAAGAGCCGATGACGCACGCCCTGCTCGTCCACGAAGTCCATAAGAGCAGGGGTCGGGTGTCGGGCGTCAGGGTTCGGGGAATCCCTGCTGACCCCTGACCCCTGATCCCTGATCCCCGTCATAGCCTTTTCGATGATCCGGTCGGCGACGCCCTGCGGATCGTCGTACAGCATGAACACCAGGCCGAACTTCGCGTTTGTCGCTCGCTCCAGGTTCAGCCGGTCGAGCAAGGGCTTCTCGAACACCTGCTCGTGAGGTCGCACCGTCTTGCCGAAGTCTTCGAGCTTGCCCAGGGCGATGAAGGTCAATCGCTGGAAGGCCGCGCCGTTGAGCTCGAAATCCTGGACGTACCCATAGATCGTGTTCTCGTCGTCCTGTTTCAGGGCGCCCTCGGAAATCCAGTTCCGGAGGTACTCCGCGGCGCGGGTGTAGACGTTGTGCTGGCCGTTGTCCGAAGGGGTACTCTTGCCCCGGGTGATGTAGGCGACGTTATACCGGCTCCTGCGATGGAGTCGCTCCTGCTCCTCGTCGCCGATCACATCGTACGGCGGCGCGATGCACCGGGCCGCGTCGCCGACGACCTGGGGGTTGTACCGGAACGCCTTGAACGGCTTCACTTCCATCATCACGGCCTTCATAGTCCTTCTGTGGTCGGGTATTCCAGACCCTTATGAGGCAGGATAGTATCCGAGGCAGAGGCGCATTGTCAAGGACGAACACCAAGGGCCGGCGGACACACCAGGCGGATCTCCCGGCGTCGCGGCTGTGGGAGAGACGGGGTTCATGACGAGGCCTTATGTCCCTCCTTGCTCACTTTCCCGGTTGAGCCGCAGCAGGCGGGGCTTCGACCGGCAGGTCCGACCGGGCTGCCCACTCGCTCCAGCCGCCGTCGTACCAGGAGACATTCGTGTAACCCAGCAACTGTGAGAGTACGAAGAACGTCTGACTGGCTTGGTGGCCCGTGCGGCAGTAGACAATGACCTTGCTGTCCTTGCGCTGGATAAGAGCCTGATAGGTCTTCTGCAACTCAGCGACCGGTTTGAGCGTTGTGTACCCGTTCGTCTTGACTACATCTTCCGTATACGGCCGGTTCACGGCTCCGGGAATGTGTCCGGTCCTGGCTTCGTCTGACTTCTGGCCGCTGTAGTAGTCGGCCGGACGCACGTCCAGAATCACGGCGTTCTTGCCCTCCACAGCCTTCAGAACGGCGGTGTAGTCCACCGTGAAGGTATCGGTCTGGTTCGTGACGGCATACGATGTCGGCGAGACGGAAGGCAAATCCACACCTGTCGGTCTGTTCTCCGCGACCCATTTTTCGTAGCCCCCGTCGAGAACGGCGTATCGCGTATGGCGCACGCGTTCCAGAGCCACAGTCACCAACGTGGCGTCTTGAATCTTGGTGCCGGGCACGATCACGACGGTGCTCTGCGGCGTGATCCCCATAAGTGACAGATGACGTGCCAGCATGTCCGTGGGCAACAGCCTGGACCCCACACCGCCGATGTTGCCCCGCAGGTGCTCGACGTCAAGACGCAGAGAACCGGGGATGTGGCTGGTGTTGTATTCCGGCTGCGTCCGCATGTCGAGGATCACCAGCCCCGGCTGCCCCAGTTGTCCGGACAGCCAGTCTGTTCCAACGAGGCGTGGCAGCTTCTCCTCCGCCTGTACTGGTGACGACTGCGCCAGGTTCTTCGGCGCGGTCATGAAGTATTGCCGCCACAGGTTCACCCGGGCCGCTCCCGCGGCAGTCAGCGGCTCAGAACGCAGCGAGACCGGCTTGAGGCAACGCTGGATGAATCCATCGAGTCCGTCCGTCAGCATGTAGACGTTGTCGAATCCACTCCGTGCGAGTGAGTCTCTCGCCTGGGCCGGGTGGGTCATGCCGTTGGAATACAGCACGATCATCCCAAGGTTGCGGTACGGCTCCATGTATCCATGCAGTTCGGACATGGGGACGTTGACAGCCCCGCGAATGTGGAAGCTCGCGTACTCCTGTGCCGGTCGGATGTCCACCAGCAAGAGGTCGGGCTCGCCGCGAGTCAGACGGTCCGCGAGTTCCTCCGGCTCGATGTGATCAGCGGCCTGATCCACCTGTTGCAGTAGCTGTGATTCGGCCGAGACCACCACACTCTCCGCCGGGCGTGCGGCGGCGGATGGGGACAGGGTCGCTCCTGTCGCCAGGGCCAGCAGGATCAAGCTCAGTGCCATCACGGACGCGGGCCGTATGCCGCTCGCGCGTCCGCGCGCTTTCTCCACCCACTCACACGCGCCGAAGAAGACCGCTCCGGCCATAACGAAGATGACCAGAAATGCGCCTTCAGACATACCCAGGCTGTCGTAGACGAACAGCACGCCGCGCTGGCCGGCCGTATATACCGACCTGACAAGGCCGTATGTCTCGTTGAACAGGATGCTGCCGAGGACGGTCCCGCTCAGGAAGATCAAGGCATCCAGCTTGGCGGAGGCGGCTCCTGCGGCAGCCGTCCCCGGGCACCAGCCGCCTACGACAAAGCCGATGCCGAACAGCAGCCCGCCGACGATCTGAGCACCGTACACTGTTGGGAGCAAGTACACACCGTCAGCCCGTATGAGGCCGAAGAGCCGGGCATAGACGAGACCCGTCGCCGCCACCAGCACCGCGGTGAACATTACCTTGATGACCGTCATGTCCTTGAAGTAGAAGACCGCCGCAAGCTTTCGGCTGCTGCCGAAGCCGGCGCGTTCGAGCACCAGGCCGAACAGGATGCCGATGACAAGGGCCGCTACAAAGGCTGGGCCCGAGCCGAGCGCGTCGCGCGAATAGAACGTGCTAATCATTCCATTGCCTCCTTACCAGCCAGGCACATCCGTATCCGCCGACAAACACGCAGATCAGGAAGATGAAGCTGCCCGTCATGAGTTGGGCCGAACCGGTCAGGGCCTGTCCCGATGTGCAGCCGCTGGCCAGACGACTGGCGAAACCCACAACAACACCGCCCACGAGTGCCAGGACGGCGCGGGTCCGCCCCGAGAAACCCGCCGCACGTTCGAGGGAAGGTCGGACGCGCCCCGCCAGTAGCGCGGAGAACAGCGCACCGACGAAGATGCCCACCAACATGAAGACAAGGTAGTATCGCAGGGGTCTTGTCCCCCAACCGCCAAAGTACTCACTGGCCAGTGTGTGGCTTCGCAGAACGCACATCTCGGCACCGGCCGCGATCCGGGCAATCCCGCCCGACGCGCCCAGACCGGCGCCAAGAACCAGGAATGAAGCCAGCAGGACAAGGCCCAGCAAGACGCCGGCAAGATATGGATTCATGTAACGATCTGATTTGATCTGTCTGTCATCCATGGTTCAGCACCCCGCACTTTTCTTTGCTGGTGGTGCAGGTCGTGCCGGGGCGGCCGGGGCAGGCGCAGTTGGCGGTGTTGCCCGAGACGGCGTGACTGTGGGTGCCGCCGGAGCTGGGGTCGGTGGCGCACCGGATTGGGTCTGCGACCAGTAGGCATCCAGCCCGCCGAAGACGGCCTTGATCTGGCGTTGCGTCTTCTGCGAGAGAATCCCGGCTGCCACCATCGCCAGCGACCCGTCGCGGTCAACGATGATGAGCGGGCCGGCGCCGGTCAGCCAGGCCGGATTGCCGATCAGGTCGGCGAGGTCCACATTCACCGCACCGGGCAGACTGTAGTCGGCGAACATCTCCGGCGGTCGAATGTCCACCAGATCGTAGGTGCCGGGCAGGTCGAGCATCAGCCGGTTCAGTTCCGCTGCGCAGATCCGCTCGGGGAGCGGGACCACTCTCTTCGGCGCCGATGCCGTCGCGGTCTTGCTCTCGGCGCCGTACACCGGATAGCCTGCGGCGATCCAGGCCTCGCTGCCGCCGGCCAGACTGGTCACCTTCGTGAATCCCTTGCGTTCCAGAACTCCGATCGCCATCGTAGACCGGTAGGCGGAGTTGCACACGGCCACCACCGGTTCGTTGGGGTTCAGCTTGGCGGATAGTTCGCTGAGTTTGTTCAGCGGCAGGTTCAGGACGGTCCCGATGCGCAGACCCATCCACTCGTTCGGAAGCCGGACATCCAGAATCAGCGGCTCCGTCCCGGCCTGCATCGCGGCATGGAGCTGTTCAGGCAGCATGAGGTCGTTCTTGTTCGCAGCCAACGATGCCTTCTGCCAGTCGCTGAACAGTACATAGGGACCTGTATAGCCCACCCGGTGCAGGCGGTGCAGAGCCTCCTTGATGTCGTCCGTTTCGCCACAGATCACAAGATTGGAGCCCCAGGGCACCATGATGCCGACCCAGGTTTCCAGCCGACCGCGCAGGGCGATGTTCACCGAGTTGGGAATGTGGCCGGCGGCGTAATCCTTGGCATCGCGGATGTCCACGACATAGTACCTGGCCGAGTCGGTCAGTTCCGCACTGGGCGACAGCCGGGTCGTCAGAGGCTGATCCCAGTTGACCAGGTCAGGCCCTTTGCGATTCAGCGCGGCATTGTGGCCGAAGTACTGCGGCGGCTCGCTCAGGTCCGACAGCACAGCGGTGACGAACTCCGATTTTGCCTTGTGCTGCAGATAGGGATTGGAGGCACGCTCCTCGCCAATGGTGGAGTGGGGGCTGTCTCGCAGGTGGGCGCCGCAGAGCGAGCCGGCTCCGTGCGCTGGAAAGACAAGCACGCCGTCGGGCAACTTGGAGACCTTGATCTGCCACGTGTCAAAAGCCATGCCTGCCAGCGCCGCCGCAGTTGTGCCGACTACGAGGTCGGGCCGACCCACGCTGCCGACGAACAGGTAGTCGCCGGTCAGGATGAGTTCCGGCCTGTCCCTTCCCTTCGCGTAGACCAGGGCGCTGGTCCCGTCCACGACATGACCTGGCGTTTCGATCGATTTGACTGTCGCCTGGCCGACCTGGATGGTTGTGCCCTCGTGTGCCGGCTCGATCTTGTACTCGGCTTTGCTCTTGTCACTCTGATAGATAGGGCACCCCGTGGCCTTGACCATCTCCGTGTGTCCGGCTACGAAGTCCGCGTGGGAGTGAGTGAGGTAAAGGCCAATAATCTTGAGGTTCTGCTGCCTGGCGGTGTCCAGGTACGCCTGAATGTCGCGGCCTGGATCGACCACGAGGGCCTGCCCATCGCTGACCAGCATATACGAGTAGTGGGACAGAGAAGCCAAGTTGAACTGGATCAGCTTGAAGCCGGGATACTCATACGTGTTGACGACCTGATAACGGGCCGCATCGTAACCGTGGGTGGCCGACTCGGCATCTTTCAAAGTGGCGGCTGAAAGGCCGGCGGTTCCCGTTAGTAGCACCATTGCTGTGAGAAGTGCGTGCTTCATTGTCTGACCTCCCTATTCGACTGGTTGCATTCCGACGAAGCTCGACATCGTCCGTTCATGTCGCTCCTGCTGCACATTGGATCCGCGTGCCCCGATCCGGCGATCCCTTGATGTGTTCGAGGGTGTGCTCGCGCGATCTTCCCCAAGTTATCATCGCGACCCGGCTGAACATCTACAAACTGCACCCTTGGCATGCTCCACTCGGCCGGGCATACCCAGGGATTCCCTATAGCTTACAGGTGTTACTTTGGTGACGCAAATGGAGTTCGCTGATCTGTCGAAAAAGAACCGCGCGGTCGACGTTGCTCAGTGCTTCTGAGCCATCGCCAGTGGTTCTCAGCACGTTCGAGGAGCCTGTACGCGGCAATAAGATGCGCCGTCTCGAATTGAATGCCGGCAGTGCCGACGCCGTCTGCTCTTGGGCTATTTGGCTCGGTTCTTCTCGGCCAGGTACTTGTTGATGGCGGCGGCGGCGATTCGGCCTTGGCCCATGGCGAGGATGACCGTGGCGGCGCCGAGGACGATGTCGCCGCCGGCGAAGACGCCTTCCATCGAGGTCCGGCAGTTCTCATCGACGACGATGTTGCCCCACTTGTTGAACTCCAGACCGGGCGTGGTCTGGCGGATCAGGGGATTGGCCAGATTGCCGATGGCGATGATGACGGTATCGACGTCGATCCGGAATTCCGAGCCGGGGATCGCGACGGGTCGTCTGCGGCCGGAGGCGTCGGGCTCGCCCAGTTCGTAACGAAGGCACTCGACGGCGACCACATTGCCGTTGGCGTCGCCGAGGATCCGCTTGGGACTTTGCAGCAGGTGGAACTCCACACCTTCCTGCCTGGCGTGGTGGACCTCCTCCACGCGCGCGGGCATCTCCTTCTCTGTTCGGCGATAAATAAGATAGACTTTCTCGGCGCCGAGGCGCACGGCGGTACGCGAGGAGTCCATGGCGACGTTGCCGCCGCCGACGACCGCGACTCTCTTCGATACGGCGATAGGGGTATCGGCCCCGGCGCCGAATTCGTAGGCCTTCATCAGGTTGGCCCGGGTCAGGTATTCGTTGGCGCTGTAGACGCCGACGAGCGATTCACCCTCGATGTCCATGAAGCTGGGCAGGCCCGCCCCGACGCCGATGTAGACCGCGTCGAAGCCGTCTTCCTTCATCAATTGCTCGATGGTCCGGGTCCGGCCCACGATGAAGTTCGTGACGATCTTGACGTCCATCTGCCGGAGCGTGTCGATCTCCTTCTGCACGATGGCCTTGGGCAGCCGGAACTCGGGAATGCCATAGACCATGACGCCGCCCGGCTTGTGGAAGGCCTCGAAAACGGTCACCTCATGTCCAGCGCGTCTGGCGTCGGCGGCCGCGACAATCCCCCCGGGACCGGAGCCGATGATCGCCACTTTCATCCCCGTCGGCGGCGCGACCTCGGGGACCGCGGACTCTCCATCGTTCCGGTCGGCGACGAATCGTTCCAGCCGGCCGATGGAGACCGCTTTCGACACGTCCTTGAGACTCAGGCCGACGGTGCACTTGGCCTGGCACTGGACTTCCTGGGGACAGACGCGGCCGCAAACCGCCGGCAGCAGGGAGTTCTCTTTGATAATCTGCAACGCCTGGCGATAGTCGCCCTCCGCGATCGCGCCGACGAAGTCGCGGATGCGGATGCGAACCGGGCAGCCCTCGACGCATGGGGCGTTCTTGCACTGGAGGCAGCGCAGTGACTCGAGCCGGGCCTGCTCCTCTGTATAGCCCTGGGCGACCTCATGGACGTTGCGGCGCCGGGCCTGCGCATCCTGTTCAGGCATGTCTTGCGGCGGGATCGCCATGCGATCCTTGACCTTCAGCCCGCCCGCCTCCTTCTTGGCCAGCAGATCCTTCAGCCGTTGCTTTCTTTCCTCACTTGTCACAACAGATGCTCCGGAGTGACTTCGGATTTCGGGTTGATGATCGCAGACCGGAGGAGGCGAGAGTCATGCATCCGCAATCATCAATCCGCAATCTGAAATCAGGTATCAAGTCCCAACTTGCAGCGGTGCTGCTTGTACTTCTCGTGGGCGTGTCGCTCCTGGGTCTTGTAAGCGTTCAATCGTTTGATCATCAAGTCGAAGTTGACCTTGTGGCCATCGAATTCGGGGCCGTCCACGCAGACGAACTTGGGCTTTCCGTCCACCTCGACGCGGCAGCCGCCGCACATGCCCGTCCCATCGACCATGATCGTGTTCAGCGACACCTCGGTGGGCACGCCGAATTGACGTGTTACCTCGCAACAGAACTTCATCATCAGCGTGGGGCCGATGACAAACGCGTGATCGGGCTTCGGAGTGCGTCCACAGACCTCCTTGAGCGGCTCGGTCACAAGGGCCTTGCGTGCGTAGGACCCGTCGTCCGTGCAGACGATCAGCTCGTCGCTCACCTTCGCGAATCGATCCTCCAGAATCAGTCTGGCCTTGTCTCTGGCGCCGAGGATGCTGACGACCCGATTGCCCGCGTTCTTGAGGGCGGTGGCGATCGGCAGCAGGGGGGCATTGCCGATGCCGCCTCCCACGCACACGACCGTGCCGTAACGAGCGATATGCGTCGGCTTGCCGAGCGGGCCCACGATGTTCGCAATCACGTCGCCTTCCTTCAGATCCGCCATCTCCGTCGTGGTTTTGCCCACCCGCTGCCAGATCAGCTCGATGGTGCCTCTCTGGCGGTTGGCCTCCGCGATCGTTAGCGGGATTCGCTCCGAGTAATCGCTGTCAATGCTGAGGATGACGAACTGTCCGGGCTTGCGGGCCGCCGCGATCAGCGGGGCCTCGACTTCCGCCCAGAAGACGTCCTCTCCAATTTGACGCTTGCCTGCGATCCTGTGGGACATTTTAGAGCAGCCCGCTCATTGTGTCGCCGATGTCCTTCTTGCTGGTCACGCCGACCCATTTCTTGTGCACCTGGCCGCCCTTGAAAAGGATCAGGGTCGGGATCGCGTTGATGCCGAACTTCACGGCGGTGTCGCGGCTCTCATCGGTATTCACTTTGCAGACCTTCGCCTTTCCTGTGTACTCGTTGGCGATCTGCTCGATGATCGGGGCGACCATTCTGCACGGCCCGCACCAGGGGGCCCAGAAATCCACGAGGACCGGGACCTCTGAATTCTGCACGGTCTCGTTGAAGTTGGCATCCGATAACTCAATCACGTTGCCTGCCATGATTCGTCCTTTCGAATTGACTGTCCGTCATCCTTTCCCAAGGGCTCGTCCGACACCCAATCGTCGCCGGCGCCGCCGACTTCGTTCTCTTCGATGTCCTCACCCTGGTCCTGCTCGTCGGTCTTCGCGCGAGGCTGGGCCGGTACCTCCACGATGGGGATGGGGACCGCCTGGGCAGGCTCCTCTGGAGTTGCAGCTCTGGACTCCTCGTCACTGGCGGACAGGATCGCTCTCCGGACGGCCTGTTCCGCCGGCTCGTCGGTCAGCGCCCGCAGGTAGATCTGGGAGGTGTTGTCGTCCTGCTCGGCCCAGATGAGCTTGCTGCGGATGAGCTCCAGCATACCGAGGAAGACCCCGACCATGACCAGGCGATTCGGCCTGGCGTCGAAGATCCGCTCGAACGTCAAGGGGCCTTCCGTCTGGAGGCGGTGGAGCACCTCGATCTGGTACAGATCGATGGGGGTATCATCCCGGATGTGGCCGGTGTAGGCGCGCATACCGGTTGCTTTGCAGACCGCATCGAAGGCTTCGAGTAGGTCCCAGATACTGACTTGGTCCATGTCGATCTCGGGCTCGGCGTCCGGGACAAGGCGGTCGATGAGGCTGGTAGGCCGGCCCTGGCGCTCCTGGTGCCGCTCGGCCGCGGCATCGAGCAGATTCGCGGCGTCCTTGAACTTCTTGTATTCCAGGAGTTGGCGGATCAGCTCGGCCCGCGGATCGCCGGCGGTCTCCTCGCTCATCTGCTCCGGCTCGGCTCTCGGCAGGAGCATGGCCGACTTGATCTCCATCAACGTCGCCGCCATCACCAGGAAATCCCCTGCCAGGTCCACATCAAGCTGCTTGAGCATCTCCAGGTATTGCACGTACTGGTCGGTGATCTTGGCGATGGGGATATCGTAGATATCGACTTCTTCCTTGCGGACAAGATACAGCAGCAGGTCTAACGGTCCGGCGAATATGTCCAGGTTAACGCGGTAATCGGCCAACAGCTACTCCTGCTCCAGGTCCTCGTCCGGCCCCTCCCCGGCGTCCTCGTCCCAGCCCTGCTCCATGTCCTCCCGCTCCGATTCCGCGGCCTCTTGCTCGCTGGCTTCGAGGATCTCGATCGCCTTTTCGGCCTGGCTCTCAGGCGTCTGAAGCTGGATGTCGATCGCCGCCGGCACGCCGGCATAGACGTTTCCAACATTCTCGCCCATGACGAACGCCCTGATGCCCTCGGCCTCGAGCAGTTGCCGGGCCAGCTCCGCTTCCACGTAATCGCTGAAGCGAGCCACAGTCACGAGTTTCTCATTCATCTTCGCTCTCCCAGCCCCACTGCTTTGCGAGCCTCCAGAAGGGTCGGGGCGGCGACCATTCTGGCCCGCTCGGCCCCTTGCTTGAGCATCGCATCGACGGCGCCCGGGTCCTTCTCGAGCTCGCTGCGTTTCTGACGGTAGGGTTTGAAGTACTCGACGATCAACCCGGCCAGACGTTTCTTGGCTTCGCCGTACCCCATGCCGCCGGCACGATAACGGCGATCCCACTCGGCCAACTCCTCGGGCGAAGCGAACAGCCGCAGAAGGGCAAATACATTGCACTTGGCCGGGTCCTTCGGCGCTTCGACCGGCGTGGAGTCGGTCACAATCTTCATTACCTTGCTCTTTACGCTCTTCTCGGGCTCAAAGATCTCGATCGTGTTGCCGTAGCTCTTGCTCATCTTACGGCCGTCAGTGCCGGGCACTACGGCGACCGACTCGATGATATGATCCGACGGGATCTTGAAGACCTCGCCGTATGCGTTGTTGAACCGCATCGCAATGTCGCGGGTCACCTCGATGTGCTGCTTCTGGTCCGCCCCCACGGGCACCAAGTCGGATTTGACGATCAGGATGTCCGCCGCCTGCAAGACCGGGTAGGCGAAGAGCCCATGATTCGGGCTCAGACCCTGGCCCACCTTGTCCTTGTAGCTGACGCATCGTTGCAGCAGGCCCATCGGCGTGATGCACGACAGCAGCCACGTCAACTCCGTCACCTCGGGCATGTCCGATTGCCGCCAAAAGACGGTCTTCTCTGTGTCGAGTCCAAGGGCCATGTAGTCCATTGCCACGCCGAGCGTGTATTCCTGCACCGCCTTCGGCGCCGGGTTGCTCGTCAGCGCGTGGTAGTCTGCGATGAAGTAGTAGCACTCGTGCTCGGCCTGCATCCCCAGGTGCTGGCGAATCGCACCGAAGTAATTGCCAATATGCAATCGGCCTGACGGCTGGATGCCCGACAGTACTCTCAACGTTGCCTCCGGGAAGTAAGACCAGGATTACAAACAAGTTGGGCAAGTTTCGAAAGCCAGAGAATACCGGCAACACGCGTGGAAGTCAAGCGCCTTGCCGCTAACTCGGCACAAACGGGCCGGCAGAGGACACAAGGAAGGAGGGTCAGGTCCTCTGCCGGGCTCTGGAGGGTAACAGCGTGCCCAAGTACCGGGCAAGAACCACGCCTCAGCCATCACAACCCATCCACGGCGGAGCCGCCGGCAGGAGCCAATCTGCTGAGGTGCCGTCCACAGGCCGTGGCGAACGCTGCTGCAATTACCACAGGACATGGCGGTTGAGGTTCGCCAAATGTGGATGGGAAAAAGGGTGGTTTTTCACATTTGACGCCACGCATTGTGGCGGCCTTCACGCCGCTACGTGCATTTTTTCCCGCAAGGGCGTTGACAGCCGGGCCGTTGGCGTCTATCGTATATGTCTTAACCGCGGCGGTGTAGCTCAGTTGGTTAGAGCATGGGATTCATAAGCCCAGGGTCGTCGGTTCGAATCCGACCGCCGCTACGTCAGTGCCCCCATCGTCTAGTGGCCTAGGATATCAGGTTCTCATCCTGGAGACAGGGGTTCGACTCCCCTTGGGGGTATAGGGTGTGACGTTCCGCTCTCGCAGAGTGTCGCACCCTCTTGTTTTTGGCCTAAAAACGCGGTTTTGCCGTCCTCTCGCCCCTGGTCTTGCGACGTTCTGCAAGGCTCTGCGTGCACTGACTGTGCCGCTTTTTGTGCGCTTTTCCCTTCCCCGGTCGGGGTGCTCTCTCCTGCAATAGCGCGGGCGAAGTGTTCGCTCGGAACGCTCATGTAATGCTCGGCCGCGATTTCTCTCGCGTGTCCTATCCATGTGCAGACGGTAGACCACGGAAACGTCTCGCTCAGCTCGACTTCCCGGCTGCTCCGTAGGTTTTGAAACGGCATACCCCAAGGCTCCTGGCCGGAACGTCTGATAAGCCTCTCGAACTGCGTCCGCCAATTCATGCTGCCCCTGCGGTGCTTGTGAATGACGTACTCATTCCCGGTCGGGCTTTCCTCGAAGGCCCGCAACAGGACCGACCGCAACTCTGGGAACAGGGGGATGGTTCGGGTTGCGTGTCGCTCCAGCCGCTCCAACTTCGGGCAGTGAATCGTGACCAAGCCGTTCTCCCAGTCCACATCACGCCACCGCAGGGCCAGCGTCTCAGAGGGTGTCCGCAGTCCGCCATATCTCGCCAAGGCGATGATCGTCTGCCACTGGATGTCGTCCTCGCATACTGCGAGAACGCGGTCAATCACCTCACGGGCGATGAACTGCCGGCGGTCGGGGTTGCCACGAACGGCAACCTTGATCTGCTTGTGGAAGAACGGGTTCTTCTGGACCAACTCCTTGTCAATGGCTGCGGCGAAGAATTGGCGCGCTCGGCCCAAGTGCCTGCGGACCGTGTTGTCGGCCAGTCCCCGGCCCAGCATGGCCGAACGAAACTCGACGGCGTCGCCGCTCGTGATCTCCCGCAAGGGTCGGTCTTCACCGAAGAACTTGACCAACTCCCTACGGCTCATGCTCAGGTTGATGATCGTCCGGGGCTTGGTGTCCGCCCGCCGCGACTCAATGTAATCGGCGGTGAACTGCCCCAGCGTCACAGCCGCAGCCTTGCTCAGGGATTCGACGAGTCCGACCCTGGCGAGCCGCTTGTGCAGCGCATCGCCAATTTGGTTCACCCATGCCGCTGTGGCCGGGCTGATGGCAAGGCCCCTGATCTTGGCTGACACAAGCTCTTCCACGTACCCGCAGATGCTTTCGGCCATACGTTCGGAGCACTTCCCAAGCCTGAGTGTCCTTCGGGACCCATTGATTGGGTCGCTGAACACGATACGTCGCAGTCCGCCATTTCCGTCTTTCGCCACACACGCCATCGCTAGCCCAGCGTCACGTGCAGGCAGTACGCCAGGAAACCCACGAAGATGTGGGCCTCGATTCGCCTCTGGTCCTGGTGGAAGATCGGCCGGACCGCCAGGTCGCCCTTGAGATGGCGAAACGCCTG
>JAFGJR010000308.1 GCA_016928975.1 Sedimentisphaerales bacterium | reverse complement strand
GGCATGCACGATGAGAACATCAGCTTCGAGCGGGCGGCCGAGATCGTCGGCGCCGAGCACGCCGCCTACGTCCGCGACAAGAGCATCGAGATCTTCAACAAGGCCGGCCAGTACGCCCAGGGCAAGGGGATCATCCTGGCCGACACGAAGTTCGAGTGGGGCCTGACCCCCGACGGCAGGATCATCCTGATCGACGAGGTGCTCACGCCCGACTCCTCCCGCTTTTGGCCCGCCGACAAGTACGCGCCGGGCCGGGACCAGGAGAGCTTCGACAAGCAGTTCGTACGAAACTGGCTGGAAAGCATCCACTTCAACAAGTCCGGCCCCGGCGTCGAGCTGCCCCCCGATATCGTCGAAAAAACCAGTGCCAAGTACATCGAAGCCTACGAGCGCCTCACCGGCAAGCCCTTTACCTGGAAAGCGTAAGTGAGGTAGAATCGGGCAACGACGGAAAACCGTAAAGGGAAGAACACGATGGCCGACAGGTCGAAAGACTGGCTCGCTCAGGCACAACGCGACTTGAGTCACGCGGTGGATACGTCTGAGCACCAGCACTTCGAGTGGGCCTGCTTCAGCGCCCAACAGGGGGCGGAGAAAGCCGTCAAGGCCGTCTATCTGCATCTGCACGGCGAAGGCTGGGGTCATTCCGTCCTGAAACTGCTCCAGGGTCTTGCCGGCAAGGTGGACATCCCCGACCTTCTGTTCGACGCCGCGCGGGCCCTGGATCGACATTACATCCCCACGCGATACCCGAACGGATTCGACCAAGGCTTCCCCGGCGAGTATTACGGCAAAAACGAAGCGGATGAGGCCGTTGACAATGCGCGACGAATCATCAGGTTCTGTGAAGACATTCTTCGCCGATAAGGCCAGGGTGATGCGAGAGCTGTACGCTTGGGCCGCCAGCCTGCGGGAATCGCATCCTGAGGTGGAACGGGTCGGCCTGTTCGGCTCGTATGCGACCGACACTTACGGCCCACGCAGCGACGCCGATTTGCTGATCATTCTTCGCACGAGCGACAGACCCTTCCGCGACCGAATCCCGGATTTCCTGCCGGACGACGTGTCCGTCCCATGCGACGTATTCCCCTATACAACCGGCGAAATCGAAAGTCTCCAGCGCAACGACTCCCCCTGGATCAACCATGTCCTCCAGGAAGTCATCTGGCTCTGATGATTTCTGCCACAGAGGGCACAGAGCGGAGACACTGCGTGCCACTGCAGCCGCTGTCATTCCTGCGAAGCTTGTCCTCGACCTGATCGAGGAGCAGGAATCCACACCTTCTCAACCGCAGAGGCCGCAGAGGGTCGCAAAGGGAGAATGTCAGACACGGATTTACAGGATTGACACGGATTCCCAGCATGTCATTCCCGCGCAGGCGGGAATCCAGATTCTCTTTGACTCACACAAAGCCGCAGAGTCACGAAGAACCGTATCATCCGCGGATTCAACAGATTTCGCAGATTCAAGAAATGCAAATGTGTCCCAATCCACGAAATCTGCGGATTTTCTTTGTCCGTTGTACCCGTAGAGCCTGCCCCCAGCGCCCCGAATACTTCTACTGATCCCCGATCCCTGAAACCTGATGCCTGTTGACTTTTCTCCTTATCCTGCCTCCCTCTCCAGCCGATAGAACCCGCAGTTGCGGATTCTTGCATCCTTGATGAGACCGACAGGCTATTTGTCATGATCAGCGGTGATGGTAGATGCCGTCAGGTAGAGGAGTCAATCATGCTTGACAAGGCCATTGTTCAAGAGGTCCGCGAAATAGTCCTCGAACGCGGTCATGTGAACAAGAGCGACATCGTCGAAACCTACCGGCTGACGGAAGACAACTACGCCGAACTACAGGAGCAGATTCTTGCAGACCGCTCCATTCGCAAGGGCCCGAGAAGGTCTGGTGGCTTCGTGCTTCAGGAAGAGAGACAAACGGTTTCGGAGAAGTTGTCAGATGAAAGCCCCCTTCTTACGACACAGTGGGAAAGAGATACGGTCGGACGACTCACACAACTGCTGACAAGAGATACCCTGAAGACTCTCCTCGGAGACCTTCATCGCGCTGTACGGAGGCTGAGAGACAAAGAGACAGGTATCGATAGCACCCCAAAGGTGGACCTTGCGACAGCCTTGGTGATCCAACATGGAATCGATTTGTTCTGTGAGCCTGCCATCAGACAACGTGTCGGTGCGGCATGCAAGGTGAATCCTCCCAAGAGGTGGCATCCCGGCAAAGGTGCACCCGTCGAATTCGTCTGCCGAACCGGATTCCCCAGCGAACTTATCGGTGTTCCGACACCTGACAGTTTGCCTGACTATGAGGATCTGGACGGAAGGTTTGATCTTCGCCGACTGGAGAATTTCCAGGAGGAAGTCAAAGAGCGGTTGGATGACGTACTCAAGAGTCGAGGGGGCCGCGCGATCATGACCCTGCCCACTGGCGCTGGCAAGACGCGTGTCGCAGTCGAGAGCATACGCGATTTGCTCGCCGGACGCTATGACGTCGCAGGCAGAGTTGCCAATCAGGCAGGCGTGTTGTGGCTGGCACACACGGAAGAACTGTGCGAGCAAGCATATGCCTGTTTCCGCCAGGTGTGGACCAACTCGGAGAATGTTTGTCCCCTGCGCCTTATCCGCTTCTGGGGCCATTATACCCGAGATATGGTCAAGTACGGCGCTGTCCTTCAGGAAATACTCAGTCGCCCGACCGTGCTTATTTCGACTCCTCACCGCATCGTCAATCTCCTTGATGATCGTGTAGAAGGCGGCGAGAGTGTGATCGAAGGTTTGAGGAAATCACTCGGCGTGCTTCTCATCGACGAAGCACACCGTGCGGCTGCGCCGTCATATCGCCGCATCCTAAAAGACCTCCCACCATCTGAACACTCCGTTTCGGTAGCGGGTCTGACAGCAACGCCGTTCCGCATGGAGTACGACGAGGATAATCCGGAAAAGGGAACTCGTGAACTGGTGGAGATTTTCCACGATATCATTGAGCCGATACGGACCCTCGGCGACGATCCACGCGAGCGATTGGAGAAGTTGCAGGAGAGAGAGATTCTGGCGAGACCTGTCTGGAAGACAATCCACACTCACACGATCGTACACCTGCCAGACGTTTCGAAGGAGGGACTTGTCGGCGAAGAGGAAATGGAATGGATAGACCGAGGGATGGCTCTGGCAGCAGATAAGACGCAGCGAAGGCTCGTGATCCTGGAGCATCTGCTGCCTTTTGCCAGAGAGGAGGCCAACTCAATCCTCTACTTCGGGCCCAGCGTCCGCGATGCTGAGTGCATGGCGTTTCTGTTGCGCCGAGAGCACATACCCGCGGCAGTGGTCACTGGGAACACCAGGGACGTGACACGACGACAACTTATCAGGGAATTCAAAGACAAGACGATCCGTGTTCTCTGCAATTGTGAAGTTCTGACGACGGGTTTTGATGCTCCGCGCGTGACGCATATCGTTGTCGCGAGACCCACAGTGAGTGGAGTATTGTACGAGCAGATGGTCGGCAGGGGCTTGAGAGGCCCGAGATTTGGCGGTACCGAGTCCTGCGTAATCCTCAACTGCCAGGATGACTTCAGAGGGAGACTTCCGCCCCTGGGATGCGAATCGTGGCGCAGCGTGTGGATGACATCGCCGAGGAGGGAGGCCGTCATGGTGGGATCCGGAGACAGGCGTTAGAGCAAATGGCGCGCACAATCGAACAGGCACGCTCCAGAATCATCCCAAGTCATTACTGTGAATCGCCAGCGGGGGGAAGAGGCTCCATCATGGCCGACTGATCTGAGGCGGCGCAGCAATCCGGTTCGATTGCCTTGTCCAGATTGCCCAGGCAGGAATGGTTGACGATTGGGTCTGACTTGGGATCAGCGTCGGCGGTTTATCTTCCTTTGCCTGAGCCTGCGGAGGAACTTGAGGTCCTCTTTATCTTTGGGGCGGCCGGCAGCTTGCTTCATTTGGATCGGGTCGTCGAGGGAGGCGAACCAGACAAAGGTCCGGCCGAAGCTGGGCCTATCTTCTCTTGGTGATCTGAGTAGTTCTTCGACTTCCATGTCGTTTGCGCAGGGCAGCCATCTCGCGGCTCTTGCGGAACATCATCTCGAATCGTTGCTGAGTCGTCAAAGACGCCAGATAGTCCAACTCGAACTCGATTTCCTCGGGCTCATTGCTTCCGCGCGTTTTCAGCACGGCCATTGAATTCGCCCTAACCGGTTCACACACGTTACCGCCAGTTGTTGGACTCGTTTCATCACGTTGAACTTGCTCCGGCAAGCGGCTTGCTCGTCCCATGAATCTCTGTGTTCTCTGTGGCTGATTCTCATGCGCACCAGGCGCGGCCGCGGGTCTTTAGCTCGCCGAGGGTCTTCTTCGCGATGATGGCGTCCTCCGCGACCTGGAAATCGAACATGCCGACGCAGATGAAGTCGGCGCCGTTCTCGAACGCGTACGGGAATCCGCTGCTGGGGTGGATCGCGCCGGCGGCCAGCACCTTGAACGCGATCCAGGGCTTCTTGACGGTCTTCATCACCTCGATCGTCCTGGCGGGGTTCTTGTCCCAGTAATTGTCGGCGCCGTTATCGACCACATCGTCGTTTTGATCGGGTCGCCGGGTGGACCAGTAGTTCGTATGGTGCAGGGTCTTCACGTAGAAGTCCGGATCGAAGCCCCGGGCCTCCGAGTTCATGATCACGTCGATCATGTGCGCGCCCAGTCCGCCCGGCACGCCCTGGGACTTGATGTACTCGACGCACTCGCCGAGCTGGTCCACGTGACCGTCCTTGAGCCAGCGGTCGCCGATGACGCCCTGGAGGTAGACGGCACAGGCACCCCAGTCGACACTGGCCTTGATGTTCGTGTGCAGGTCTTGCGGCGTGGGATGTCCCTCCGCGATCCACTGGATCTTGCCGCCTCGGTTCCAATGCTTTTTGAAGACGTCCATCGGCTTCTTGCGGGGGTCGGCGATGATCGTGTTGACGCCGTTCTCTTCCAGCAGGGCCAGCGTTTCCAGGACCTTCTGGGGCGTGTTGTAATTGTCCATGAGATCATGCACGTAGCGCAGGTCGCGGGCGTGGGACCAGCCACTGATGAGGTTACCGCCGGAGATCAGCCGGCTGATCTTGAGGTCCTTGATCTGCCCCATGGGCATGTCTTTGGCGCCGGTCCCCGCATCGGTGCGCACCTGCCCGGCGGCAGGGGACGACCCGGCAAGTCCCATTCCCATTGCGGCCCCGGCGGCGGCCATCGATCCCTGGAGGAATTCGCGACGATTCACGTGCTCTGCCATAGTTGCCACCTTTCCACAGCTCAATCGACCTATCCTCTGCGAGTCTCCGCATGCATCTTACAGTACTGCCGCTCGTAATTCCAGCGGGATGGCAAAAACGCTCCGCGTGAGGGTATCGCGGCAGCGCATCTACCGGTGGGGACAGGACTTATGCTCATATCGCGGGAGGGTCGGTTTGTGCGTCCCGATGAGCTTATCGGGCGATGGGGCCAGGGGGTTGATGCAGCCCGAGCGGACACAGCCTTGCGTCAGAAAAACGCTTGACTTTGCAGGGCGCTTGAGGTAGACTATAATTTCAGGTTCAGGGGTCCGCGCGTGCTCTATGCTTGGAGCGACGCCATTCAGCGTGGCGCGCGTGATACCCCCCTGACATGGGTGTGGGCTTGATGCAGCGCCTGTAATCCACCGTCGTTCTATACTTGAAGTGGTGATCCTGGATGGAGCCGAGGCTTCATCCGGTTTTTTTTGTGAGTTGAATTGGGATATCCGGTGTTCCTTCTTCCTTCACGGGACAGATGGACACGCCAGTGTACTGGAGGATCGGGACCATGAAGAGGGTATGGGTGCTGGGCCTGCCGGCTTGCCTCCTGCTGTTCGGCAGTCTGGCCGAGGCCCGCATCGTTACAGTCCGGGACACGCTCGACTACACCGACAACAGTCGTGGCTTCTACTTCCTGCCGCCGAATGTCGTCATGGACCACTCGCCGTACTTCCGGTGCTCCCTCGAGGACTGGGACTGGACCCACATCATGGGTAGCCTGGTTCCCGCCGATGCCAACGGCATTCAGAGCGCCACGCTGACCATCACGGCCTGGGACGTGGATACGGAGGAAGGCGAGATCGACGAGATCTACGCCAACGGCGTGAAGCTGGGCGAGTTGGTGGGCATGGCGCCGGGCCAGGAGCGGGTGTGGACGACCACCGTGTTCAACCTGCCGGCTAACGTGATCCAGGAACTGTGGCAGAACGGCGAAGTCACAATCTTCATGAATATCGACCGGGACACCGTCGGCGATCGCGTGAACATCGGCACTTCAACCCTGGCGGTGAACTACATAACCTCCGGCGATGCCCCGGCCCAGCCGGACGTGGACGTGTATCGGTTCTGGTCGCCGGTGAAATCAGCCCACTTCTACACGGTCAGCGAGCAGGAGAGGGACATGCTGATCCGCGACTTCCCTAGCATATGGACCTACGAGGGCATCGCGTACAACACGTTCAGCAGCGCGGCGGATGCCGCCTTGAAGCCGGTCTACCGGTTCTGGTCGGGCGATCTGGGCGTGCACTTCTATACGATCAGCGAGCAGGAAAAGGACACCGTGATTCGCGACTACGCGTACACGTGGACCTATGAAGGCATCGCGTTCTACGCGTACCCGCCCGGCCAGCAGCCGGCTGGGACGTCGCCGGTCTACCGATTCTGGTCCGAGGTCGGCAGCAGGCACTTCTACACGATCAGCGAACAGGAAAAGCAGATGATCGTGAACAACTACGCCTACTACTGGGGCCTGGAGGGAATCGCCTGGTACGCCTATCCGGCGGAGTGAATCACGTCATCATGAGATACCCGCCCTGTTTCTTATGGAGACTGTGGAGATGAAGTGGACAAGGTGGATCGCATTAACCACCTGTGTGCTAGGGGTGGCAGGAGCGGCCAACGCCGGGACGGCCGGTGTCAGCAATGTCACCGACTATCTGTGCAATAGCGGCAACCACTGGTACTTCTGGCCGCCGAATGTCGTCGTCGACCACACGCCGTTCTATCGGTGCTCCCTCGAGGACTGGGGCTGGACCCACGATGTATCCAACGACGTGCCGGCGGATGCCACCGAGATCAAGTCGGCCACCCTGTCTATCCTCGCCTGGGACGTCGACGACCTCGCCGGAGAGGTGGACATCGTCACTGTCAACAATACGCAGGTCGGGACGCTTCAGGGTCCGTCCAACGGGGTGCCGGTTCCGCCGGTGCCGGCCGAAGCGTATGACGTGACCGGCCAGCCCAGCGGCGCGTTTACCCGATGGTCAGTCACGAACTTCACGCTGCCCCAGGAGGTTCTGCAGGACCTGTGGCTGACCGGCACGCTGGACGTCTTCCTGGACATCGACCACGAACTGAACGGCGATCGCGTGAACATTCGCAGCTCGACCCTGACCGTGATCTGGACCACCTCAGGCGAGGACCAGACCGTGGCCGAGCCCGACGTGAACGTCTACCGCTTCTGGTCGCCGGTCTTGTCGGGACACTTCTATACCGTCAGCGAGGAAGAGCGGGACATGCTGATCAGCCAGTACCCCGATGTATGGACCCACGAGGGGAGTGCCTATCTCGCGTTCAGCACCGCGGCAAACGCCAGCCTGCGGCCCATCTACCGCTTCTGGTCGGGCCATTCGCACTTCTACACGATCAGCGAGCAGGAAAAGGACATGCTGATTCGTGATTTCCCGAACGTCTGGACGTTCGAGGGGATCGCCTTCTACGCCTATCCCGAGGGTCTGCAACCGTCCTCCACACATCCGGTCTACCGCTTCTGGTCCGACACGTTGAGCAAGCACTTCTACACGATCAGCGAGCAGGAAAAGCAGATGATCTTGGACCAGTACTCCCACGTCTGGCAACTGGAAGGTGTGGCCTGGTATGCGCATACAGGAGAGATCAAAACGCACAGTTGGCCAAATACCTTCTGATATGACACGACCTTCCGGGTCGTGAATAGGGGAGTCACGGAACGTTGGCGCCGCGATGAGCTGTTCACCCACCATTCCAGCATTCCAGTGCTCCATCATTCCCTGCGGCCTCGCTCCAGATCTCGCCGCCGCTCGCGCGCTCAGCGGAGCAGCGCCTCGGCTTTGCACTTGTGAATCCATGCCCGCAACAGCTCCAGCGATTTCGTCAGCGTGTGGAGGCCGCCAGCGCGCAGGAATTCCGACGGAGGGACTTCGAGAATGACCCGGTCATCGAAGTGGTTGAGGATCAGGAGCTTGAGGAAGTCCCGCCAGGGCACGGTATCGTAGATGAGCGGCTGGTGGTCGTCGCCGCAGACGTCGTGACAATGGACGTGCGCGATGCGTGGGATCAGCGCCTGGGGTGGATGGAGCGGCCAGCCGTAGCGACGCGCGTTCCAGTACGCATGGCCGAAGTCCCAGCAGGCCGCCGCATCGCTCGCGATCGAGATCTCCAGCAGTTCGTCGTAGGTGTCACCGATGCGCTGCCTCGGCTCGTCGGCATCCGGGCTGATCTGCAACTCCACCGCGACGCGGACCTGGGGCACGTTGTCACGACACCAATCGTGAGCCCACATGAAGAACGCGATGGACTGCTTCAGGAGATACTGCCGTGGATCGGCCCGGATTCCTGCCGCCGCGTGGATGTTGACCACCGTCGGGAATCGCTGACGCCGTGCTGCCTCCGCGGCCAATAGGAAGAACCGCTCGTGCAGAGTCCGGCACGGATTCTCCTCCTCGGGAGAGAAGAACACCGGGTTGAAGAGGGTCCCCTCGGAGTACGGATGGAAGCTCACCTTCAGTCCCGCATCGACGCACCGCGCGATATGTTCCTGCAAGTCGGATGTCTCCAGCTCCGGCCCCATCGGCGTTTCCACCACCTCGACACCCAGCTCCTTCAGCAACGGCAGTATCTCCCGGCCGCCATAGAGCTGCCGGTAGACCTCATCCTGTGAAAACCCGATATCAAGTTTCAATCCAATCAGCATCGACCCATTATACCGCCCGCCCCCGCGAAACCAAGCTCCTCGCGTGTGTCAGCTACCTGCCAGCCCGCCGAATTGGTCGAGTGGACGCATGTGGCCGTGCTGGGCAGGGCCCTTCCAGCAATTCCACCCCTTCTGCCGGCACAACTGCCGCAGAATCGGGCCAATCTGCCGCTTGAGCCTTCCATACAACACGGCTTGAGCCCGGATGACTTCGTGCACCCTGCGGGAAAAAGCTTGCAGAAGCGGGCATGTTCGCCTACAAGGAGGCGGCCTTGTGCAGCATTCCACAGCAAGGAGAGCGCACCTTCTGAGAATGGCTATGGGCGCCGTTGGAGCGAATGAGGGGAATTGTGATGGACAATAAGTCACTTACGGCCGGGGGCTTCACCCTGCCGGGGGAAGCGGGATATGAGGATCTGACACTGGAGTTGGCCAGGCGGTGGGGGGCCGATGTCATCCGTGACAGCGACGGGACGCAACTGTCCGACCAGATCACGACCGCCGGCTATGAGATTTACTCGACCCTGTGCCTCATTCGGGCGGACAACGAATGGGCCAAGGCCAACAGGGACAAGCTGCAGCAGTGCTGCATGATGAGCCGGCCCATCGCCGCCGAGGGAAAGACCGTCACCATCGATCTGCTCGACGGCTATTTCCGCGGACAATTCGCAATCAACGCGGACGACAGTCCGAAGAAATGGTGGCAGGTCTTCGACCGGACGAGCGGCGAAGAAGTCCCGGCCAGGAACTGGACCTTCGACCCGGCCAACGGGTCCGTCACTATCCGCAACGCGAAGAAATGGCATCGGTACACGGCGAACTTCTTCTCCTATCGCATCTGGGAGGAGATCTCCATGTACAACCATGTCACGAACGACTGGGGCGACCGCGAGCGCCTCATGCCCATCGAGCCGATGCATCCCGAAGCCCAGAAGCATATCCTGGCCTACTTGAGGAAATGGCTGCAGGAGCGCCCCAACACCAGCGTGGTCCGGCTGACATCGATGTTCTACAACTTCTGGTGGTTCTGGGGCGACCCGGCGCAGCAGCGGTTCATCGTCAACGACTGGGGCTCGTACGAGTTCACCGTCAGCCCCATGGCGATCCGCCTGTTTGAAAAGGAGTACGGCTACCGGCCCAAATCCGAGGACTTCGTCAACGCGGGCCTCTATAACGCTTCACACAAGGTCCCTTCCAGAAGGTATCGCGACTGGATGGACTTCATCAACCGGTTCGTGGTGAAGTTCGGCAAGACCTGCGTCGATCTGATCCACAGGTCCGGCAAGAAGGCCTTCGTGTTCTACAACGATCACTGGGTCGGCATGGAGCCGACCCTGGAACGGTTCAAGAAGATCGGTTTCGACGGCATCATCGACGGCATCTTCAGCGGCTTCGAGGCCAGGAAGGTGGCGGGCACGAAAGCCGTTGCCGTGCGGGAACTGCGATTCCACCCGTACTTCTTCCCGACGGGCGTCAACGGCGCGCCGTCGTTTCTGCCGGGGGGCAACCCGACTCTGGAGTGCCGGACGTACTGGATGGACATCCGCCGGGCGCTCTTGCGCGACGGCGTGGACCGCATCGGCTTCGGCGGCTACCTCCACCTGGTCAAGAACCATCCGGAGTTCATCGAATACGTCGAATGGCTCGCCGATGAGTTCCGGATGCTGCGAAGCCTGCACGAGAACGATGCGCCCTGGGCTCCGGACTTCGAGGTCGCGATCCTCAGCGCGTGGGGCCATGCGCGAGCCTGGGCCTGTTGCGGGCACTACAACCGGGGCAACTTCTACAACGAGGCGATGGAAGCCGTCTCCGGCTTGCCGATCAAGGTGCGGTTCATCAGCTTCGACGACATCAGGAAGGGTGTCCCGAAAGGAATCAAGACGATCATCAACGCGGGAGTGGCAAATACATCCTGGTCCGGCGGCGAGCACTGGGCCGATCCGACAATCATCGAAGCCCTCTCCAAATTCGTCCACGGCGGCGGCGGCTTCATCGGCATCGGCGAGCCTTCCGCCCTGCGGCACAGCAGCCAGTACTTCCAGTTGGCGCACATCCTGGGCGTGGATCGCGAACTGGGCCTGACCAAGGCATTCCATCGCCCGGAATTCCGTCTGCCTGAGACGCCGCACTTCATCCTGAAGGACGGCGGCCCCGCGATCGACTTCGGTGTGGACATCGACAACCTCTTCATCGTGGACGACCGGACGAGCGTGCTGGCCGCCAAAGGCAACAGCCCGATGATCACAATCAGATCATTCGGCAAGGGCAGGAGCGTGTACCTGTCGGGCTATCGCTTCACGCCCGGGAACGTCCGCCTGCTGCACCGGGCGATCTTTTTCGCCGCTGGCGCCGAGCGGCAGTTCGGTACGTGGACATGCAGCAACGTCAACACGGAATGCGCCTACTATCCGAAACACAACAAGCTGGTCGTCGTCAACAACGCCGACCGCGAGGAACAGACGCAGGTCTTCCTGAAAGAGGGCAAGGCCATTCAGGTTGCTCTGGAGCCGCAGGGTGTGAAGATCATCGACGTGTAGTGTTCACTGAAATGCCCGGTTCTATAGAAGGGACAACCACGCATGGAACCCGATGCCGTTGCGCCGTCGGACATCCCGACCCCCCGCGCCGCAATCACCCCTGTTACAGCGACGGGTGAGAAGCTGCCGCTCATCGAGAAGATCGGTTTCGGCCTGGGAGACACCGCCTCCAACATCCTGTACCAGGCATGGAGCTTCTTTCTGGCGAAGTTCTACACCGACGTGTTCGGCATTGCCGCGAAACATGCAGCCATCCTGTTTCTCGTCACCCGCATCTGGGACATGATCAACGATCCGATGATGGGGATGATCGCCGACCGCACGAACACGCGCTGGGGCAGGTTCCGGCCCTATTTGCTGTGGGTGGGGGTCCCCTATGGCGCCCTGGTGTATGCGATGTTCGTCACGCCGGATTGGAGTCCCGAGGCCAAGATCGTCTATGCCTACGCAACCTACATTCTGGCGACGATGGCCTACACGGCGATCAATATTCCGTATTCCTCCATGATGGCTGTCCTGACGCCCGACCCGAGGGAGCGAACCACGCTGTCCCAGTACCGCTTCTTCTTCGCCTTCGTCGGCATGTTTCTGATTACCACCTTCATGCTGCCCCTGGTAAAGTACTTCGGCGCCGATCCGACACACGCGGGCTACAGTGAGATGCTCGGCTACAGCCAGATCCTCGGCTACAGAAAGACAATGGCGCTCTTTGGGGCCATTGCCACGATTCTCCTGCTCATCACGTTCCTGACCACGCGAGAGCGCGTGCAGCCCCCGAAGGGGCAGAGGAGCCCCTTCACGCAGGATCTCAAGGATGTATCCAGGAATGTCCCCTGGATCATCCTGTTTCTCGCCTGCATCTTCTGGCTCACCCACAACATGATTCGCAACGGCTCGGTTGTGTACTACTTCGACTATGTCAGCGGCCACGGCAAGGACATCCTTGCCAGGATTCCCCTGGGCTTCTTTGCCATGGACCTCGACCGGACGACTGCATTCCTGACGATAGGGACGGCAGGGATGATGGCGGGCGTGTTCCTCAGCACGCCATGCAAGAAATACTTCGGCAAGAAACCGCTCTTGACCTTCCTGATCCTGGCAGGTGTGGCTCTGGGAGCGATGTTCTACGTCCTGCCGCCAGAGAATTTCGTCGTGCTTATGATCTTCAACTTCCTCTGGTCCGTTGTGGCGGGCGCGATGCCGGTCTTTCTGTTCGCGATGTTTGCCGATGCCGCGGACTTTCACGAGTGGAAGTTCGGCCGGCGAGCCACCGGCCTGGTCACCGCAGGCATCATGTTCGCGATCAAGATGGGCGTGGCCGTCGGCGGATTCCTGCTACTGCAACTGCTCGCTGCCTTTGGCTACCAGGCCAACGTGGCGCAAACACCGGAGGCTCTGAAAGGGATCAAGATGCTGCTCAGCGTGATTCCTGCCGGGTTCCTCCTGCTCTGCGGTATCGTCATGCTGTTCTACCCGATCAGCGAGTCACTGCTGATCCGGATCGAGCAGGACCTCAAGGCGCGAAAGACCACATAGACCGCACCAGCCAGGCTCTCACAGCTTCTCGTGCTCGACCTTGTCACGTTTCGTGTCGGGGATGCCGTCGCATTGATGAGTCTCGAAGGCTTGGACGTTTCTGAGGACGAAGGTCGGCGTTTGCGGAGCCGTCTGGGCTCGGACATTGTTGAATTCGGCGTCTTTGACATCGTCGAGGATGAAGGGCGGGCGGAAGTCGTCCTGCATGAAGCTCACATCCACGTTGTTCAACTCGATGCCTCGCGCGTGGCGGATGAAGAAGCCGTACGCGGGGAGCTGGCCGAATTCCATCGGGTCCGGATAGGCGGTCTCCAACTCGGGCACCTGCACGTCGGCGTGTTCCTTCGGGGCCCCACCCCTGACCAGAATGCGGATATCACTGAGCCTGACGTCTTCCACGTCGTGGCCGGGGATGCCCAGGATCATCGAGGCATAGCGCGGATCGGCGTCATGGACGATCAGGTTGCTGATCGTAAGGCGGCGCAGCTTGCCCACAGGGACACCCTCCGGGCCGCGCATCCGCCGGCCCAGACGCAGGAAGATCGGAGCGCCGGCGACATCCCGCATGGTGATGTTGGTGATGGTCACGTCCTCGAGCAGGCCGCCGTCCACGGTTTCCAGGGCCAGGCCCCGGCAGCGGTCGAAGACGCAGTTGGAGATCGTGATGTTCTTGAAACCGCCGTTGGACTCGGTGCCGAACTTGATGCGTCCGGTGACGCCGCCGTGATCGGGCGCTTCCTTCTGGGTCCGCCCGTACTTGCCGGTGAGGAACGTGCCCTCATCGTACCCCGTGACCTGGCAGTTGGTGATCGTCACGTTCTCCGTGGCGCGGGCGTAACCCAGGGCGAACGAGCTTTTGAGCACGATGGCGTCATCGTTCGGCGAGTTGATTGTGCAATTGGAGATGCGAACGTTGCAGCAGCAATCGACGTTGATGCCGTCGCGATTCGTGTCGATCTTCACGTTGTCTATGGTGAAGTTGTCCACGCCGGTGGGGAGTATGCAGAAGTGCCCGCCCATCAGAAATGTCACGTCCTTGACGATGACGTTGCGACACAGCTTCAGAGCGACGGCCTTGTTGCCGACGCCCTTCTGGTTCGTGTCCCATTTGCGCAGGCCCTTGCCGTTGACAAGTCCAGGACCGAGGATGGAAATGTTCTCCAGGTTCTCGCCCCAGATGAGGCTGTCGTGCCAGTGGCTGTGGCCGTAGTCCTGATACTTGTGCTCGTCGCCCCAGGGGTTCGGCTCGGCCTCGTCATAGCCGCCTTTCTCGTCGGGCGTGGCGGCCAGCAGAGTCGCCCCCTGGTCCAGATAGAGCGCGATGTTGCTTCTTAGACGGATGGAGTAGCTCGCGTAGGTTCCCGCGGGAACGTACACGGTTCCGCCGCCGGCGGCAGCGGCCGCCTCGATGGCCTTGTTGATGGCGAAGGAGTCTATGTGGTTGCCGTCGCCCACCGCGCCGTACTCCCGGATGTTGTAGAAGTTGGCCCGGCCCAGCGTCGCCCACAGGCATACAATTGTAACGAGTCCCAGATTCCTTCTCAGGGAATGAATGACCATGAAGTCCCCCCCTTTCTACCGGATTACGAGCAATCGCGTGGCATAGGGTTCCAGTTGCAGACCGACGCGCACTGTGCCGTTCTCAGCGGCTGTGCTGTCCATTGTCTCGATGACGCCGGTCGCAGCGTTCCAGTTCTGCACCGCAGTGCCGCCGGCGAGAGTGGCTTTGCACGACTGCCTTTGGGCCGCTTCATTGAAGAACAAGTATACGTCCGCGTTCTTGAGGCGGCGCCGCGTGTACTTGATCGCAGGGCAAGGCTTGTCCAGGGCAACGTCGGGACGCGGCAGGGTGGTAAGGATGCCGTCGGTGAGTCTGCCGGAAGGCTCGTGTTTCGCCCACCCCAGGTCACCGGGTTTGCCGGCGTTGAGAAATGCCTTCTCCGCCACCATGGAGGGCTGTCGTCCGAGGAAGATGACTTGTCCGCCCGCGGCGGCGAACGCCTGCAATTGGTCCAGTGCCGCCTTGGACACGGCCGTAAGCGATGGGACGATCACCGCCCTGTAGCCCTGACCACTGAGATTCTTCAATTCACCGCCTTCGAGCTTGAGCACGGAGGCAATGGAGCGGTCGTCCACCACGTCGAAGTCACGTTGGTGTTCGAGCAACTGTTGCATGATCGAGAGCGTATCGTCGCCGGCCTCTTCGTCGGTGAGCCACAGGCTCATCGTCGGATGATACAGCGCGATCCTGGCCGTGGGACGGCCCTGCGAGAGCACGTAGCAGACGCGATGGATGTACTTGGCGATAGCCGGGAATCGCTTGTCGGCCAGCCAGCCTCGCATTCCCGAGTTGCCGCTGGTGGACGCGGGGATCCACATCACCTCGACCATATTGAGGCCACGGACCAACTGCTGATTGAGGACCCATTCCGCCTGATTGGCGTCGGGGGCGGGCTTGTACGCGGCGAAGCTCTCTGTGAACGATCTGGGCCGGCCGAACAAATGTGCCGCCGAGGAGGCATACTTCGGATAGTCCGAGACCTTGCCGGGCCAGATCTGGTCCCAGATCGCATCGACGCCCGGCATCTGCACCGGCCTCATGCATCGGAAGAAATCGCCCTCGGAGCGAGCCAGGCTCACCATCTGGTCCTCGTGATTCAGGTGCACCAGGTATTCGAGATCGTTCGCGGCGCACCAATCGGCTTGCTGCTTGAAGAAACTCGTCTCGAAGAGGCCCGACCAGACGTCCCAGTAGTCCGCGGCGGCCCGTCTCTGGGCGTCGGTCAGCGGCGTGCCGCGGCGTGCCAGAAAAGACGGCAGATAGGGCCTCACATCGTACCCTTTGCGCCTTTGAAACGCGTCAAGGATTCCGTTGGTCCACGGGACGATGCCGTAATCCGGCTCGTCGCCCCGGAAGCCCAGGACCGTCCTGCCGAATTCATCCCCGACCCATCGCTTGTATTGCTCGTGCGTCCAACCGATGAAGCACCGGACCGCCTCCGGGTTGAGGTAGTCGCACAGGGAGTGTGTCCCGTCCTTGACGCCTACTTTCGGGTTATTGACAGACCGGGTGGCGGACGTGCGGAACTGCTGCTCCACGATCTGCACCCGCCACTGGCCCGCCGGGGCCGTCCAGCTCAGGTGACCGTCCTCGATTTCGAGGACAGCCACGGTGCCGTCGTTCTCATTGACAGCCAGGGCGCAGATCGTGTTGGCCGGCACGTCCTGGGAGATGGTCTGACCCGCTCCCACCGGGAACGGGGCGGCGGCTCGGAACGTCTGCATCCGCAAGTCCGGTCGCTCCTCGCTGAACCTGCCGCCGGCAAAACCGCTGGGATACTTGCCCTCATCGACGATCCAGACGCGCATGTCCCGTTTTCGGGCCTGCTCGACCGTGAATCTCATCAGTTTGAACCAGTCCTCCGAGAGATACTTGGCCGTCATGCGGTAGCCGGCCTCCACGGTGACGCAGGGGACGTTGTTCGCCTTGTACTCATCGAGGTCCCGTGAGATCACCTCCTCTGTCACCGGCCCATCCCACCCCCAGTAGAACGTCATGCCATACTCAGGAGGCGGCGACTGGAAGTGAGCGGCCACCTCGCCGACAGTCGGGTCTGAGAGCTGCTGCCACGGTCGTTGGCCCCAGGCCAGGGGGACGATGGCTGCGACCACGATCGAGCACGACACGCAGCGTTTCATAGTCTTACCTCTTCTGTGTCACTGCAGTTCCATGTTCATTGGTCGTCCATGCCCAGAGAGAGACCAGATTTCTCCGTGGAACGCAAGCGATTTCCGGGCGCCAACGTCTCGTCGCCGGCCGTTCCGGACACGGGATTGCGGTGTGCGGCGTCGTCAGTTCCGTCTGCACGAGGCCGCCTCCCTGCTCCGCTGATCCCCCGCCGGTCGTACCAGGCAAGACCCTCAAGCACGAGTGGCGCAAACGTGTCCCGTCGACCGAATCAGACAACTCGACGCCTCCGGACGACACAAACCTGGATGGGTTGTCTCACGCGCTATGAACCCGAAGAGCTTTCGACAGAGACCCGCCCGGATTCTCAACGCGCCATAGCCGTACGGAGCATGAAGATCCAGATCCGCAAGCACCTGCGTCAGCGGCCGAAGGTCGTGGCCGATGTGGACCAGTGCTTGAACACATACCGCTGCAATTTGGACGAGGATGTCGAAGGCCAACCCTATGAAGGAGACGTTTCATGTGCATGAACAAACCCACGATCTACAAGCGAACCGGTCAACGATGTGCCGTGAATTCTCTGGCCTGGCACGACGGTGTGGATGCCATGCTCATACCCGCACCCGACAGCCCTCTGCCCAATGTCCTGGTGGACACCGCCCGCATCGTCTGCACGCCCGTGGGAATCTGTCAGGCCGGTATGATCCTCATCAGGGCGGCCAACAGGGACGTACCGGATTTCTTCGGGTTTGTCGCGGAGGACCTCGACATGGGACGCTACTTCGGCCCCAGGATCTTCAAGGGCGCTGCTTTTGAAAACGCCCCAGTCCATCTGGCCGAGATGCGTTTTGACATCGCCTTTCCGGGCACAGTCGCCTGTCGGGTGGAGGCCGCGGGCCATGTCATCGAACTGCTCAAGTCCAAAGACAACGGCAATGCCTGGTGCAGAGTTGATCGAAACGGCGACGAACGAATGATCGGTCCACAAGACGATATCCGCAATGAGGTGAGTCCTCAGGAGATGTTCTTCCTGGCAGAATTTGGACTACCCCATCAACGGCGTGAAGCATACCCCTTTTCCTCCGTTGATTTTGTCAAGTGCGGGAAGGACAATTCGGCGGCGAAAGACGACTGGTCTGAGATTGGCGTACGAGGCTTGGCGTCCCATCCCGATCATCGCGATGGTAATTCGGTTGGAGGGAGCACTGCGGCCGAACACGCAAGACGGCACCACTGTCGGAAAAGCCGCCAGCGTGCCGAGCGTGTGAAGCATCTGTCGGCGGGTGCAGTCCTGGCTCAGGCGCCATGTCTTCTTCATGGAGTATGCCCTTTCCCGTGGGGACTGAAGGATAGATGAAGCCTCTTCCAGCCCTTCAGTTTTCAACCATGTGCGAGAGAATCAACGCAGATCATTATGGTGGGAACGCTTCCGGAGATCGACCGGTTTCCCGCGAAGTCAGCCGCATGGTGCCTGTGCCACTCACCGGCAAGAACTGAAAAGGATTTCCCGATGTTTCGATTGGCGCGCCGCAGTCCTCTGCCGTCGCGGCTCTCTTGTACGATTCCAAGAAAGCGTTTCTCGCTTTGAGGTTGCCCCCTGCTTTCGCAGGGGCAAGCTCCATCCTCCGGCTCAGCAAGCCAATCGCACGAGTTGCGAGGACAAGAGGCAGGAGTTGGTGGGAGTTGATGGCGTGACTCAATGTACCTGCTGGTGGCCCACCAAGCGCGAAACGCAACTGGTCGCGGCCGAAGGCCGGGCTGGGTTCATCATCGCTTATCTGCGGCTTCATCGCCCTCTGCGGGACGGTCTCTACGATTCGGACTTGAACCATTCACCATATTTCTTTACGATGCCGGGATTGTTGGCGGAGTTGCTCGACGGTGACACGGACGAATCCATCGGTGGATGCAGGGTACGTGTTGGGCCCGGCTGGGCCGGTCGCTCGCTCCCTGTCCGGCTACGAAGTCCGGCGGGAGCAGATCGAGATGGCCTCAGCAATTCGGGACGCGTTCGACAAGGGAAGGCACTTGGCGGTCGAGGCGGGCACCGGTGTCGGCAAAAGCTTCGCCTACCTCGTGCCGCTCATCCAGCAGATCGCCGGGACGGAAGACAAGGCCCTCGTCAGCACGTTCACGATCACGCTGCAGGAGCAGTTGTACAACAAGGACATTCCGTTTCTGGCACGCTGCCTACCGCAGCCGTTCAAGGCGGTCCTCGCCAAGGGCCGGAGTAACTACCTTTGCCGGCGCCGGCTCGCGTTCGCCCTGCGGACGCAGCGATGGCTCTTCGGGGCGATGGGCGAGGAGCTGGACCGGATTCGCGACTGGGCGGGGCGGACGAAGGACGGCTCGCTGAGCGATTTGCCCTTCCTGCCGGACGGCCGCACGTGGGACGCCGTGCGAAGCGAGCACGGCAACTGCCGCGGCCGGGCGTGCGAGCATTTCCGCAACTGCTTCTACGGCAGGGCCAGAAAACGCTGGAGGGAGGCCAACCTGATCGTGGCCAACCATGCCCTGCTGTTCAGCGATCTCGTGCTCAAGGACAAGGACATCGATTTCCTGCCGGCGTATCGTTACATCGTGATCGACGAGGCGCACAACATCGAGCGGGCCGCTGAGGAGCACTTCGGCATCAACATCGGCAACACGCGAATCAAATTCCTGCTCGACAGTCTCTATAATCCGCGAACGCACAGAGGGCTCCTCGCTCACAACGCCGGCACGGACGCCACCGATCTCGTCGCCAGGACCGCCCGGGAATCCGCCGCCTTCTTCCGCCGCATTCATGTTTGGTACGACCAGACGAAGTCCGAGACCAACGGACGTTGCGGCCCGCAGTTCATCGAGGATACGCTGTCGCCGTATCTGCGGAATCTGAGAACCGCTCTCGACGGATTGGCCGCGGCGGCGGACGACGAGGATGAGAAGTTCGAGCTCGTCCGCGCCGCCGGCCAGTGCCAGGTCCTGGCGCAGGATCTCGCGGCGTTCCTGAACCAGGAGCAGGGCGAGCGCGTGTACTGGGTGGAGGCGAATGAAACCGGCAAGGCGTCCGTTCACTTGCGCGCCGCGCCAGTGAATGTCGGTCCAGACGTGCGGCACCACCTGTTCGACAACTACGCGCCCGTGATCCTGACCAGCGCCACCCTGAGCACGGACAATGCCGCCGGCAGAGGCTTCGACTTCTTCGCGAGCCGGACCGGGCTGATTGATTTCGATGGCCTGCATCTCGACTCGCCCTTCGATTATCGCAGGCAGGTCACGCTCTACATCGAAAAAGATCTTCCAAACCCGAATACACCTGAATTCATCGCCGGCGCCTGCGAGGTGCTCAAGAAGTACCTGCTCAAGACCGCCGGGCGGGCCTTTGTCCTGTTCACGAGCTACCAGATGCTCGACGAGGTCGCCGAGGCGATGCGCGACTGGTTCGAGGAGAACGGCCTGCGATTGCTGCAACAGGGCGCAGAATTCGACCGGCGGGTCCTCCTGGAGCACTTCAAGACCAAAGACCGAAGTGTCCTGTTCGGAGCCGACAGCTTCTGGCAGGGCGTGGATGTGCCCGGGGAGGCCTTGTCCAATGTGATCATCGTTCGCCTGCCGTTCGCCGTGCCCGATCAGCCCTTGCTGGCCGGCCGGCTCGAACAGATCCGCGAGCAGGGAGGCAATCCCTTCAACGACTACCAGCTCCCCTCCGCGATCCTCAAGTTCAAGCAGGGTTTCGGCCGTCTCATCCGCACGAAGAACGACAGCGGCATCGTCGTCGTCCTCGACAGCCGGATCGCCACCAAGCCTTACGGCCGACAATTCCTCGCCGCCATCCCCCAGTGCACCGTCGAGACCGTCTCCTCGCGAAGAGCCTCCAGAGCGTAGTACGCCGCTTATCCTAATTCCACGAGAGAAGCTTGAGGACGCCGTTTGGAGCCCCCCTTGAGGCGGCTTGGCAAATGTGGCATCGCACTATGCCGCAGAGCCTTGCATCCCGTCGCTCCCTGATCGTCAACTCGCGAGTACGACGTACGACGAGGCTCTGCGACACCGTGCGAGTGTCGGATTGGACAGGGTAGGATTCGAACCTACGTAGGCTTGCGCCAATGGGTTTACAGCCCATCCCCTTTAGCCACTCGGGCACCTGTCCGGTTCTTACCCGGCCGTCGTCACTCACGACCCAATCCCCTATTAAACGCCTCCCCAGGCCCCCTGTCAACCCAGCCCGCGATTTTTTGCGCCGCCCTGCCCGCGCAACGGTGGCGGCGCGGAAGACGATGTAATCCGTGCCCTCTTCGCCCCAAGATGATCGACTCGATCCGGTTCCCCTCACCCGCAACAATCCTATCGAGCCCAAATCAGGGCCTGACACCCACCCCCCCTGTGGGGCGATTGTGACGGAGGAAATCCTATCAGGTCAGTAGAGTAAAATGGGTGATTTGGTGAACCTGCGCGAATGTGGTCCGTAGCCTATATTGACAAGGATGGTTGCAGGGACGCCGAGGAGCAGTAGAATCACCGGTCTGGCGTAGGGGATTCAAGGCTCCGGCTACTCGGGGCAGAGCGGGCAAAACCGGGTGGCAAGCACACGTAATGTTGCCCGCTGGAGTGTGCGGCGTAGGCGCGTAGCCGAGCCGAGAGAACTTAATGTGGCTCCTGGGCCAGATCGGCCGACTCGGAGCGAGGGTTATGAAGATGTTGAAGAGAAGTGCAGTCGCAATGGTCGTGGCCGCTTTGCTGGCCGCGAGCACACATGCTGGTGAGATCAAGCTCCACGAGTGGCCCGTTCAGTTCGTCTTCGTGGAAGTCACCTCGATTCCCGTGGTCATGGACGTTGGCTACTGGGTGAAGATCAAGGACCAAGACAAGCTGAAGATCAAGCTGGTCCAGGATGACGCAGACATCCACAAGTTCAAGGGCTGCGTGGACATGGGGGTCGAGAGCAATTTCAACGTCGTCCTGAGCTGTAGCATCACCGCCACCGGCGCGGTTCCGGGCGACTATTCCTGCAGCCTCGACCCGTCCAGTCTCCCCGTCGGCGGCGGCATCGTGAAGGTCTGCGCCACCCTGGTGAATGCCGACCTGAGCAAGACCCCCGGCAACAGCAAAGACGTCCAGGTGGCCACTGTCAAAATCAAAGTCAAGCCGACCTGACAGGCGAGGAACTGCATACGACGCTGACAGTCTCGTGCCATGCACCCACATGGCACGGGACTGTCGCCACTGCTTTCCCTGCCGTCGCAGCCGGGTTGCACTTCGCAGCGACCTGGAAGGCCAGAGTCCTGCCATGCCCTCCGTTCTGTCCGGCAGAACGCCGGCGCATAGCCTCGCCCCGTGGAGAGTACCGAGCCCCTTTGGAGCTTCAGAATCCCCACTGCGACGATTCTGTGCGGGTCCTGCGGCACACCGTTGCCGCTCAAACGATCGGGTCGCGCCGTGCCGCCAGGTTTTGAATGGATAAATGAAATAGCTCCTGGACAATCCGGGAGCTCTGCCACCTGCCGCAAAGCTGATCCACCCATCCAGCGAGCCATTGCATTTGTCCATTTGAAACCTGACAGATGGGCAGCAAGCACGGGATGCCCACGAATAGACAACTTGCGCATTGTGTCTTGCCTTGCGGAAGGTGTATAATGGTGAACGGTGCGGTGAGCGATGCGGGGAGCGGGGACAGTTTATGGCAGAGCACCGGCTGACAAGGAGAAGAGGATGAAAAAGATCATTTGGGTCACATTCATCGCGGGCTTGCTTCTGGTCACCAGCGGCGTAGCGCCGGCAGGCACCTGGACGTGGAAAGACAGCTTCATCGCCGCGTTTGTCGATGCCGAGGGTATCAACCGCCAGTTGGGCTCCACCTGTCAGGGCGAGCAGTTCGCCGGCCGAATGGTGGGCAAGGTGGATGCGCCGGGTCCCGGTGTTGACGTGTACTACCGTCTGGCCGATGCGGCGGGCAAGCCGGTCAGCAGCTCGGTCGCCGGACTGGAGGCCTGGAAGCCCGATGGGGCCGACTGGCTTGGGCAGGGCCCTGCGACCGGGCTCGGCGTCGTCCAGCAGTGGGGCATGGCTCTGCACATGGACGCTACGAGCTTCGACCGGGTCCGCGTCCCGTTGTGGTACAAGAAGGGGGCCGGTCCAATCGACGTTCGCGTGTTCTGCGTGACCGGGACGGCCGCGGACCCCTGGACGGAGACTCAGATGGACTCCGCGACCGTCGCGCTCAGCCAGGGAGACCCCGCGGTGCTGGAGGTTGACCTGACCCACGCGCCCGACCGAACACGGTTGGTCAAGGTGGGCGTGGTCGTCGCCGCACACGACGAGAGCATCCCCGACGGAGAGATCATCCTTCATATCGGCTCAGTTCCGATTGCCACCGCGACGCTCCGGAACTACGGTCCGAGCAGCGCGTACCGATGGCTCGATGCGGCGGATCAGGCCTACAGCGAGCAGTACCAGAACACGTACACCTATGACGACGCCGTCGTCACGATCACGTACAATACCGTCGGGCAAACCCTCACCGGCACTCTGACGGCCAAGAACCTCAAGCCGAACTTCGCCTATCAACTAAAGCTCCAATGCGAGGCCACGCACCATCTGGGGGACACGAACTACGGACCGAACGAGCTGTTGGGCTGGACCGGGCGCTGGTGGGAGCAGGAGTGGCAGGGCACCTCCTGGACCGGCGGATGGAACCTGAACAACAAAGGCGACGGCAGCTTCCCCAACCCCAACGAC
Organism: Sedimentisphaerales bacterium; assembly: GCA_016928975.1. The sequence continues at coordinate 1,830 of JAFGJR010000308.1, read as the reverse complement.
GCCGTGTATCTTGCCAGAAGAGACATGCCGGACATCAAGGGAGGCAGCCCGACCGGACTGCGATACCTGTATACCGCGTACCGGGTGTTCGGGTACTTCATCACCGACGAGCGGGGCAATGCCACGGTGGACTACGTCGTCAACAGCAGCTATCACGTGCTGTGGAACAAGTCGCAGCGCAGCCCCGGCACGGACGACGGCCCGGTTGTCACCCGCCAGTTCGACGTCAGTCCGCGAATTCACAGCCAGTACGCGACGGATTACCCTGCCCGGACCGCCAGCATCTTCGGCGAATGGGAGCGCCTGCCCAAGGATGGCATCGATCTATTCCCCGGCGACTACGCCTGCGACGTTCTGCTCACCGAGGAGTCCTTCCACGGCAGCGGGCTTCAGGGCTACTGGGCCTGCGCCATGACGGGCCGAATGGAGTTCACGATCGTGCCGGAAGCCATCTGCATGACGCCCGTCCGCGGCGACCTGAACGATGACTGCAAGGTGGATTTCCAGGACCTCGCGATCCTCGCCTCGTCCTGGCTGCAATGCAATCTCGATCCACCAGAGGCCTGCTGGCAGTAAGGCGGAACAACTCGCTGTTCGGTGCAACAGACCCTTTCACCGGCCGTCTCCATTCTGGACTCCTTTCGGGGGGAGGCAGCAGGGGCGCAAAGCGGTTCATCGCAATTGCGTTTCCAGCGCAAACGAAGGATAATAGCCCACCATGAAACGCAATGCGCATCACAGACATCCTTTTGCAGAACGGGCAGGAGGCTCTCGTGGCTAAAGACCCAGTCGGCGACGGGCTCGGCAGGAATGGCGGGAAGACAACGAAGCCGTCCAACTACGACTTGCGGGCAAACGCCGCCAACGCTCGCAGGCAACAGAAGGGCCGTGGCAGGAGAGTCGTCTCATTTGCCCGTGGACGAGGAGGCAAGGGAAAGACGTGATTGAGAAAGATCGGGTTCGCGGACCTATTTGGCTCGGTACCAAAGGAGATCATACGATGACGACGAAGAGGTCACTGGGGATGTGGACCGCGGTGGTCACGCTCGCGCTCGCGACGGCAACGCAGGGCCAGACGGATGGTCAGGGCTGGATCAGCCTTTTCGACGGCACTTTCAACGGGTGGAAGGCGGCGGAGGGAGAGAATGCCAGCACGTTCACGATCAAGGATGGCGAGATCGTCGCGCACGGGTCACGATGCCACCTGTTCTATGTCGGGCCCATCCACTACGCGGATTTCCGCGATTTCGAACTGAAGGTCGATGCGATGGCCGAACCCAACTCCAACGGCGGCGTCTACTTCCACACCCAGTACCAGGACCGCAACTGGCCCGACAAGGGATTCGAGGTCCAGGTGTGCAATGACAGCTATCGCCGGGACGCACGCAAGACCGGCAGTCTGTACAGAATACAGGATGTCAATCCGTCGCTCGCCAAGGACAACGAGTGGTTCACCCTGCACGTGATCGTCCAGGGCAGGCACGTCGTGGTCAACGTCAACGACAAGAGGGTGGTGGACTGGACTGGGCCTGAGAAGGCGGACTCGCCGTCCGGGATGTCCGGCCGCGTCATTGACAGCGGCACGTTCGCCCTTCAGGGTCATGATCCGCGAAGCACCGTCCACTACAAGAATATCCGCGTCAAGCCGCTGTTTCCCATCACGGACTATCACCTTCACCTCAAAGGCGGCCTGTCGATCGACGACATCGTCGAGTTCGCCCAGCTCCACGCTATCGGCGCCGGCGTCGCGGAGAACTGCGGCGTGGGCATGCCGGCCACGAACGATGAGGGCCTGCAACGCTTCCTCGGCAAGCTCGAAGGCAAGCCCGT
>JAFGJR010000061.1 GCA_016928975.1 Sedimentisphaerales bacterium | reverse complement strand
GTGCACCCGGAGGACTGGCCGGCGTGGATGCGGTCGTTCAAAGACTACTGATCGTCGACGACCTACGAATGGTCGCCTTCCCTCAGCGTTTCCTTGTGGTCGTGGTAGGTGGCTTCGGGTCTACGTGCTCCTCCCACAGCTCCGTGAAGAGACAGTAGTCGTTGGCGTCGAAGATGCCGTCGCCGTTGACGTCGCCGAAGAACGGGGCCTCGCTCATTTCCGCGTAGGCGGTCCCGCCGTGGGCGCCGACGTTCAATCGGCCACCGTTGGGCTTCCGCTCGGCGGAGAAATCAGCCGCCGGATCGCCTGCATCAATGCAGGGACTCGTCACGTCGTCGAGCACCCAGACGTCATGCTCGGGCCAGTACCGCCCCCGTACACTTCGCACGTGGTAGTCTCCATTCTCCGCATCCACGAACAGCGGATCACGACTGAAGTTGCCCAGTCCCTCACTACCGCGTTCGACGCAACTGTACGTCGCCTGGCAGCCATAGAGATCGCTCTCGGCATTGCCCCAGAAGATACTGTTGCCGATCCGCGGCTGACTCCCGCCGTAGGCTTCTGCGCCGTAGACATTGCCCGTGACCGTGACGTTCGCAATGGTCGGTGAACTGCGCGCGCAAAGGACTCCAATGTAGCTATTGGCAACTACGATATTCCGCAATACGGCATCGTGCCCTTCCCCCATGTAGAAGGACACGCCCAACCCGCCCGGCGCCTCGATAACCGCCGCGTCGCCAATGCTCTGCACGGTGATCGCCTTGCCGAGGAAACTGAGTTCCTCGCGATAAATGCCTGGAAAGACATTGATCAAATCCCCATCCCGTGCCAGGTCGATCGCTCTCTGAATGGTGGCCAAGGCCGCCCGGGGGCTCAGACCATCATTCTCATCCATGCCGTTGACCACATCTACAAAGTAGTCGGGCGCATAGTACGAAACCATGATATCAGCGGTGGCCCGATCCTGGCCCATGCTGACGAAGTAGAACACCGAACCGTCGCTTGCCAGGCAGGGGTGAAAGCTATTGCCACCCGGCGTATCGAAACAGGGCAGGTGAACCGGCTCACCGAATGGTTCCCTCCGGCTCCTGCGCTCCGCCACGAATAGCTGGTAGAGCCCCGTGGGATTCGCGGAGAAGTAGAGGTGGAGCCCGTCGGGCGAGAGATACGGTCCAGTTTCTCCCGACGCCGTGTCCAGTGAGGTCAGGTTGGTGACATTCCCAAAGGGTGAGAGCCGGTCGGGCCGGTCGGCCATCCAGAGATCGTAATCGCCCCGCCCCCCCACAATATCGCTGGCGGCAAAGACCACAACACACTCGTCGGCTGTCAGCCTCGGCATCTGCAGCCGCCGGCCCAGCGAGTTCAGTTCGTCGATTCCTCGACCCCAGGGCCACGCGTCATCCACAGACTGCCGCTCACTGACCATCAACGAGAAAGTACCTTCCACCTCGCTGTGATAGTACATTCGCAAGTCATCCGGTGAAACCCACTCGCACACCACGTGCCCGGACAAGGTATTCAAAGGTCCAGGAACCTGCTCGACCGCAGTGAACAGACCGTCAGGCGCAGCACGCGTCGCCTGATAAATCCGCCCGTAGTACGACTGCGGGCTTCGCACCCGTGTGAAGTACAGAGTCCGTCCATCGAAGGAAAGAAAGGGTGACCATTCCTCCGCATTTTCCAGATTCACCTCTGTCACCCGCTCGGGTTCCGTCCAGCCAGCCGATACAACCGGCACCAGTGCGCACACGGTCAGCACCCCCAACAGAACGAACGATCTTCCTCGCATGGTTCTCTCCTTTCCGTCGATCTGGACCATCAGCATCTGTGACTTCGCTTTGTATAGCTATACCACAGATCATGGCGCGCTGTCAAGAAGGATTGTCGTTTCCGCCTGTACTCAATGCCCCCCCCTCCCGGAAGCCCGTTTCGCTGCTGCGCCTGGCCAGAACAGTTGATAGCCTCCTCCAAGCGCCGCCAGAGACAGTTGCGCAGAAAAGAGAACCATCGACATCAACAGGGCCGATGAGGCACTGATCCCATATCCCGTCAGAACCCCGACGAGGGTCATCTCACGAAGACCGAGGTTCGCGACCGTCACCGGCAGTTTGCTGAGTACGTACACCCCGGCGTGCAGAAAGACGGAAACGCCCGGCGGCACGGAAAAGCCAGCGGCCCATGCTGCAAAGATGTACGCGGGAACGCCGAGCAGAAGTGTCGCCACGGCGTTGATCCCCGCGACCTTCGAGTGAAACACCGGACCGGCGCTCTGAAAGGCCGCAATCTGTTGAAGCATCTCCTGAACTTTGAGGCGTACCTGGTGGGGCAGCGGGCGCACCAAACGGTCGAGCACCCGCGTGAGCGCCCCCCCGGTATGCGTGTTCAGCAGCAGACATGTGAACAGTACAGTTCCGCCAAGCAGCACGGCGGCCAACAAATGGAATGTCTGCCCTTGCCCTGGAGCAACATCCAGCATCCGCACGGGGTCGACCGCCAGCACAGCGATCAAGCCAATGGTCGCAACCGTGACGAACAGAGCTATCTGGTTATAAACCATGCTGCTGAAGACCTGGCTACCCTTGCCCGTGTCCCGCTTGAGGACGTACCACTTGACGCCCGTGCTGAGGATGCCCGGCAGGATGAGACTGTAAAGCGCCGTGATCGCGCTGGCGCCGAAAAGGGTATTGAGGCGGACGTGACAATTCTGCTTGCGCAGGATCACTTGCAGCGCGGCGGACTGCACGAGCGAGAACGACGCGGTGAGCAGCCACGTGGCGACAACGAACTGCCAGCGCGTGGCGTGGGCCGCCTGCCAGAATTGGCCGAAGTCGATCCGGCCGGCTACCCACCAGAGCAGGGCCGCCGTCACAGTCAATCGCAGGACGAGTCGAACGATCTTGCGGGCGGTGTCATTCATACGACTCACGCTCACGTGCCCCGTTGGGCTCGCCCCTGTTCTCGCCGACGATCAGCACCTTGCGTGACAGGGACAACTGGATCTTGTACAGCTTCGAGAACAGACGGCGGCCCGGCCACCACGCGTGGAGCATCCCGAACGGCAGACGTGCAACCAGGCACGCGACGAGAATGGCGAGGATCCCAGAGAATGGCCCGGCCAGATAGCCGCTCCGCATGCCGTCGTAGCCGGCGCTGATGAACAACTGGGCAAGGCGGCGCTGCGTCGTGACGTAGTTGTGAGAGAAATCGCAGTTGAAGAAATGCGCCCGCATGTTCAGGTAGTCCGGCGAGCACACGACGAGCCGGCCGCCGGGCACCAGATGCTCGCGAATCTGCTGCGCCAGTTGCAGGGCATCCCGCATGTCGTTCATATGCTCCAGCACGTTGATCATGACGACGAAGTCGAACCTGCGATTGAGCGGCGGCAGTGGAGGCACTCTTGCCTCAGCGACCTCGGCCCCCCGCCTGCGCAGCGACTCCGCCATTGCCTGGTTGGCCTCGATGGCGGCGTACTCGACACCGGAGCCCAGGCAGATGTCCGCAAAAACCCCGCGGCCCGGCCCGATTTCCAGGACTCTCTTGCCGCGGGCTATCCCGGCGAAATCGAAGATTCGCCGGCACATGGCGGAACTCAACCGAGCGCCCGCTTTCGTGGGCTTATCTTGCTGAAAATGATCGTAAAACGAGTCTTTGGCCATCTGGAATCCTGCGAATCCGCGATCATGTCTTTTTCTTGACGATGATGACCTCGAGCTTGTCGCCCAGTTTCAACGGGCGACCGGCGTAATAATAGGTCGTGCCGAGCAGCCACGCAAGGACACCCTTCCAGAACGCGGCCGAGCCGGCCGCCTGGGGCGAGGACTCCCCGGACCGTGACTTTCGGGCCAGACGGCCAAACCAGCGATGGAGTCGGACGTAGGCGCCGTACGATTGCGAAATCCCGTAGCTGCGTACCGACACCTCGGCCAGCGCGCCGCCGTATGGGGCGAACAGCTCTCGCAGGGTCGCGTGCGTGAAGAAGCTCGCATGCGCCGGCGGGATGTTCGAGCGAAAACTCGACACGCCGAGTCGTATCGCCAATGAGCCGTAGTTGGGGACGTTGAAGTAGGCGCAGCCGCCGGGCCTGAGAATCCGGAGAATCTCTTCCACGTACTCGCGGGGCCGGGCCACATGCTCCAGCACGGCGGTGTTCGTGACGGCGTCGAAGTGGCTGTCGGGCAACGCGGCCCCATGCAGCGTGTTCTGATAGACCTCGTAGCCCTCGGCGCACTGCTTCGCCCAGGGCGACGGGTCGATGCCATAGGCTTGCCAGCCGAGTCTGACAAACTCGCGCAGGAGAAGGCCGTTGCCGCAGCCCACGTCCAGCACCCTACCCACACCGACTTTGCGAGTGATTCGCCGGGCGATCCTGGAAAACCAGTGCCGATCCACCCATGTCTGCAAACCACGATACCGCTCTGCGAGATTCTCGTCGAAGTGGAAGTTCGCTTCCTCGATGACGCGATCATCGACGCCTGCGTAGACGAAGGCACAGGTGCGGCACTTGACCAGATCGATGCCATTCAATGTCCGCTCATAACCGGCCTGTGACCCGCACAACGGGCACGGCTTGGTAGTGCCGGCCGAGAAAGCGTTCATCGCTTCGCCTCCTTCTCCGCGATGACGGTCATGATGTCGGACTGGCGCAGAACACCGACCACCAGCGTCAACGGCAGGCATAATAGCCACAGCAGCGCGGACTGCCGGATACGGTTCTTGTGCCTGGGGTCGCGGTTGTCCCCGTAAATGCGATACTGAAGCGAGCCGAGCAGGCCCCAGGGGGTCTTGTCATAGACGATCTTCCGCACGGACAGGCCGTGTCGGGCGAGCAAGGTCCTCATCGTGCCGGGGCTGTAGAGGCACAGGTGTCTCGGGCAATCGAGATGATACCACCGGTCTCTGAACAGTCGCGCGAAGAGACTGGCACAGTTCGGCACGCCGATCGCGCACAGGCCGCCGCTCTTCAGCAGCCTGGCCATTTCCCTGACCGATTCCTGCGGATTCGGCACGTGTTCGAGATACCACCACCCCGTGACCACGTCGAAGGACTCATCCGCGAAGGGAGCCCGTGTAATCGTGCCCTGAAAGACTTCGAGGCCATAGAGCCGCCTGGCTTGCTCCACCGCCGCCGGCGACAGATCGAGACCCTGGACTTCGCAGCCCGTTTGTCGTCGCATCGCATCCAAAAATGCGCCGTTGCCGCAACCGACATCCAGCAGGCGTTTGCGGGCATCGAGCCGGCGCAGGACGGGGCCGACGGCCCGGCCGTCCGTGACAGCCCTGAACAGACTGCCCGCAACGGGGACTCTGGCGATGCAGTCGCGGAACCGGATCAACCCGGATTGGCGAGCCCCGGACTTGTCGGCGTGCGGCGCGTACTCCCGGGGATAGAGCGATCCGAGACACTCCGGCACGACCTGCGGGTTCATGTAGACCAGGCCGCACTGCCTGCACCGCACGTACCGAAAGCTCCCCTCCACATCGTGGAGGCGGTCCTGAGCCTCGAACAGGAACTCCGCCTCGTCGCCGCCGCAGACGGCGCACGACACGTCCTGCGTCCGGATTGTCGGCCTGTCACCAGGGGAGCTTCTTGGCACGGACATACCGGTGCACTCCCGTAACAACACGTTTCATCGGAAACAGGGCGACTAGATAGCCCCCCCAGTTGGCCATAGACCGGGGAGCAAGCTTGATCGCTTTCCAGTAGTACTTCCGCGCCCGCCGGACATCGCCGTCGGCGGCCAGCCAGAAGGCAGTAAGGAAGTAGCTGCGAGAGAATCGTCTCGTCATGGCCCGCCCGATCCGGGCCTCCAGGTCGGGGTACTTGCGCAGGAGCTTCTTGCAGGCCGCTCGCGTCCTGGCGTAGCTCTTGACCTTGTTGGCCTTCTTCGAGGTGCTCTGCACGTGACGGCGCCAGCAGCCGAGCGGCTCGGCATCGTAGTGCGTCCGACTGATGTGGGCCACCTCAATCCACTTCATGTAGTCGCTGATGGGGCCGGGTCTATGGAAAGGCCCGGTCCTTCGCAACACGTCGGCTCGCACCATCACCGTGATCATCGGGGTGAAGCAGTAGTGCAGCATAAGCATCTCGGCGACATCGCCGGGGATAACGCGATAGACGTCGCTGAACCTGCCGATGCGCTGCCCCGCCGCGTTGATGATCCAGGCATCCGCGAAGATCAGCCCCACCTCCGGCTCCCCGTCGAGGACAGTCACCTGCTTCTCGAATCGCGTCGGCAGGATGACATCATCGCTATCGACGAAGCAGATGTACTGTCCCTGGGCCAACTCCACGCCGCGATTACGTGCGGCCACGACGCCCCGGTTGGGCTGGGTGAAGATTCGTGCCCGCGACCGAACGCCGCGGGCGATCTCCACCGTCCGGTCCCCGCTGCCGTCGTCCACGAGGATAATCTCGAAGTCCTGAAACGTCTGCCCCTCGATGCTGCGCAGGGTCTCGGCGATGTAGTCCTGATGATTGTAGGAAGCAATGATTACGGACAGCTTCGCCACGCAGTCGTCGTCCTTATCCCTGTGTCTGTTTGTATAACTCGATGTAGCGTTCAGCCACCGCGCGCCAGGTGAACGCTTCCGCCCGCTCTCGGGCGGCGATGGACATGGCCCGTCGAGTGTCGCTGGCACCGGCCAACGTTTCAATCGCCCGCGCCAGGTCCGCCGGGTCCGAGCTATCGACGATCACGCCGTTGTCTGCGATCAGCTCGTCGACACCCTCGCAACGGGTCGTCACGATGGGCAGGCCCGAGGCCATCGCTTCGAGCATGGCGTTGCTCATCCCTTCCTGCATGCTCGCGCTGACGAGCACGTCGTGCTGCCGGTAGATCGCCGGCATCTCGGCGCCGTCGCGCCGGCCGGTGAGCGTGACGCCATCTCGCAGACCCTTCTCGCCCAGGAGCTGTCGCAGCTCCGACTCCAGTGCCCCGCCGCCCACGATTGTCAATTGCACGCGCTCGCCATCTTTCAGGAGGTGCTCAACGACACCGACCAACAATGGGAGCCGCTTGGTCACAGACAGGCGGCCCACGGTCAGCAGCCGCAGCGGTCCCCCGGCGGCATCGCTCGGACTCGGGTCGGCGGGAAAGAAACGCTCCAGATCGACGCCATTCGGAATCACCGTGATCTCGGCCGACGGCAGGAACTTCAACGCACGGCTCTTCAACCCTTCACTGCACGCCACCAGCGCCGCCGCCCGCCGCCAGATCGGCTTGAAGACGAGCGGACCCAGCAGCTTGTATTCGAGCTGGAGCCTTGCGTTCGCCCCCGGCACATCGGACCCGCGCAGGGAGACAACGTACGGCGGGTTCTGCCGGTTTCGATAGCAGAGCCATCCGGTCGGGAACCCGAAGAACGCGTGCACCAGATCGTAGCTCTTGTCCTTCAGCATCCGCCGGTACTGCGATCCCGCTTTGGCCAACCATGCGATGACTTCGGACCGGCGCCACAGGTGCAGGTCCTTCTTGGGAATCCCCACCCTTCGAATCGTGACATTGCCCGAGAACTGCTCCACCACGAGGCCCGGCCTGGCCGCCGAGGTCAGGACCTCCACCTCCAGATCCCCCCTGCCGGCGTACTGCTGGAGCAGGGCCAGGTGGGCCTGGCCGCCGCCGCCCCCGATAGGAGGAAACTCGTAGTTGAGCATCAATATCTTCATTTTTCATCCCGTAGCACGGGCATCTTGCCCGTGTTCATAGTTCATGGGCGGAACGCCCATGCTACGGCGAATTCTTTCGGGCCACCACATACAGGTTCGTCTGGAGCGCCAGGGGCAGCTTTCGAAAATCGATCCGCCCGAACAGGCGGCCCGCCGGTCCAAGCTTTTTCAGCTTCCCGCGCATGTACTCGTTCATCGGGTTCATCTTCACGAACCGGACGTCGAAGCCGCGCCCGGCCAGGCGCCGCCTCAGTTGGCCGGGCGTGTGCAGGGACGGATGCGCCCGGCGCCACGCGAGCGACCTGAGTGCGAGCGTCTCGAAGATCACGTCGCTGTACTTGTTCGGCGTCTGGAAGAGATAGTAGCCGCCGGTCTTGAGGACGCGACGCACCTCGTCGACGTGGGCGTCCACGCGGGCGATGTGCTCGAACAGATCGAAGCTGAGCACTACGTCGAACGCCGCGTCTTCAAACGCCAGCCCCTCCGCCGGCTGCACCTCCAACCGGATGCCGCCGTATTTGCTCCGGCCGTACTCGATCGCCACGCGGGAGATGTCCGTCCCGCAGACGTCGTGGCCCTGCTCTGCCAGCTCGTGCACGACCGTGCCGATCCCGCAGCCGATCTCCAGGATGCGATCGCCCGGCTTGAGCAGGCCCGTCCCAGCGATGAACTCCAGGTTCGTCTGGAGGTTGCCCCGCTGCTCCTTGCCGCGCTGGAGCTCGCCCCGCCAGCCGGTGTCGTACAGCTCCTGCTGCTCCTTCAATTGTCGATCCGCAAACTCCTGCACAGCGGGCGCCCCTCCCTGGATCACTTGCGTCGGAACAGAACGTGCGGACTGAACGGGCCGGGGACGATGTCGTAGTTCTTCATCACGTGCTGGCGCAGCGGCTGCAGCACTTCGTAGCGCTCCGCCTCGGCCGGTTCGACATGCTCGCTCAGCCACTTGACATATATCTGGTCGTACAGCTTCACCGTCTGGTCGTTGGCGGGAACGAAGCCCTTGTCGGTCCGCGGCCACAGATCCAGCGGCGGGCGGTCCCACGGGAAATGGCGGTTCTGAGTATCGACGATGAATTTCGGCGGCTCCTTGGCGAAGGCGTCGAGCAGCTCCCGGACGCGAGCGGCCAGGTCCTTCGGCGGCAGCGTGTGCATCGTGCCCTCGAAGGCCTTGGGGGCCGAGCTCATGCGCTGGGCCTGGACGTAGATGCCGGGGACCCAGCCCCAGACGTAGATCTTGTCCTGCGGCGTCGAGCGGGCGCGGATGTACTCGCCCACGTTCACCCACGGGTACTGGGGCCTCTGCCGGACCTCCTGCCACTTCTGGAGGTATCCGCGGGTTCGCTGCGGCTGGCCGGTGCGCTGATCGCGGTAGGCCACGCCGCTGTAAGGACTCTTGGCGATCCCGAAGAAGATGTCCCAGGACAGGACGATCATCGCGAGCAATCCGAGCAGGCCCAGGACCCGCCAGCGGTTCTTATCGCGGCCGGCCTGTAGCCGGTGGGTGTACGACCCGGCCAGATAGCCGCCCAGCACGGCGCTGGAAGCGTTCAGCGGCAGGAAATACTGCTCGTACGTGTGCGGACTGATCCAGACAAAGGCCATGTCGAAGAACCACCACAGGCCGAACAGCAGGACGAACCGGCCGGTATCGACCTCCGCAGTCGTCGCGGGTTTCGCTCGCCTGGCGCGAAGCAGGATGATGACCCGGGTCGCGATGGCGCCCAAGGCCAGCGCAATGGGGAGGATCAGCAAACTATAGTAGCGCAGGACCCGCTGCGTCACCTGCTTCCTCGCGGCCGGATCGAGCGCCGCCCAACTGTTGCTGACGTAGCCCGGCAACAGCCTCAGAATCAGGCCGCGTTCAGCCGGCTTGTCCGACTTGGCCAGTGCGGCTGGCTGCTCAGGTTCGGCCGCCTGGCCTTTGTCCACGTCGACACCCACCGCCGATAATGCCGGCTCCAGGATGAACGAATACGGCCAGTAGTGCACCGGCGTATCCATGCTCACGTACCACCCGATGATCGGCACCAGCGTGATGCACGCGCCAGCGACCAGCAGCAGGACATCCTTGCCCACCTGCTTCCACGTGCCGTGATGCAGCAACGGTTGAGCGAGAACGAAAAGCCCCACCGCTCCGATGGCGGACATCCCCGTCTGCTTGAACATCGGGCCCCAGACCAGCAGCGCCCCGGTGAGCACCGCCCACCACCATCTGCCGCTCAGGCTGTACCGCACGAAGCAGCAGACGCCCATGATCATGAACGCGATCATGAACTGCTCTTTGACGTTGCCGTACTTGGCGATCAGCGGCGCGGAAAGGTACACGGAAGCGACCGTCACACTCAGCACCGCGGCGAGGCTCCCATAGAGCCGCCGGATCGTGAGGAACAGGAAGGTAAACGCCGCCGCCTGAAAGAGGCCATGGAGGAGCTTCGAGCCGGTCTCGTTGAAGCCGGACAACGTCACGCCGAGTATATTCATCAACAGCGTGCCCGCCTGGGCGCTTGGTTTCTCGTCATATCCGATGCGAGCGCCGGACAGCACGTGCTGCGCGGAGTACACGTAGCAGCCGCTGTCGAAGGGATCGGGGCACTTGAGCTCGAAGTATTTGCCCAGCAGGAACGGCACGCCCGCCAACACCGCCAGCGCCGCCACAGTCAGCCAGAATTGAGAATTGCCGATTGTGGATTGCCGATTTGCAGCGCGCGACGGTTCCCGTTTGCCAGTCGTCTTCCTTGGCGAGGCTTTGCTCATTCCTTGTCTCCAACAGCGGGCCGAGGCCGCGTCGAGCCGCGATTCTTCGATCCGCGATCCGAAATCATGTCACCCCGGCCCCCGATCCGGGGCCGCCATCCGAAATCGGAGTCCCCCAGGACCTCCTTGATTACATACGTTGGCCGGTTCTGCGATTCGTGGTAGGTTCGCACCAGCAGCTCCGCGAGCAGACCCATCAGGATGAACTGCACCGTCGTGATGAACAGCACCGCGCTCAGGAGCAGCAGCGGATTGCCGCTCATGTCCGTTCCATTGGCCAGCTTCTGAAAGACCACCAGCCAGCCGCAGAGAATGGCCATCAGCGCGGTGAACAGGCCCAGACCGCCGAAGACGTAGATGGGTTTCGTGGAGAACGAGCCGAGGAACTTGACGGTCATCAGGTCGAGCACGACCTTGAGGGTCCGACCCAGACCGTATTTCGCTTTGCCGGCCGTACGCGGCCGATGGTTCACCTCGCACTCGGCGATCCTCGCCCCGCTCCAACTGGCCAGCGCCGGAATGAACCGGTGCATCTCGCCGTAGAGCCCGATCTGGTCGAGCACCTCCCGTCGGTAGGCCTTGAGCGTGCAGCCGTAGTCGTGCAGGCGAACCTCTGTAACCCGCGAGATCAGCCAGTTGGCGATTCTCGAGGGCAGCCGGCGGGTCAGCGCCTTGTCGTGGCGCTTGCGGCGCCAGCCGCTGACCACGTCATAGCCCTCTTCCAGCTTCGACACGAGCATCGGGATATCCGCCGGATCGTTCTGCAAGTCGGCGTCCAGCGCCACGACCACGTCGCCGCGCGCACGCGCAAAACCCGCGCTGAGTGCGGCGGTCTGGCCGAAATTCTTGCGGAAGCGGATGACCCGGACCCGCTGGTCCGAGTCGTGCAGTTGCCTTAACACACTGAAGCTGCCGTCCGTGCTGCCGTCGTCGATGAAGATACACTCGTAGCTGTGGCGACCCTCCAGGGCCTGTGTGATCTGCTCATACAACGGCCGCAGATTGTCCTGCTCATCCAACAGCGGCACAACTACGGAAAGCTCAGGACGCCCATCGTCCTTCTCTGCCTTGGTCATGTTTGCCCCAACCTGCTTCTTTCCGGGTCCCAATCTCATATCGTACCGGCAGGGCGCTGCGTTTGCAACAGATGCAAAATCAGCCCCAACAGAGGATTATCGGCTGTTCGACCCCCGGCAGGTCAGAAAGAAATCTGATTCTACCTTGGCGTCCGCTCGGACGCTCGCCTACAATCCGCACCAAGGTTCGGAGATGACAGAAAATCATGGAACGCCACGGTCGCCGTTCGTCCTCCGCAGGACGAACGCCTGCCGAAGCATCCCAGCAGAAAGGAGAACGCTTCTACTATGAATGCCGCCATGCCCCCTTCATACCGGCTGTCCTTCGTGCTCGCCCTGCTCCTGGCACTGGGAGCGACCGCCCAGACCTCCGTCCGCTCCTCGATCATCAGCTCGGGCCCGTACCTCCAGCATGCGACCAAGACCGGCATCACGATCATGTGGGAAACCACCGAGAAGGCCACCTCCGTGGTGGAATTTGGTGAGCAAACGCCCCTGACGGACCGCTTTTCGGCCCCCGAGGATAGTGAAATGCACGAAGTCCACATCGAGAACCTCAAGCCGGAAACGACCTACTACTACCGGGCCATTTCCAAGGGCAGCTCGGCAGAAGAAGCCGCCAGCGAAATCTACAGCTTCCAGACCGCCGTGGAAGAGGCGACCCCCTATGCCTTCGGTGTTGTCAGCGATACGCAGAACAACCCGCCCATCTGGGGCAAGATCTCGACCCTGCTCTTCGGCGAGCGGCCCAACTTCGCGGTCCATGCCGGCGACATCGTGGGCGACGGCCGCAAGAAAGAGGAATGGACGGAGGAGTTCCTCCGCCCGGCGCACGCGCTGATGAGCCGCGTGCCGCTCTTTGCCATCCTGGGCAACCATGACAAGGACGACCAGAACTATTATCGGTACCTTTGCAGCCCGGTCCCGGAGTACCGCTATACCTTCACCTATGGCAACGCCCAATTCTTCCTGATTGACACGGACCGCAGCGCCCACCCGGGCAGTGAGCAGTATCAATGGCTGCAAGAGGAACTCGCCAGGTCCAAGGCCACCTGGAAATTCGCCGTGCACCATCACCCGCCTTACAGCTCCGACGAAGATGACTACGGCGACACCTGGAAAGGCGAGAGGTCCACGCGCGGCGACCGGAAGCTGCGTCCGCTCGTCCCGCTCTACGAGAAGTACGCGCTGGACATCTGCTTCTTCGGCCACATCCACGACTACGAGCGCACCTGGCCGATCCGGGACGACAAGATCGATCCGAAGCACGGCGTGGTCTACGTCCAGACTGGCGGCGCCGGCGGCGGGCTGGAGAACTATGCCCCCACGCGTTCGTGGTTCACCGCCAAGGTCCACCGCGATCACCACTTCCTGCTCGTCAGCGTGGGCGGCACAACGTTGCAGCTCCAGGCCATCGACCAGAACGGCGTCCTGTTCGACCAGCTTGTCCTGCACAAGTGAATTCCGCGTCCAGCCCGCTTGTCCAGCCGTATCCACGCCGGTATGCTACGCCGCGTGGAAGGCTCCGCCCAAGCCGATCCGACCCGGGCGGGCCGCCGGAATTTGCTGCAAGGAGTGGAGTATGCACGCTGCCACAAGATGGTCCTGCCTGTGCCTGGTCGCCCTGGTGATTGCTGCCGACCCGCCGGCCGGCGCGAAGACAACTGTCGTTCATCCGGCGGACACCGGCGTCGCGCTGGTCAATCCCGGCATGGGATGGGTGCTCCACCACTACGACAACTCGCCCTTCAACTACGGCGGCAAGCTCGCTCCATCCGATACGGTCGATGACTTCCCGGGCGTCGGCGTGATCTATCTGCGAATCGCCTGGTCGTATCTCGAACCACAGGAGGGCCAATTCAATTGGTCCGTCCTCGATACGCCCGCCCAGCGATGGCTCGACGAGGGCAAGCAGATCGCCCTGCGGATCTCCTGCAGTGAGGGCTCGCCGCGATTCGCTACGCCGGAGTGGGTCCGCCAGGCCGGCGCCAAAGGGTACTTCTTCACCGGCGGCAAGGGGATCGACCCCAACGGCCGGGCCTGGGAACCCGACTACGACGACCCGATTTTCATCGAGAAGCTCGACCATTTCCTGGCCGCCCTGGCCGAACGCTATGACGGCAATCCGGAGGTGGCCTTCATCGACGTCGGCTCCTTCGGCATCTGGGGCGAGGGCCACACCTACTGGAGCACAAAGAAGCCCTACTCCGCCGAGACGATCCGCAGGCACATCGACCTGCACACGAAGCACTTCAAGAAGACCCTCTTGGCCGCCAATGACGATTTCGCCTCTCACGACCGAGGCCGGTCGGTGATCGAGTACACCGCACAGCAGGGTCTCACCCTCCGCGACGACAGCATCCTCGTCCAGGGCGGTCAAAACGCCTATTTCAGCGCCGATTTCGCTCCCCTGTTCTGGCAGAAGGTCCCGGTGGTCCTCGAAAGCGAGCATTACGGCCCGTCCCGCAGCCGCGGCTACTGGAAGGATGGCAGCCAGTACCTCCAAGCCATTGAGAAGTACCACGCCAGCTACACGTCGGTCCACTGGTGGCCGAGAGAGTTCTTAGCCGCCAATGAAGACCTCGTCCGCAGGATCAACCAGCGCCTGGGCTATCGCCTCCAACTCCTCGAAGCCTCCTGGCCCGCCGAGGTCGCCGCCGACGGGACCTTCTGGTTCGCCACAAAGTGGCAAAACGCCGGCGTAGCCCCCTGCCTGCCCGGCGGCTATCCCACCCTGACCATCAAAGACACCAAAGGTGGAATCGCCGCGGTCTTCGTCGATGAAGGCTTGAACATGCGAGACCTCCCCATTGCCGACCCTGGAAAAGCGATAGCCACGAACCACAAAGCAACGTTCGCCTTGCCTCTGGCGACGGATGAGCGCTCTCGACTCCTCAAGCCAAGCGATTACGGGATCTACATCTCCATCGCCACCGCCACCGGCACGCCCAAGATCGCACTGCCCCTACCCAACGAAGACGGCCACCGCCGCTACCGACTCGGCATGCTGACGGTCCTGCCTACCTCAGTCCGGCCAGCCTATCCAGCAGCCCCGCCAGATCGGTGACAAGAAGCCCCTCCGATTCCAGGCTCTCCGGTACCCTGCAAACAAGGACACGCTGGTCTGCATTGATGAGATCCGCGACTCTGTTCAGACGTCGGATGTCGCCCAAAGAAGGGCTGGCGGTCAACTTGGTCTCGATGGCCCAGATGGACCGGCCGAAATCCAGGACCAGATCGATCTCGTACTGGTCGCTGGTACGAAGGAAGTAAGCCTGCGCGGTCTTGCCTCGAACCGCCAGGTGGCCGAGGACCTGCTCAATGACAAACCCCTCCCAACTCGCTCCAACCCACGGCTGGGCCAGGAGATCGTCGCGAGTCCTCACTTGCACGAGCGTGTGCAAGAGCCCCGTGTCCCTCCAGTAGACTTTGGGCGACCTCGTCAAACGCTTACGGAGGTTCGCGTGATACGGCTCCAGCCTGCGAATGAGGAAAGCTCCGACGAGATAATCGAGGTAGCTGTTGACGGTCTGGTAATTCAGCCCGAGGCTCTGCCCGATGCGGGAAGCGTTCCATGTCTGCCCGTGGACCGTCGCGATCATGCGCAGGAGACGCTCCGTCGTCTGCGGCCGGGCTGCAAGTCCCCATTGAGGCAAGTCCCGCTGGGCCAGTAGGGTCAAGTAGTCCTGTTGCCACCGGCCGAACGCGGCCCCATCGAGGATTCCTCCGTCCGGATATCCCCCGAACAGCCAGAGATCGTCAAGTCTATCAGCTCCCAACTCGCCCAGCAGAAACGGCGTCAACTCCACCGGACTGAGCCGACCCGCCAGAGACTCCGAAACCTGTCTCGCCAGTCCGGGCGAGACGGACCCCAGCAGGAGAAACCGGCCCATGACCTTACGGCGTTCATCGATTGCGGCACGCAACCGGGGGAATACCTCCGGCCAGGCTTGCGCCTCATCCAGAATGACCAGTCCCTCGCTCTCGGTCAGCGACTTCCACTGAAGGTCCAGGCGAAGCCGTTCGGACTCGACCTCCAGATCGAAGTACCTGCCTTCAAGAGCCCGCGCCAGAGTCGTCTTTCCACATTGGCGCGGCCCGATCAATCCGACGGCCGGAGACCGTCGCAGACGCTCCCGAACCACCTTAGCCGCGAGTCGCTCGATCATCCCTTGCAGAATACAATCCAATTTGTATTTCGCAAGAACAATCCCGCTGTCTTCGGCACCGCCGCCCGGGATCGCCAACTCGCCAAGGACCTCCACCGCCCACAACGCACGCTGCAAAATGAGAAGAATGAAGACTTGACGCCATACCCCAGAGAGAACCAGATCATGAGCGCGGAAAACGCGGTACGTCCCGCGTTCTGCGTTCCACTCGAATCGACCGCATGGCGAGAAAAAAGCATGCTGGATGGGCTTTCACCCGTGCGGATGATGTGGGAATCACCCAACACCGGAGCTTCTCCGCCCCCGCCCCGCAAAACAGGGCCCATCCCACACCCCCTCACCAAGAATGTGCAGTGCACAGGTGTGACTCCCGCCCTCCCCACCCTCCTGAGAAACGCGTTCCATATTCCGCCTCTGGCGAGGCGGGAGTCTGGCGCTCTCCGCCTGCGCGGGGACAAGCTTGGAGCCAACTGGCACGTTCTGGTCGATCATTGAATGGATAAATGAAATGGCCTGATGCAACCTGGATGCCCCGGCACGTGCCCTACACCCAAGTCAGCGGGTGAGCCATTTCATTTATCCATTCAAAGGCCAATGATGGCCTCGTAGCCATCATGCCGGTTGGCTCAGAGCGATAAACTCCAAAACCAGCGGCACCGGCTCATGCGCCATGGCGACTCCATGCCCCCGGCCACAATCTTCCGTCTCCACCTCGCCCATTTCCAAAACCGGCAGCCGCATCCGGTAACGCCAGCCCCTGGCCTCCTCCGTAGCGCGCAGGGCGTGGAGGACGCCTCGTTCTCTTCCACCCTCCCGCAAGACAGGACCCATCCCTCACCCCCTTGCCAGGCAAACCGAAAAACACCCGGATCAACAGAAGCGAGAAACTCTCGGTTCAGAGAGAGAAGGGCAGGCCAAGAAGGAAGGCGAGGAAGAAGTAAGGAGCGCACCTAATTCTGCGCACCGGGGACTTCGGGCAGAAACAGGGCTCACCGCGCGGTATCCTCCGAAAAATACTATTCTCCGCAATTGACAAAAGCCTGCCAGCAGGGTAGACTACAATCGACCCAGGAAGAGGCAGGACGGTTGTAGTTGCGTGCATGCAGAGTGTCCCTGTCGCAAGGACAAAAGGGGCAGACGAGAGGCCATCTGGCGAGTGGGTGGATATGGTGAGATGCAGAGAGGTCAGGACAGGCGTCTTCATATTGGGTGTCGCCCTATGGGCAGTGATGCCAATGGCGCGGGGCGAGGGATTAACCATCAGACCGGTCACGTACCTATGTGTGCAAGTATGTGAACTGAGTGGTGACGCCGACGGAGGTATAGGTAGCCCGGACTGGGGCGATCATCCATCGGCGGCTAACGTACAGATGGGGGGTCCCTACCCCTACGCCTGCGACGGTAACCCGATAGTTACGGCTCTGGACCTACAGATGTATCTACCGGACGCATCCGGCGGGGTAGTGCTCGGCGGAAGCCAACGCATTGGGATCTTCTCTGACGACGTGTCCATACTCGGAGCGAGCTCCTCCTCATATGCCATCCAGAACCAGTCGTGGTACTCCATGGAAAGCCAAGGTACATCGCAGGGCACCATCGAATTTCAGGTGGACTCGGACCGACCTTGGTCCTTGGGGCTTGAGTTCTCAGGCCAGAAGTATGGGAACTCGACTCTCGATATGAGTGGGTCTGTCTATGATTCGGACCGCAGTCTGATTCAGAGTTTTGGATGGACCTTCTCCTCACAGGACAATTGGCTGGGTACCGAGCGTGATAGCGCGTCCTTCTCTCCTGGGAGATACTATCTGGATCTGGATCTTCATGTCGCCAGCCAAGTCTCGCTTTCCGTCCCGCCAGAGCCGGGACAGGACCCGATGCGAGTCGAGTCTTTGGCGACAGCCCAGATCGTGGCCGATGCAGCGCCGCGTGAGCCAGGCGTCTACGGACTGTTTGTGGGTGTAGACGAAGACAAGGCTGCTGGCGCAGCGGACGCTTTGAAGCTCTATAACACAATATCCACGAACCTCGCCAATTGGCGAGACGGCCTTCCGTTGATACGCGACACGAAGGACGGCGGCGTAACGTCCGAAGAGATCGAAATAGTCGTGAATAGGTTGCTCGACGAGATGAGTCCTGGTGACACATTCATATTCTATGGAGCTGGACACGGCACGGGCAAGGGTAACGTGGGCGCGACGGACCACCAGGATGAGACGACGGTCAATACAGGTGACGAAGCATTGCTGCTGAGTGCAAATGCTAACGATTACCTTTTCGACGACACTCTGACAAGGATTCTGTCCAGTGCCAAGATGCAGGAAATGCAGAAATGGGTTATTTTGGATGCCTGTGGGTCCGGTGGCTTCTGGGGAAACAATAACCCGGATGATGAAGGGGATCTGGAGAAGCTGACCAATATTGACGCCTGCGTCAAAAGTTGGTTTCATGCGGGTCGCGCCAGGGCTGCGGTGCGTGAAATAAGATGAGGAAAGAGCGGAACTACC
>JAFGJR010000307.1 GCA_016928975.1 Sedimentisphaerales bacterium | reverse complement strand
TCACAGTTAGGGAGTCGCTCCCGGCCGCGCATCGCCGGATCACTGACTCCTTCGTTCCAACGCTGCTGAACTTCGGACCATGTTGGATGCCGGATCCGGATCCCCGCACGAGGCAAGGACCGCAGCCAGGAATGCTATGTACGTCGCTTTCATGATTCGCCCCGCCGCCCAAACGCCTCGGCGGGTCACGAAGTTAAGCGAGGACGGCCCGCTTCCTGGCGAGCAGGGGGTTTGACGCTGGATGGGCACGCCAGCGCACCCACAACCCCTCACGTTCGTCCACCCCTTTAGCGAGTAGCGGATGCCCGAGTGGCCGGTGCTCGCGCGCGCGCGCGACAGCGTTCAAGGCGTTAACCGGGGGGCCGCCGAGGGTTGTCCGGTCGTTTTCCGAGCTCCCCAGGGCCACCCGCTCTCCCCAAAACTGTCAAAGGGGGGCCTAACCACTACACTACAAGCTCAAATGGGAGGCCACCTATCTCTTGCTGCCTCTCCGTCGCCCAAACGGCCGACCGGATGCGACGCTCGGAGCCTCGGCAATCGCGGTTGGCTCGGGCTCGATGGGTTCCTGTTCTCCGACGTGCGACGTAGGCGGGATTCCGTCCGCTTGGGCGCCCTGAGTGGCGGCCGGCTTCGGTCTGTCTCGCTTCGTTCGGATGGCCATGATACTCTAGCTGCGATGAGGAGGGCGACGATATGGCTGCGGACGAGTGGATCTGGCTGAGTTTGCGGCGGACCTGCCAGGGCGGTGTCGCCTTGGGGGCGCTGTTCCTTGGTGGGTGCGTCGAACCTGCTTCTGGTGAAGCGATTGTATCGGAGCAGTCTTCGCTCATCAATGCAGTCCAGGGATTTGTCAATGTCGCGTTGGACTGTCCGGGTGTCGTGGCGGACGGCTGCCACGATGACGGCCCCGGTATCAATGCTTGTCTTGTAGCCCACCCGGGGGACCGGTTCTACTTCCCGAAGACTCGCCCGGCTGGACAGGTCGATTACTTCAGCTCGGAGACCATTGAGGTTGCCGCCCGACAGACCTTGGAAGGGGCAGGGAACGGAGACAATAACGGGACAGTCATTTCGTTGATGCCACCTTCCGCCTGTGGTTCACAGTCCGGCTCGCAGATCTGGTCTTCCGTGCCCGGTATGATCCTTTCAGCAGGGTCCGGAGTTCGTGATCTGGTTATCAGGGGAACCGCCGATTGCGGCGCTTTGCATAGCCAGTTTCCCGTGGACGCCGGGGAAAGCACCGCCGACGGCATTCGTCTGTATGGGTTCTGTCGACTGGACAACGTGTTTGTCTGCGGTTTCGGACGAGATGGCATTCACGCCGGCCCCATCGGCACAGACGTGACCTCGCTGACTAGCGTGCATTCTGAAATGAATTTACGACATGGTTTCTACTACGGTGGCGGTCCCGATGCGCAGGCTGGTTCGTGCACAAGCTGCAACGCAATGAAGAACCAGGGATACGGCATCGTGGACGAATCATGGTACGGCAATACGTTCGTGGGTGCACATACTAACGCCAACATCGGTGGTTCCATCCTGACCGGCCCAAGCACAGGAGCCGTCTTCATTAGTGCGTACGTCGAGGGTAACCAGCATTATGCACAGTTCGGCAAGAACACTCTCGTGATTGGCCCGCTCACTAACACGATCGACTACTCTACAATGCCGCCGATAATCGACGCCCAGCATGGGGCCGTCGCAACAACACAGCTTCAGTCACGTGAGATTGTGCCGGCCACGGCTCAGTTCCCGGCGCGACCGTCGCGACAGATCTTCGGGACCGGAACACCAAACGTTTGGGGCGGTACGCGTTCGGCGATGTATGTTGAAAGTGTGACGGACGATGAGGCTATCAATGGTTTGATGGCGTTGGGCCGCTCGGACCATGATGGCCTCTGGTGCTGGCGCGGTCTATGGTTTGAGCGGGCTGATCACGTCGAAAGCGGTCTTTGCGTCGAGGATTGGTACACCGCAGGCGCGACTCCCTATCAGCCACGCGCGCGCTTCCCTCACGGGTTCCGTATCGGGGGGGCTACCGGAGGCGGCAACACGCAATCCAACAACATTACAGTCGACATGGTTCACGATACGCCTCCGAGTGGTACATGTGATCCGGCGATCGATGGCATTCGCTTCAACAACAACCCGACGGCGGGTGATTGGCTAGGCTGGGTGTGTGCCGTCGTAGGGCCAGGAAACGCCGGGGCGTGGAAACGGTTTGGCGCTATTGAGCCGTGAGCCCCCGCGCAGGGACGCTGGCGAAGGAATGTGCCAACGGAGGGCTCGCCGCAGACGCCTATAGAAGACTGGCGGTTCGGTGCAATACCCTGCAATACTCTGCAACGGTTCATCGGCCGGATCTGAGCACGAAGAGCTCGGAAAGTCCCTCGATTGACGATTTCAGACCGGTCAGCGTTTTTCCTGTCGCGGCTTCGATCTTGTCTTGTCGTTCGATGTGGTCATTAAGGCGCCCATCGATCCGGTCCAGTGCTCTGCGGAGCGCGCCGTGGCCTGACTCGATCCGCCGCAGGCGCCAATCGATGGCGTCGGTCCGTTCGCTGAGCGACGAGGTCCCCTCCTCGAGGTCTGAGCGGAGCCGCTGGACGTGAACCTCCAGGACTCCGCCCTTCGGACCCCACCTGCGGAGCAGGGGCGGCGCTCCGCTCCGTCGGAGGCCAAGAAGGCCAACCACATGCTCACAGTTAGGGAGTCGCTCCCGGCCGCGCATCGCCGGATCACTGACTCCTTCGTTCCAAC
>JAFGJR010000306.1 GCA_016928975.1 Sedimentisphaerales bacterium | reverse complement strand
TGTGGCTCGGAGCAGATGCCGACAGTGCCGAGAGGATCGCCTCCGTGCCGGATTGGACCAATGCCCAGGAATGGGACAAGTTCCCCAGCCAGAAGTCCAAGCCCATCGCTCTGGAAGCAGGTCGGTACTTCCTGATGGCCCTGTGGAAGGACGGCACCGGCGGGGACAACTGCGCCGCCGCGTGGCGGGGAGCAGGCATTCCCAATCGCGAGCTGATCACCGGCAATTACCTGATGCCATTCGAAGCGCTCTGGGCCTACGGTCCCCGGCCTCGCAACGGCGCCGTCGATACCACCCAGACTCTGGAGTTGAAGTGGACGGCCGGCACGAAGGCTGCCACCCACCAGATCTACTTCAGTGATGACCCCAATGCCGTGGCGGACGGAACAGCCTATCGCGGCCAGCAACCGCTGGACAATACCAGCTTCAATCCGGGGACTCTGGAGTTTGGCAAGACCTACTACTGGCGAGTCGATGAGGTCAATCCCACTGAGGCGGACAGCCCGTGGAAAGGTGCTGTCTGGAGCTTCACCACGGCCAACTTCATCGTGGTCGATGACTTCGAGGATTACGTCGATGACGTGGAGGGCCGCATCTTCCAGACCTGGATCGACGGCTGGGGTTACACCGAGCCGGCTCCCGGCAATCCGGGCAACGGCACCGGGTCGACGGTCGGATACGGCAGCGCGCCGTTCGCCGAGCAGACGATCGTCAAGAGCGGCTTGCAGTCGATGCCGCTGGCCTACAACAACGCCGACAGTCCATTCTATTCGGAGACGAATCGCACCTTTGACACTCCTATGAACTGGACGGTCAACGGCATGGACACCCTGAGCCTGCAAGTCCGGGGTTATCCGGAACTGACGACTACGGCCGTGACCGAGACCGGCGGCAAGATGACGCTCACCGGGGACGGTGCGGATATCTGGTACAACAGCGACGAGTTCACCTACGCCTACAAGACCCTCAATGGCGACGGCACGATCGTCGCCCGCGTAGTCAGCAACGGCACCGGCTCCGACACGTGGGCCAAAGGCGGCGTGATGATCCGCGACAGCCTCGACGGCGGCTCGATGCACGCGATGATGGTCGTCACCGGCGGCGGTGGCAACGGCGCCAGCTTTCAGTATCGTAACCTCACCGATGGCGGCTCCGGCAACAGCGACGCCACGGCGGCCGTCGCGCCTCCGTACTGGGTCAAGCTGGAGCGCTTCGGCGATTCCTTCGCGGGTTACATGTCCGCCGATGGCGCCTCCTGGTTCAACGTGGGCACGCAGGACATCGTGATGACCGGTCCTGTCCACATCGGGATTTGCGTGACCTCGCATACAGCCGGCACGGATCGGACATTCGAGTTCGACAGCATCAAGACGACCGGCAGCGTGTCCGGCCAGTGGCAAGGGGCCGTGATCGCCAGTCCGAGGTACAACAGCCCTCAGGATCTCTATATCGTCGTGACCGACAGCGCAAACAAGTCCGCGACGGTGACGAACACCACGGCGGTCAATGTCACCGATTGGACCGAGGTGCGGATGCCGTTGAGCGACTTCGCCGGCGTGAATATGACCAGGGTCAAGAGTATGACCATCGGCATCGGCAACCAGAGCAATCCGTTGGTGGACGGCACAGGCATGTTGTTCATCGATGATATTCGCGTGATCAAGCCATAATCCCGTCCGGGCGGCACGACGCCCGGACGCAAATCCGGAGAAGAATGGCCCCGGGTCCGGGGAGAAAGGTGGTGGTTGAGATCGGCGGGGAGAGCGTGATTCTCACCATGGAGCATCGGTGGGAGCGGCAGAGGAGGCGACGTGGTCGCCGCGTGTGCGTTTATGGTCACTTGTTTTGAGGAGATCGGAGTATGTGGAAGAAACTGGCAATCTTGATCTGTGTCCTGTTGATGCTGTGCCTGGCGAGCAGCGCCTGGGCGGGCACTCTGGGGCACTGGAAATTCGACGAGGGCTCCGGGACTGCGGCGAAGGACAGCTCCAGCAAGGCCAATCATGGAAAGCTGTTGAACGGTCCCACATGGGTCGCGGGGCAGCTCAACAAGGCCATCAAGTTTGACGGCGCCGATGACTACGTGGATGTCCCGCACAGCGCCAGCTTGAACCCGACGACGGGCAAGGTCACCGTGTGCGCCTGGATCAACGCGGCCAGGCACAGAGGGCCGACGGGCGACGACTGGCAGGGTGTTCTGGCCAAGGGCGGCTCGCCCCGCATCTACAGCCTCTATACCGAGGCCAGTGGGTCCCTGCATTTCAGCACCGGGGTGAGTGGAGCCTATATCGGCACGTTGAGCTCCGGCAAGGTGCCGCTCAACGAATGGGTCCATGTGGCGGCTGTCGTGGATAACGAGCACCGCTACTACATCAACGGCGAGCCGGCTGGCGTCAGTGGCAGCGGAGCGACGGTCCCTGCGGGCAGCACCGCCAATTTCACCATCGGCAGGACCGACGAGTCGAACCGCGAATTCCAGGGGATGATTGACGACGTATGGCTTTTCGACGTGGCTCTGACGGCCGAGGAGGTCAAGGCGCTGTTCAACGGGAATCCGCCACGATGGCCGAAGGCGGTGAATCCGGCCCCGGCGGACAAGGCACAGGGAGTCACAATGCCCCTCCTGAAGTGGGAGTCGGGCGACAGCGCCCAGTTCCACAAGGTCCTTCTCGGCACGACCCCCGATCTGGGTCCGGCCAATGTCGTCGCTGCGCGTCTGACGCAAGCCACGATGTATGCCGCGATGGCCAGCGAGCCGGGCACGACGTACTACTGGCGCGTCGATGAGATCGAGGCGGACCTGAAGACGGTCTGGGAGGGTGACGTGTGGAGCTTCACCCTGGCTCCGGTGACGGCCTTCGCGCCCATCCCGGCGGACGGCGCCTTGTATCAGGGCCTCGATGTCGATCTGGCCTGGATGCCCGGACAGAATGCGTTCGGTCATGAGGTCTATTTCAGCGCGAATCAGGAGGACGTGGCCAACCGCGCCGAAGCCGCGTTCCAGGGGTCCTTGGTGGACACCATGCTCGACCTGCCTCCGCTGGCACTGGAGACGACGTACTATTGGGCGGTCGATGAGATCGACGCCTTCGGTGACAAGCAGGTGGGCGACGTCTGGAGCTTCACCACGACGATTCCAGGCTTGGGCTTCGCCAAGCGCGAGCTGTGGATGAATAGCAACACAGGAACCACAATCGCCGATATCTACGCGGATGCGCGGTATCCGGGCTCGCCGACCGATGTGAACGACAAGATGCCGAACTTCGAGTCACCGGCCGATATCATCGGAGACAACTACATTGGCAAGCTGTCGGCCTGGCTGCATGTCCCTGTGGCCGGCGAGTACACGTTCTGGGTGGCCTCGGATGACCAGTCCCAGCTCTTCCTGGGTCCGGATCCGGATAGCGCGGCGGTGATCGCCTCCGTGGACACGTGGACCAATGCACAGGAATGGGATAAAGAGCCCAGTCAGCAGTCCAAGCCGATCACTCTGGAGGCAGGGCGTTACTACCTGATGATGCACTGGAAGGAAGGTGGCGGCGGGGACTCCGGCTCGGCTGCCTGGCAGGGCGCAGGCGTCCCGAATCGCGAGTTGATCGCCGGCAGCTACCTGATGCCGTTCGAGGCCCTCTGGGCGTACGGTCCCCGGCCTCGCAACGGCGCCGTCGATACCACCCAGATTCTGGAGTTGAAGTGGACGGCCGGCACGAGGGCTGCCACCCATCAGATCTACTTCAGTGACGACCCCAATGCCGTGGCAGATGGGACTGCTTATCGCGGCCAGCAGCCGGTCGATAACACCACCTTCAATCCGGGGACTCTGGAGTTTGGCAAGACCTACTACTGGCGAGTGGACGAGGTCAACCCTGCCGAGGCAGACAGCCCGTGGACCGGTGCGGTCTGGAGCTTCACGACGGCCAACTTCATCGTCGTCGATGACTTTGAGGACTATGTGGACGACGTGGAAGGCCGCATCTTCCAGACCTGGATCGATGGCTGGGGCTACACCGAGCCGGCTCCGGGCAATCCGGGCAATGGCACTGGCTCAGCGGTTGGATATGGCACGGCTCCGTTTGCCGAGCAGACCATCGTCAAGACGGGCCGCCAGTCGATGCCACTGGCCTACAACAACGCCGACAGCCCGTACTACTCCCAGACGGATCGGACCTTTGACACGCCGATGAACTGGACGGTCAACGGCATGGAGACTCTGAGCCTGCAAGTGCGTGGGTATCCGCAACCGACCAGCGTGGCTGTCACCGAGACCGGTGGCAAGATGACGCTCACGGGCGCCGGCGAGGATATCTGGGGCACCAGCGACGAGTTCACCTACGCCTACAAGACCCTCAATGGCGACGGCAGCATCCTCGCCAAGGTCGTCAGCAATGGCACCGGCTCCAACACGTGGGCCAAAGGCGGCGTGATGATTCGCGACAGCCTCGACGGCCAATCGGCAAGTGCGCAGATGTGCATGACCGGCAGCGCCGGCAACGGAGCTGTTTTCCAGAACCGTGCGTCGGCCGGTCTGAATATGGGCGACAACGACGCCACGTCGAACACCCAGTCCGCCGCGGTGATTGCCCCGCCGTTCTGGGTCAAGATCGAGCGGTTCGGCGACACGTTCACCGGCTACACGTCCGCCGATGGAACCTCGTGGACATTTGTGGGCACGCAGGACGTCGTCATGACGGCCCCGGTGTACATTGGTCTGTGCGTGACGTCGCATGCCGCCGGGGAGGATCGGACGTTCCAGTTCGAGGGCATCAAAACCACCGGCAGTGTGACCGGCCAGTGGCAAGGGGTCGTGATCGACAGTCCGTTGTACAACAGCGCCCAGGATCTATACGTCGTGGTCACCGACAGCTCGAACAAGTCGGCGACGGTGACGAACGCGACGGCGGTGAACGCCGCCGACTGGACCGAGGCGCTGATGCCGCTGAGCAGCTTCACCGGCGTGAACATG
>JAFGJR010000305.1 GCA_016928975.1 Sedimentisphaerales bacterium | reverse complement strand
TAAGAATATGTCACACGAAACGATTCTCCCCCAAAACCCCTTACCGCGCCAGCCCAATTTACCTAAAGTGCGCGCTGGCCCTGGGGCCAACGCTGCGGGGTCTCCGACAATCCGCCGGACAACGGGACCGTACTGCCACCGTCGTCGGAAATCGTCGTAAATCCATGTCGTGCATGTAGTTATGAAGTCACTCGGGAGATGTCTCACGTGCGAGGCGGGTCCGGACAATTTCGTTGTTGTTATGGGACGCCGGGATTGTTATAATATGTTCTATGTCCGGGTCCGGTAGAGAGTATGGAGAGAGGTCGAATGGATATCAAGCTGGTGCTTTTCAAGAAGAACGGGTCACACAAGAGCTTTCCTCTCACCAGCAACGTGACAGTCATCGGCCGGCGCCATGAATGCGACTTGTACATTCCCCTGCCCACGGTGTCCCGCCAGCATTGTCAACTCAGTATGAACGGGCAAGCGCTGGAGATTCGCGATCTTGATTCCACGTGTGGTACCTTCGTCAACGACCGGAAGGTCGATGGACAAACGACCCTGAAGGCCGGTGACTACATCCGCATCGGGCCCTTGACCTTTCTTTGCCAGATCAATGGCAAACCTGAGAAGATCACGCCACCCAAGAAGCCGGCGCCACCGGCAGCCAAGCCCCAGAAGAAGCCGGCAAAACCCCTGGATGACAAGGAGGACAGCTTCGGTGATCTCGACGCATCCGACAGCTTCCTTGGGCTCGGCGAATCCGATTCAGGGCTCGATGACCTGAAAGACCTGTGATGCTCCCCTCCGCCCCGTCCAGGTGGTCCGCCCGTGACATAATCTGCGATTGGCCCTTGCCAAACCCCACGGAGCTCGGTAGTCTGTGGGATGGTGGAGTTCTATCCGGATGTGAACGGTAAGAGAGGCCTGTGCAAATGCTGGAAGCTGTTCTCGCATTGGAGCGTGTGGGGTCGACCGGGGGTGTGGAGGGATATCCCGCCGTATTGCTCGTGTCCTTGTCGTTCAACCCGATTCGGCTGCTCCTGCTCGTCGCATGGTTCTATCTCTGCGTTTATCTCGTCCAGCGAGTGAATTTCAGTCCGCTCGTGCCCAAGGACTACAGGGTCTACGCCAATGTCCTGACGCTGTTCACCGGACCGGTGCTCCTGGTGACGCTGTTCCTCATCGACACGGCGAAGAAGACCCGGGAAGGCAAGGAGAGCTTCTTCGAGGTCCTGACGCGGCAGCTCCAGCACGTGGTGACGGCCCTTCGGTCTGTCCGCTCGCAGCCCGAAGAGGAGGATACCGTTCTGCACCTGCTCGACTCCTCCGGCCGAACGCTCGATGACATCTACGGACACGGCGAGGCCAAACGCGAGGACGCCAAGTTCCTCAATCTGACAGAGGAGACAATTGCCAATGCCCTGGAACGCCGGGCCAGCGACCTCCTGATCGATCCGAGGGATGAGGCCACCTACACGATCCGCCTGCGAGTTGACGGTGTGCTCAGGACCGTCAATGAGTTGAACGCCGACGCATGCCGTGCCATCATCAACAGCATCAAAGCGGTCTCCGGAATGGACATCTCGGAACGCAGGAGACCCCAGGATGGCGGTTTCATGGCCCGCAGGGGGAGCTCCACCGCCTCGTTCCGCGTGGCCAGCGCCGGTGTCCTCAACGGTGAGAAGCTTTCCATCCGCGTGCTGAACAAGAACGCCGGATCGTTCACCCTGGCCGATGTGGGATTCTCCGGCAAACAGCACGAGATTCTGCAAGAGGCCCTGAAGAAGCCATCCGGCATGATCCTGATCTGCGGGCCCACCGGAAGCGGCAAGACCACCACCATGTACGCCATGCTCAACGAGGTGGATCGTTTCACACGGAACGTGATTACCGTGGAGGACCCGATCGAGGCCGTGCTGCCCGAGTCCAGCCAGATCGAGATCAATCCCAAAGCGGACATCACGTTCGCCAAGGCGTTGCGCAGCATCCTGCGACAGGACCCCGATGTGATCTGCGTCGGCGAGATTCGCGATGAGGAGACGGCCGAGATCGCACTGCGAGCCGCACAGACCGGCCACCTGGTGCTGGCCACGATCCACTGTGACAGCAACGCCACCGCCCTGATCCGACTGCTGGACCTGCGCGTCTCGCCGCTGTTGTTGTCGGCCGGCCTGAACCTCATCGTCTCGCAGCGACTCGTGCGAGTCCTGTGCAAGCGCTGCAAGAGGCCCGCTCAGCTCAGCGACAGTCAAATCGATGGGTTCCACAAGAAAGGGATCGATCATTCGGGGGTCTTCGAGCCGGGCGCCTGCCGATACTGCGAGAAAACCGGCTACTATGGACGGATCGCGGTCTGCGATCTGATGGTCGTCAACGATGCCTTGAAGGCGGAGATTGCCCAGGGTGAATCTCTCATTGCCAAGCTCAGGACCGAAGGCACTCAGAAGGGGCTTGCCGGGCTTCGCAAGGAAGGGCTGAAGAAAATCGTCGCCGGCGTCACGAGTCTGGCAGAACTCAAGAGGGTCGTGGGGTAGAGAACATGGTATTCTGGATCGCCATCCTGTCAGGCGTGCTGTTCATCTGGGTGGCGGTGCGCCTGCGGTTCTATGCGACCTGGGTCCTGTTGTTCAACATTCTCGTCTCGATCTACGTGTCCATTTTCCTTGCCCCGATCGTCGCTGAGTTCGCCCCTGCGCCGGGCGGGGCCGCGTCCTATGGCATGGCACTGAGCATGCTCGTGCTGGCGGGCGGATGTTTCGCCATTCTGCATGGCTTGTCTTATGTGTTCCTGACCGGACAGTTCAATATTCCGTTTCCGGCGGTTTTCGATATCGTGCTCTCCGGCCTGTTGGGTTTCATCGCAGGGTTCCTTGTGCTGAGCTTCGTCGCGATCATCCTGACGACCACGCCGCTGGCGCAGCACGAGATGGTCAGCAGCCTCGGTCTGAACGAGCAATCCCAGCAGTCCAACATCGCCTGCCTGGTGCGCTGCTGCAACCTGATCCACAGCCTCACCGCGTTCGAGGGCAAGAAGAACACGATGGAGGCGGCCATCCACCATCTCATGGACGGCGGCAAGAGCTCGCGGTCGAAACTAAGAGCCGTGGAGCCCGACGCGAATGAACCGCCCGCAAAACCGGCCAAGCCGCCGCCTCGTGAATCCACGGCTCGACGGAAGATCTCCGTGCCGATGCTCGACGCCCCATAGTCCCTCCGTAGGAGTCCTTCCATGCGAAGTCGGGTGTGCTCCACAGTCACTCAAACCGCGACGGCCCTTCTGCTGCTGTGCAGCATCGCCCAGGCGACTGGGGTCAGATGGAAGCATCTGTCCAGCGCGACGGGCGATCTGCCGGTCCCGAACCAGGGGGATCAGCAGACGGCGAGCCTGGTGGGTGACATCGATAACGACGGCGTCAACGACTTCGTCATCGCTGAGCGGACGAAGGCGCCGGCTCTCGTGTGGTATCGCCGGGGGGCGACCGGCTGGGCCAGGTACGTCGTGAATGCGGAACCATTGCATATCGAGGCGGGCTCGGACGCCCTCGACATCGATGGGGACGGCGACCTCGACGTCGTCTTCGCGGGCGACTGGCAAAACAACATGGTCTGGTGGTGGGAGAACCCGTGCCCGGACTTCGATGCCGAGAAACCGTGGAAGCGCCACACCATCAAGAGCTTCGGCGGGAACAAGCACCACGACCTGATGTTCGGCGACTTCGATGGCGATAGCCGGCAGGAGCTGGTGTTCTGGAACCAGGGAGCCCGCAAGCTGTACATCGCAGAGACCCCGAACAATCCACGCCAGGCCGAGTCCTGGCCGTGCACGGAGATCTACTCGTGGAACGCCGATAGCGAGATGCAGCAGCGGCAGACCCGTCCCTACCCGGGTTTCAAGGGCGTCAATGAGCACGAGGGCCTGGCCAAGATCGACATCGACGGCGACGGAAAACTCGACATCGTCGGCGGCGGACGCTGGTTCAAACACGAAGGCGGCGCCAGCTACGTGCCAAACATCATCGACGCCGGCTACCAGTTCACCCGCGCTGCGGCCGGCCAGCTCATCGAGGGCGGGCGACCGGAAGTGGTCCTCGTCGTCGGCGACGGCTGGGCGCCACTGATGATGTACGAATGGCACAAAGGCACCTGGGTGGGCACGGAGCTGATCCGCGAGGTGGACTGCGGCCACTCCCTGGCCCTGGTGGACTTCAACAAAGACGGCCATCTCGACATCTGGGTCGCCGAGATGCGCCTCAACGACGGCAATCCGGACGCCAAGAACATGCTCCTGCTCGGTGACGGCAAGGGCAAGTTCGAGACCGTCCTGGTCTCCGAAGGCATCGCCAACCACGAGTCGAAGATTGCCGATCTTGACGGCGATGGTGACCTCGACATCCTCGACAAACCCTACGGCTGGCAAACCCCTCGCCTGGACATCTGGCTGAACGAGGGCACCGAGTAGCCTACTGGTGGGTCAGGACATTGGGCATGTGCCGCCGGGACAGCCGCCGCCACAGGCGGGAAGGGCCGAGCAGGAATCACAGGCACGGGATTCGGACGCCTTGCCCTGTCCGACGGCAAAATTAGAGAAGAGCTTGCGGAGGTCCGAGCCGCCGCACTTCGCACAGGTGACGCTCTCTGCGTCAAGGCTCTTGTGAAGGACCTCCATCACGTGTCCGCACTGCTCGCATCTGTACTCGAATATCGGCATCGTCAGTTTTCCTTGAATTCAATCCATCCCGGAGCCGGCCCGCCCGGCACACCCTCCTACTACTCCGCACGCGAAATCCCGGTTCGACCCATCGTCACAAGTCCCATATGTCCCGACGCCACCTGATGAACGCGACAGGATCCAACCCGCGCGCACATTATGCGCGCCAGGAGCCCAAAATGCACGAAAAACCGCTCTCGTCAGCACCATCACCTGGCTCACTTGTCGCTTCTTCGTCTTGTGCTCTGGCCTTCGCACACGACTACTCGCCGCTGGTGAGCCATGCGTCGGCGAAGACGTCGAGGTCGTCGAAGTCGATCGTTCCATCGGCCGCCATGAAAGTCCCATGCGACCAGAACGCGTTGTCGATTCGCCGCCACTGCCGGGCGAGGACGGCGAAATCGCGGGAATCAACCTTGCCGTCTCCGTCGAGGTCGCCTGTCAAGCGCTGCCAGGCGAGCCGGGGGTAGCTTCCAGGCGCAGGTGGATGCCAGACGTCCTCGATCCCGTTTTGCTTCTCCCCCGCGAAATCCCAGCCGGCGCTGAGATATGTGGAGGGATCTTGCATCTGCTCCGTGGTCCTTTCATTCCCGTCGGCGCTGCTCCTGCAACCCGTCGTCTGTATGTCCCAGAAGGAATCCCTGATGAGACCCCGAGGATTCGCAGGCGCCAGACCGGCGCGGTCCGAGAGGCCTGAAACCGGTCCGGCCGCATAGCACCGCTCGATGACGCCGATCGTGGCCGTCGTGCAATCGCAGGATGGCCCGTGAAAACCCGCCAAACCTCCGATGAAGACGACACCAGAGGCGTCGGTCAGGGAGTAGCAGTCAGTGATCTCCCCGCCGTCGTTTCGTCCAATCAGACCGCCGATATCCTGCTCGCCAGAGGCGGCACCGTCCGTCCAGCAGCGGCGAACACCGGCGCAGTAACTACGCCCGATCAGACCGCCGACGTCGCGTCTACCCTCGACCGAGCAACTGGCATGACAGTCCGCCACGATCCCATTCTGGTTCTCTCCAATGAGACCTCCGGCAGCCCAGCATTCCAACTCCAAGCACCCTGTCACATCCCCCACTGCATCACATCGCTCGGTCAGCCCCCAATAACTGTGGCCGATCAGACCGCCGACGCGGCTGCCCCCACTTACTGCGGCGCTGACCGTGCAGTTCATGATCGTGCCCGACTCCCTCTTGCCGACGAGAGCACCGACACAGGCGTCGCCGGAGATCTCCCCGCGACGGACATGGCAATTCGCAATCGTCCCGGCCCGAAGGAACCCGGCCAGCGCAGCCGTGTACTGGCCGCCTTCATTGGTGATGACAGGAGCCACCAAGGTCACGTTCATGATCAGGGCGTTCTCCCCATCAACAAAACCAAAGAGCCCGATATAGCGCATCCATTCCGATGACCATCGGAAACTCGATATCGTCTTGTAGTTGCCATCGAAGGTGCCCGCGAACGGGCCGTCGTCCGGCGTGCCAATCCTGTTGAACTCCGTCCCGGGATAGCCGCTCAGGTCGATGTCGGCCATCAACTTGAAGCATCTGCCCCAGTCGCCTGGCTGCGCACCGATGGCATTCAACTGGGCGGCTGTGAGGATCAAATAAGGGTTCTCAGGCGTGCCGTTGCCCCCGCCGTACTGGGCCCGCGCCGTAAGGCTGAGAGCCTGAATCGCGACGAGCAATGAGATGACACGTCCCCAGCCACCGGCAAACGACTGTGCAAGCATGAAGTCACCCTCTCAACGGTTGCCATGCGATAGCGTGGAGTCGCTCCTCGACTCTCGATCAGCCGGTCCCTGAAATGATATCCCT
The DNA here is from genome assembly GCA_016928975.1 of Sedimentisphaerales bacterium. The sequence continues at coordinate 6,454 of JAFGJR010000305.1, read as the reverse complement.
TTATTTTACCGCGCATCCATGCTGAACGCAAGCCGCAATGCCCCGGGAAATGAGCTCCATTGCACAAGTAGCGTTGTTCGTGTGCCGATAGGACTGTCGTGATCGGGGTGGTTCTGCCCTTGAGGCAAGGGATCCGCAATGAGCACGGGTTGGAAGCTGATTTTATGGGGCACGGTCCTGTCGCTGTTGGGGCTGTCGGCATGGCTCTGGCACCTCAGCCGCAGCGCGGAGGGGAAGGTGAGCGCCATGAAGACCCCCGAAGCGGAGCCACTACGCGTTGTGGTGACCGACCCGCTGTCTTCGGCGCTCCGTGGCACCGATACGGGAGACCTCGCCCGGCGTGACTACTCGGTCCTCGCGGCCTATCTCCGGGGCAGGATTCGTAGGTCTGTCCAGGTCAGCTACACTCAACACCTGCCGGATGTCCTTCGGTCCCAATCGGACCCTGTGGATCTGATCATCGGCAAAGCGTCCGCTGTGCAATTACAGGCGGCAATGGCTAACCTGAGCATCCGTCCCCTTCTTCGACTCACGGACAGAGAAGGCAGATCCGACGTTGCCGGCCTCTTCGTCGTACGCGTGGATGACCTGGCCAGGACAATGAAGGACCTGGCCGACTACACGATCCTCCTTGGACCTGCCTGTGATGAGGAGAGGCACTCCGCCGCGCTGGCTGCACTGGCAAACCATGGTGTGACAGTGGTGCCGCCTCTGCAAATTGTGACGAGTTGCACGACCGCGGCTATGACGGTAGCCGAAGGCCAGGCCGGAGCAGCGGTCATTTCCGCCTACGCAGAGCCCCTTGTGGATGGTTGCGACGGCGTGGAGAGAGGAACGCTTCGGGTGATCGGCCGAACAGCGCCGGTGCCATTCATCACCGTCTTCGCTACGACCAGGGTCGCACCGAACGTCGAGCGAGACATCATGGATGCTCTACTGTCCGTCAATAACGATCCGCAACTGCTTGGTGCGCTGGATTCAAAGACCGGCTTCGTCGGGCTCCACACGCAATGTGCAGTGCAAGATCGCTCGCCTCTGTACCCGGACGCCGTGCCCTGGACGGACTGGCGAGGTCCCGACCGGTCTGCCATCACGCCGAGCGTGCCCGACCATCTGCCTTGTCGCGCAAGCCTCGTGTGGCGGCGAGGCTTGACCGGCACCGGCCTGTCCGGCGTCGCGGCCACGCTTCAGTACGTGATCATCGCCGACAAGAACGACCGGAAGGACCAGGACATCTGGCGGTGCCTCGACGCGAAGACAGGCAAGGAAATCTGGACCATCGCCTACGCCACGCCAACGAAGATGGAGTTCACGAATGCCCCGCGCGCCGCGCCTGTGATTCACGACGATCTCGTGTATCTCCTGGGCGCCTTCGGCGACCTGCATTGCGTCGATCTCCGTGACAGCCGAATCCTCTGGCGACGGAACGTTGTCAAAGACTTCGGGGCCGACCTGGCCACCTGGGGGATGAGTTCCACGCCGCTGATTGTCGACGACAAACTGATCGTCAATCCCGGAGCACAGGATGCCTCACTCGTCGCCCTCGACCTGTCCACCGGCGCAGTGCTCTGGAAGACCCCGGGCGAGCCGGCTGCTCATGCCTCTTTGATCCTTGGCATATTCGGTGGGGTCCGCCAGATCGTGGGCTATGACGCCAGATCCCTGGGCGGCTGGGACCCGAACACCGGGCAACGGCTGTGGGAGCTGTTGCCTTTGAAGAAAGGCGACTACAATGTGCCTACGCCGGTAAACGTCGCGGGGCAAATCCTCCTGAGCACGGAGAACAACGGCACGCGGCTCCATGTCTTCGGCGAGAGTGGACGAATCCTGACCCTACCGGCCGCATGGAACCCCGGTCTCAAGCCCGACACCTCCACGCCGGTTGCCGTGAGTGGGCTGGTGTTTGGCTGCTCTGGAGGCCTCTTCTGTCTTGACCTGGGCGATGGTCTCAAGACGCTTTACACGATCGGGGACGATCCTGCGTTCGAGAATCACGTTACCCTGATCGCCGGCAATGACCGTGTCCTGGCCATATCCGTCGACGGCGAGCTCATCCTGTTCGAAGCATCACGGACTCACTTCACGCTGATCTCGCGTCTGCGGCTGTTCAGAGATGCCGAGATCTGGTCCCATCCCGCGCTCGTCGGCGACCGCCTCTACGTTCGCAGTATGACGGAGGTCTACTGCATCCTGCTGAGCGACCTATAGCGCAACACCGAAGGCTGACATCATTTGGTCTTCGCCTCTTGGACGGTGAAGTTCACGGACAACTCCCCCACGAGGACTCTGAATTCGCCGGGCTCGACCACAGGCTTGTTGTCCCGGCCGATCAAGGCAAGATCGTCCGACGTCAGCTCAAAGCGGAGAGTCTCCACCTGCTTCGGCTGAAGCGCAATCTTCCGGAACCGCTTGAGCGACTTGACCGGCGGGGTCACCGAGCCCACCAGATCGGACACGTACAACTCCACGGTTTCCTTGCCCGGCCGCTCGCCCGTGTTGAGGACCTCCACGGTGACGGTCAACGACTCGTCCGGCGCAATCTCGCTCTTGCTGACCGCCAGGCCACGATAGGCAAACGTCGTGTACGACAGTCCATAACCGAAGGGCCATTGCGGATCGTACTTGTTGCCGCCCTTTTCCTCACTGGGCTTGTGGTCATACCAGGTGAAGACGCCTGGGTATTTCGGATATGTGAACGGGAGTTTTCCGCTCGGGTTGGCGTCGCCGAAGAGGACATCCGCGACGGCCTGGCCTCCCTCCATGCCCGGCAGATACGCCATCAGGACCGCCCGAGCGTCATCGACGATCGTCCGGATCACGCGAGGCCGGCCCTCCACGAGAACGAGCACGATGGGCGTGCCGGTTCCCGCCAGGGCTTTCACCAATCTCAACTGCGGCTCGGTCAGCGTCAGGTCCGTGATATTGCCGGGCGTCTCGCAATAGGGCGGTTCGCCGATGCACGCGATGACCAGATCGACGTTCCGGGCCGCCGTGACCGCACCGGCAGTATTGGTTTCCTTGTCGAACGTGACCCCATCCACGTATGCGACATTATCCTTGCCCAGCTTCTTCCGAATCGCCTCCAGGATCGTATCCTTCTCTTGCGGGTACAGCTCTTCCCTGTCCCCCTGCCAGGTCGTGCTCCAGCCACTATTGAGGACCGACAGCTTGTCCGCGCAGGGACCGGTAACCAGCACCTTCCTGTCCTTGGCCAGGGGCAGTACGTCCCCGTCGTTCTTGAGCAGGGTCATCGCTTCCTGCGCCGCCTGCACGTTCACCTGGCGGGAGGCGTCCGTTGCGAATCGTGGGATGAGGTTCTTGTTGGGATACGGTTTCTCGAACAGGCCAAGCATGTATTTGACATGGAGAATCCTGCGGACCGCCTCGTCGATCCGCTTCATCGGGACCTCGCCGTCGTTGACCAGCTCGATCAGCGTGTCGTAGAAGCTGTAGTCGTACGGCACCATGCTCATATCGATACCCGCCATGACGGCCATCTTGACGGCCTCGCGCCGGTCCCTGGCGACCATCTCCCGGGTGTAAAGGTTCTCGATGTCGGCCCAGTCGCTCACGACGAATCCGTCGAACCCCAGCTCGCCGCGAAGCAGGTCCGTCAGATAGAACTTGCTCGAATGGACGGGGATGCCGTTGATCTCCGAGGAATTGACCATGCAGGTGACGGCGCCTGCCTTCACGGCGGCGGCGAAAGGCTTGAGGAACCATTCGCGCAATTGACGCTCGGGAATGTACGCCGGTGTGCGGTCGTTGCCCGACCAGGGAAAGCTGTAGCCGAGATAGTGCTTCATGCACACGGCCACCTTGACGGCGGTGGACATGTCCTCGCCCTGCTGGCCCCGGATGTAGGCAGCGCCCATCGTCGAGGCGACGTAGGGGTCCTCGCCGAAGGTCTCGAAGACGCGAGGCCACATCGGCTGGCGAGCCAGGCCGAGCACAGGTGCGAAGTTCCAAGGGATCCCGGCCGCACGTGTCTCCAGAGCGGAGATCTCGCCGACCTTGTCCATCAGCTCGACGCTGCGCGTCGCCGCCATGGCGATGTTATGCGGAAAGACCGTGGCGCCGAGGACGTAGTTGGCGCCGTGGATCGTGTCGATGCCGTAGAGGATCGGGATCTTCAGCCGGGTCTCCCTTGTGGCGAAGTCCTGCATCTGCGTGATCATCTCCTGCCAGTTCTGGACGGTCCGGGCCTGGCCGCCGCAATTGAGAATCGAGCCGAGGTTATGACTGACGATCCCGTCGTACAGTTTCTTCGGGTCGAGGGTCAGATAGCCGTTCACGTCCTCTTTCGAGAACTGCTCCAGCGTGATCTGGGTCATCTGCCCGACCTTCTCCTCCAGCGTCATCTGCGACACCAATTGCCGGACTTTCCCGTCGATCTCGGCACGTTTCTTCCCGTGACTGTCCATACTACGGCACCCCAAGCTCAGAATCGCCGGAATCAGCCAAAGAACCACCAGCTTTCTCATAGCTCCATTCCCTTTCCATTCGCGATCTGCGATGTCCAGGGCTTCCAGCCCTGCGCGCCGACATCGTAGCAAAGGGTGGAAGGCTTGGAAATGGAAAACTCGGCCCGGTACAGGCCGCTGGGGTTGGAAGCATCGGAAACAGACCAGTCTGACATCCGAAGAAATCTCCCGCGAGATCCTCCCCCGATCCGAACCTTTGGCGGCAGGCTTCCGTAATGTTATCTGACGCGAAAAGTTGGTTGTTTTTTTTGGGCTAAAGTGCCGTGAGGCAACTGCCGATACGGAGGATAGCTCAAAAGAAGATTTTTCTCCCCTCCGGAAAACGTCGGGTAGCTTCGGGTTACCCGATGTTTTCTTTTTATAGGGAGATTGCAGGCTCAAATCTGCCAATTCCCTACAACATTCAGAAGATTCCCTTCGCAATATCCCGGCATTGGGTGCGTGCGAACGAGAAGGCACTATCCGGCGTTCCGGCCGCAGCACTTCTTGTACTTCTTCCCGCTGCCGCACGGACACGGGTCGTTGCGACCAACCTTGGGCTTGTCCAGCTTGATCTGCTTGACTACCGTCTCGCCCTGGGGCGCCTGGGCCGCCGCTCGTTGCTGTTCCGCCATTGAGAACTGACCCACTTCATCGTGCGACGTTCGGCTGACGTTCCAGACGCTTCGCGCCCGCGCGCCGGCCTCCGCCGTCAAGCGGACCCGGAAGATCACGTCGGTTACCCGATCCTCGATGGAATCGAGCATCTCGTTGAACATGCGGAATCCCTCTCGCTTGTACTCCGTCTTGGGATCTTTCTCGGCGAGAGACCGCGTCCAGATGCTGTCTTTGAGATGATCCATCGTATACAGGTGGTCTTTCCACGTGCTGTCGTAGACCTGTACCAGGACGTATTTCTCGAGGTCGGCCAGTTCGGAACGAAGGAATCGCCGGCCTGCTTCAGCCAGGCGCGTCCTGGCGCTGTCGTCATCGCCCAGGTCTTCCTCTCGCAGCGAAGCCTCGAATCTCTCGTTGGCCCACTTGACCAGGTCGGGCCGGTTCAGGCTGGCCACCTTCTCCGACAGCTCCTCGTCGAGCTTCCCGTCGTTGAAGCTCTCGCTCAGTTGCAGCAATTGGTTGTACAAATCTCGCGGCTTGGCGTTCTGAATCTGCTCGGCAGAGAGACCGGCGTTGAACTTGCGGTTCGCCCATCCGGCCAGCGCTTCAAATCCGTAGATATTCGCGCCTTGCGGGCCGTAGACCATGCTCATCGCGAACTCCACCGGATACTCGATCTCGCGACGGCGGTACTTCGCGACTGTCTCCTGGACAACCATCTCGCGGACCTGGTCGGCCTTGAGACCCCTCACGCGGTCCAGGTCGAGCCGGACGTCGAACTTGCCCCGGGCCCAATCGACGAACCGCCGCACGCCAAACTCGTCCTTGAGGAATTCCACAAGTTGGGAACAGTCCTTCCGGTCGATCTGCTCGGCCGCCGCCGCGGTCAGTTGCTCTTCGATCTGCTCCGGCGACAACTGCTTGATCTTGCCCGGGCTCAGATTCACCTGGAATGAGCTCATCGCCCACTTGGAGAGGCCCGATGTGTCCCAGGTCGTCGGATCGCTGTAATCCTCCAGGTACTCACCGATGGAAAGGGAGATGTTGCTGGCGGTATTCTCTCTGGCGCGATCTTTGATCATCGCTTCGATCTCCTTCGGCTCGGCGCCGGCAACGTCGGAAACCTTCAGATCGACATCGAAGTTCACGCGGGCCCACTCGACCAGACTCTTGATCCCATACTCTTTGTCGAGCATCGTTTCCGCATGGTTCTTGATCGTGGAGTCGATCATGTCGAGGACCGTCTGCTTGAGATTGCGACCCGCCAGGATCTCTCGCCGGCGCGTGTAGAAGATCTTCCGCTGGTAGTCCATCACCTCGTCGTATTCGAGCAGGCTCTTGCGGATCTCGAAGTTGCGCTCCTCGACCTTCTT